>NZ_BAAGTS010000001.1:0-485252 GCF_054781795.1 Rufibacter soli | reverse complement strand
CGTCCGTAGACTTGAACCCTACCACCGTGGCCCCTTGGTCAAAGCGCAAAAGGGCCATTACCCTGTTTTGGCCCATGTGCAGGACCTGGATTTCAGAGAACCCGCTTCTTTCGTGGATTTTATGGAAAGTCCACGTCTGGAAATAGTCGGTGGTCTTGATGCACCAGCCCCGGCCCGGCGAACCCGCCGTATAGCCGAACTGGAAGAACCCTATAAGGTACTCCCCCGGCGCATCCCCCTTGGTGATGGGGCCGAACGTGCTGCAAGACTGCGTGACCTCTGGCACGTTGTTGGCGCCGGGGTCGGTGAACAGGTATCTTCTAGAGCCCCAATTCAGGTTATCATCATTGGCAATCCTTAAGAAAGGCTCGGCATTCCCCGGTGTTTCCGGGGCGGTAGAAATATACCGTATGGCCACGGGGCTTTTAGAGGAGAAATACACATACTTCCCGTTGTCCATCGCGCCGCCGTAGCAGTCACTTAAATCGCGGTCAGGCTCGGTGTCAATGGTGGTTTTTTCAGAAAACGTATCCGTACTAGGGTAATAATGAAATTGCATCGTGTCACCCTTGTACATGTGGGCGTAGGAGTGCGAACCGTCCGGCTCCGTCTGGCTGATACCTTCTCTACAGATGTAGGTGATCCTATCCGCCCCGGTCTGCATGGCAAACCCGAAGGCGGTATACCTCTCCGTCTGCTGCTGCGAATAGGGCACCACGCGCACGTTTTTCGTAAAGTCACCTCCTACGGGCGCGGGCGGTTGGGAAAGGGTCGCGCTATGGCCCTTTTCCATTAGGCTTATAACAGCGCGTATCATTATGAGATTGCGTATTTAGCCATTAACTCCTCTATAACCGCCTGCTTTTCATCCTCCGTCAAAACCACTTTCAGCAGCCTGTGTTCCAACAGCATGTAGTGCGCGGAAAGCCCGGAGGATTCATAAAGCTGGAGCGTTACATTCGTGTCCGCATCCCCTACCGGGCCATCTGCCCCCTTTACCTCGTTTACATATAATTTCCCGTTGGCGGTGCCTGGGGCCCCGGCGTTGAACTCCTTCAAAAACACAAAAGGTACACCTACCTGAACCCCTACCGAGGATTCCAGTACAGTGTTGTTATCGCCCACCATGTAAGGTTTCAGACCATTCACCCCGTAGGCCATGGTGGAACAGTGCTGCATGTACCCATAGGCACGTTGCTCTAGGAGAATACAGACAGAGACAACCGTCAGCGGCTTGAAATGCGCCTCCCCGCTGTTCCATTGCAACTTATCCCCCGTCCTTATCTCAATCCCCTGGTATCCATTCAGCGCGTTAGCCACCACCTTTGGCCCCGTTCCGCTAGGGTCTACCACCAAGTCCGTGAACTCCGTAGAGGTGGCCGTTTTGTTGTTGATGGAAACTATCACCCTATCCGCCCCGGTGCCTGTAGTGGTGATATTGGCGTCCTCCATGGTGTAATCAGAGTAGTAGCGGCTGTACTCAATCCCCCCCGCTGGCGGGTTCTCCGTGGTGGTGGTGAAACCACCAGAAACCGCGTTAGGACTTTGGTTGCGGGTGCCACTGGCAACAGAGTAGGCAGTAATATTGCCCTCAATATTGCCCACCAAAATCACCCCGTTAGCAGGCACGGCCTGCGCCTGGCTTGCCCCCTCTGCTGTGATGTACCACCGGTAATCTGTCATAGGTACACCGCTGGCAGGCACCAATGTGACTGTGTTGGCGGTATCGTCAAAGGCCGTGAAGGCAGGCGCTGCCGGGGTGGTGTTGCCAGCAGGGGCCACGGTAAAGGCGGGGGAGTTGGCAACAGAAGATTCGTTTCTGCCGGTTGCGGCCTTCACCTTAAATTTCCAGTAACCGGCGGCACGCGCCACATCTCCCACGTTGATGGTCCCGGCATAGGCTACATAGGCCCCGCCGTTGGTGCTCACCACAATCTCAGAGGTACCCAGCGCATGGGAGGCGGAAAGGGTGTTGGCGGCATCATCTGCCGTTACAGTAGGGGCGGCAGGCGTAGTATTGCCGCCGCCAGTGTTAGAATTGGCAGTACTGTAGTCAGGGTAATATTTTGTCACCACCCCATTGGTGAGAATACCCACACTGGTACATACCCCAGCGGCAGGGTCAATACTTACGGCGTCACCGTTGATCATTAGGGTTCTGGCCCCTTCCTGCTGGGTGATGTTCAGGACGGCGTACATGGGTACCCGGTGCGGTGAGAAGATCAGGTTCACATTCCCACCTGCCGCCGTGATGTTGGCGGTCTGTCCCTCTTCGGTAGACCAGATGGGGTTCAGTCCAACCAAATCCTTTTGCACCCGTTCCGGACGGTTCAGGTTGAGCAGTGCCTCCAGAAGGTCTGCTATCCTGATCTTGCTGTTGGCTCCGGCCTCGGTCTCGTTTCTGATGAGCGCAATCGCCTCTATGATTTCCTGTTCTGTCATTATGCTAAGGGGGTAAACCGCGTTTTAATATCGTTTCTGTCTAACTGCTTCATGGCCTCAAAGGACACCTCCACCCGCCAGCCGTAGGAGCTGTCTGGTCCATGCTGCGAAAGGCTCAGCCAGCTGGTGGCCTTTAGCGAGTAGAGCACCTCCTCCATTCTGAGTATCTCAATGAACTCATCGGCGTACTGCTTGGTCTCATTGAGCAAGGCCCGCTCTGACCTGGTGCCGGGCTGGGTGCCCTGCTGCTGAGGCAGCACCAGAAAGAGCAAGGCAGTAGAGTAGCCGGCAAGGCCCGGGTTGGTTTCGCTCACCTCCATTTCGGCTTCCATAAACAGGTGCGGGTAGACGGTGTTGCCGCCCAGCCCCTGCTCATCACTGAAGCCAAAGGCGAAGGAAGCCACCGGCGCATAGCGGTCGGCCACCCCTTCCAGGTAGGCGATTACGTCTTCAAGGGTTTGCATTGGCAGTCGTAAGGGTTTGCATATAGGGGTAATGCAGAAGGGCGGGTTTATTACAGTTTTGCCTGGGAGTTATTTTTCATCTCCCACTCCATGGCCTCTAGGACTTCTCCAGCGTTGCGCGTGCGGAGCGTATAAATTTCCGTACCAACCACCTTGCAGTGCGCAAAGAGCGCGTCGGTGAAGGTCCAGCCAGAGTTGTTTCCAGTTCCCGCATCGTCTGCAGCGCCTGACTTCGGTGCCGGGAATACATGGCGATGTGCGCGGCGTGTCTCGCTGAGCTGGTCAAAAAAAAAGACAGCGCCCCCCAGGCGGTGGACATGGGCAGTGCGGCGAAGGTCTCAGCGGCCTGGGCTACGGTGGCGGCGTCCTGCACGGTGCCCTGCTCTTTGTAGAGCACCGCCAGCAGCATCGGCGCGGCGCTGAGCGGGTCACCTTCGGCGGTTTCTAGGAAGGAGAGCAGCGCCTCAAACTGGCCGGCGTCTACCCTGTCCAGATTCCCCACGTGGTCATAGAGCCGGCCTTCATGCGAGAAGAACGGCAGCGGCGAAGGGTCCGGGAGTTGGCCGAGCCAAGGCATCTGTTCCATGATGGGTAGCATGAGCGATACGTCTGCGCTCAATATCTCTGAGGGTAGCTCGGTCAGGCAGGAGACTAAGAGGATTCCTTCCATGCCAGCGGGCTTGCCTTTGATGGCGGTGTGATAATTGACCCAGGCAGCGAGCGGCACCTCGTGCCAGCCGGTGGGCAGGCGGCCGGTGATCTTGGCGCCTTCGGAATCGGTGAGGGTGATGGTCTTCATAGATTTGAGGTATTTTATTTGGCCTGTTTTTCAGAAAACAGCTATCATTTATTTGGCCTGTTTTTTATAAAACAGCCTAAATAATTTCCCTTGGGTTATGCGTAGCCGAATGATGATGTAGTAAGCTCAAAGTATTCGCGCATCATGAGCGCATCTGAGATGTCAGGTGAGCGACCCAGAATCTCCTTCACCTTGTCTTTAGGCATCACTGCCTTTTTAGTGTCCTTATCCATTTTGTATTGCTTCACCTGCTCCATCTCCTCAATTAGCTTTTCCCGAATGGCAGGGTCTGGGCATTCAACGAAGACCTCTGAGCGCTGAACCCGCTCTGCCAGTTTGTAGTAGCACTGGCTCTTGAGGTTGACATAGTTCTCACCCTTCAGCGCCTTAGATCCGTTCAGGAAACCCTTACACTTGAGGATGTCTTTGACACCGCCACCTACTCCGTCTTCATCGACAACAATTTGCGATAGCGGTACACTATGCTGTTTTGCCATCTGTCTAACAGCGTCAGCAACTTCAGGGACGCTTGCACCTTTAAGCACCTGTATTGATACAACACGAAAACCACTCCAAAGCAGAAGGACCGAGCTATCAGCTCCAAAGCGAGCAATGTCGCCAGTGATGTATTTCTTACCAGGTAGCACAAAATCGTTAGTGAAGCAATCAATAATCTTCTCATAGTCCATCAGTTTAGCGGGGTCGTTCTCGTACTCCCAGTTGCCGAAGAGCAGCCTTTCCTTGCTGGCCTTATCCAGTGTGAGCAGGTTCTCCCGGTAGTGCTTTGACACGTAGGGGTTGTCAGACAGGAGCGACTGCACAAACTTCTTGAAGGGCTCCAGAAGCTTCTCTTTGGCCGGCTTGTAGAAGTAGGTATAGACCCAGGTCTTGGCCGGGTTGCAGCTGCCCATCAGCTTTGGGATAAGCCCGAACTCATCCAGCTTGTAGCGTATGCGGGACTTCACGATCTGCCATGCCTTCTGCACTATCTGGTTGCACTCATCCACAAAACCGCCGGTGATCTCCAGTGAGCCGAGGCTGTCAAAGTTGGGGTCACTGGGGTAGAGGAACAGGTCCTTCAGAATGATCTGGCTGCCGTTGGTGAAGTAGATGATGTTGTCCTGCTGGTTATAGCGGTAGACGGCGGTAGACACGCCCTGAAGCTTGCAAATCTCAAAGAAGGTGTTGAGCGTCGTTTCCTTCAGACTCTTGAGCTTGGAGCGTCCCATGAGCCAGCGGGTGCCCGGGTAACGCAGGCAATTCTTCAAAAGCCAATAGCAGCCAAGGGCACTCTTGCCCCCGCCTGCCCCACCGCCATACAGCAGCTCTGTGGTCACTTGGTCTTCCAGAATATCCAGCGCCCTAGTCTGCTTTATCGTCAGCCTCATAGGTGCGCTCTTCTTTCCAGGTGATGTTCACGCCGCCGTCAATATTGACCTGCTGCTGATTGCCATATTTCTTAGGCAGCAACTTTGAGGCAACCCACTTGCGCGCATCAATTTTGATTTTGCTGCGTTCAATCGCGCCGCTGTTTGACACCGCATCTCTGGAGTTGTCGTCGGCGATATCCACAATCTCATCGGCGAGTAGCTCAGCCTGCACTTCGCGCGCACGCGTGTACTGCTCCAGAAAGTCTTTGTGAGAAGGTGAGGCCAGCCAACTGCAAACTGAGGAAAGGCAAGGCATGCCATCAATTTCGCATATTTTCCTGAGACTCATACCCTCCATGAGTAGGGAGCAAATGATTGTGGCCAACTCCGTACTATACAGAGTTGGCCTTCCCATTGCTACTTCTTCATGGCTGCTTTCTTTAGGTTGGTCGCTTGCTTGTGACTTCATAGGATGTGAAGCTACCAAGGTAAAAGGGCCGGGTTACGAAAATTCCCCTTAGTTTTTTCGGGGGTGTTTCTGCAGTTCCGGGTGACGCTCAATGAACCGTTCCAGGGACTTGGTGGAACGGTTGAGCTTGGCGGCTACCTGGTGGGCGCGGTACCACCCATGGGTGTAGTTGGCCAGGATGAAGCGGTAGTCTGCCATGGTGAAGGCCATGCGGGTCTTGATGGCACGCGAGAGTCTCACGTGCAGCAGCTGGGGTGCTGCCGGTAGTAGAGCTAATTGCATATCGTAAGGGTTGGATGGTGGTGGTGTTAGGCGGCGGCGAGCTGGCGCTCGGTAGGTTGGGGGCGGCGGGATTGGATAAGCTGCAGTATGTGGGCAAGGTGCCGGGCGTCGCTGTCCCACTTGCGGACGGTCCAGAGGTAGTTGGCGGCCTCCTGGGGCGTGATGGCGAAGTAGTGGTAGAGTGGAGAGCGGAAAAGCCTTTCGGTGTCTTGAAGGGCAGCGGCCACCCGGCGTACCTTGCTTTTGGAATACTGGTTTATCAATGCCTGAAACTCCTGGGAGGGCCTAAGTGGTTCCATGCGGTAGTGACAGGTATTCATAGATGAGCATGCGGAACTGTTCCTCAGTGGTGACGACCTCCACCCGGTAACCCTGGGCCTGCAGCTGAGGGATTACTTTCTTCTGGCTGTCAGAAAGGTTCTGGCCCGGGCGCTTGAACTCCACGTACAGACCGTGCCAGCCACCACGTGGAACAGCCAGGTAGGTATCTGGGATTCCAGCGGTGAGGCCCATTGCCGTGTCAGTGGCAGCGGTGGCCTTGTGCTTGTGGCCGTCGTTTTTGTTTTGGTAGAAGAGGTCGCGCAATTCGCGGTAGGTGTTCTTAAACCAAACAACGCTGGCTGACTGGATGCGGGCTTCTGAGATGCGGATGGTAGATTCCATGAGGTAAGTAAAAATTAGGCCTTTAGACCTATTTTAAAATCATTAGTTAAAAATCAAACTTTGTGTGTCTGAGCCCTTTTATCTCATTTTCCGGTTTAAATCGTTCATCACGAATACAGCGAATTAAACCATGATGCAATAGTTTCTTGGTTGTTTCACCTCCTACAACCATACACTTCTGCCCATACACACATCCATCATTTTGTAAAACTTTGACCCATATCTGGCGGGCTTTATTGAGGTGAATAACGGTCACCTTATAAACCGCCCCTACTTCTATTTCAGGCTTAGTTTCTGCTTCCATAATCATTAGGTTTTAGTAGATGGTGGCACCGTTTACAACATGGTCAAGCAAATCATACTTAGTTTCAAACTCATCACCTTCCATGTTGTCAATGGTCTTGAGAACCCAAACCCCCATATGTGAGTCGTAATAAAAATCAATCAGGTCTGGTCTATGCTGCTCCTGTAATTCGGTCAGTTCCTGTTCATGAGATTCAATACAACCTTGTTTGAATAGGGTCTTGTTTTTGCCCTTTAGCTTCTGATATTGAAGCCTCGCTTTTTCTATTTCTTCTGCTGAGTGTTCCATTTTATCATTAGTTTATTGTTGCACACGAAATCGTTTCCTTCCTCTTTCTGGGCGCCCTTTGGGGTTTGGGCTGGGCTGTTTTCAGAATGGTGTCCTGAATTTTCATAAGCTCTTCCAGGGCCTTGGGGGAAAGGGAGTCCAGGGCGGCGGCCTGCTCTTTGATGAGGTTCCCCAGTTTCTCCTGCCCCCGGTTGATCACCGCCACGGCCCGGTTCACTTCAGCCAGGAAGATCACCTTCTTATTCTTGGGCAGTTTCTCCCACAGACCTTCGGGCAGCGCATCCACGGCTTGCTGCTCATGGATGGCCATGAGATTGATTTCCTGATTGGCCAGTTGGAAGAGCGGGTTCAACCCGTCTATGGTGGCCGCCATTACCTGGATGGCACGGGTGGCAGCGGGTGACAATTGGCGGCGTATGTGGTTCTGTACCACCTCGGTAGCTGCGTTTCTAATGGATTCGTTGTTCATGGTATTAAACGGTTTTACTGAGTAAGGCTAATTTCATATCTACCTGGTGTCTGGCTTCTTCCATTGCCGTCTTTCGTTTCTGGAAGAGAATAGAGGGAGAGAAGGCAGTGTGAATTTTGAAGAACTGTTCCTCTGCGTGCCTCATCTTTCTGAGCAGCTCCTGTAGACTACCCGTGTCAACGTCTTTGGCAACCCAGCGCAAGGCACTGTCAATGGAGGCGGTGGTATTCAGAATATTCTTAACCAATCCGTCTGGCCGCTTGCCCGGGGTCTGGTGGTGACGTTGTAAGACCCTTAATTCTGCCGCTTTTTGAATAAGGTAAAGCTCTAATTCTAAGGGGCTCATGTTTGAAAATGCTTTTGCCATAGTGGTAAATGTTTGAGGTTGTTGCGTCCAAGTGTCCAAGTTTATCCTAACCCCCCTGCTTATTCTTATTATTTATACTTTTCTAATACAACACATATAGGAGAAGTACAAAAAATAAAAAGGAATAAACGGGAAGGGTTAAACTTGGACACTTGGACGTTTGAATGTGAAAAAGTACTGGTCTTTGTCTACACCAAGGGTTCTATTCTTGCGCTCTTCGTACCCTAATCCGGTTAAGCTGGCGTAAGCCTTCAGCCATCTGGAGAAGCGTACCTGGGTGATTTGCTTGGTGTCAAAACCATAGGTGCCGATGAAGCTGTCATACTCCAGTTTCTTGGAGTACTCAAAGTCGCGGGTCAGCTCATCGCAGAACTGGGCGAACTCCGTATTGGTGGCCTGCAGCAGCTTGCGCCGTTGAAGGTTGATGGGCGCGGCGGCCTTGAGCCCCTTGGTGAGGAAGAGCTTGGTGCAGCCCAGCATGAGGTTGTCAAAGGTGTTCCAGTCGGCCTCGGTCCAGTCGTTGAAGAACTCGTGGCCGAACTCATCTACCGGCGAACGCTCGCGGGAGTAGTAAGGCGCAATCTCCACCTCAAACTTGCGGCGGGCGTTGCTGTCACCCTCCCCGCCTACCATGTCATTGGTGGCCAGGCCTATCTTGGCGCTGCGCTGGTACGGGATGGAAACGGCGCCCAGGTACATCTTGTGCACCTTCATCTCCCCGGTGGCCATCACGAAGAGGCGGTCAAAGGAAAGGCGCTTGCCGTCCCAGTCGTCAAAGAAGACCACCCGGGTAGACTCGCCTACTTCCTGCATGGCGAACCGGTCCTTGAAGTCAATGTTCTTGCCGTCCAGGCGCACCATCTCCCGCATGTGGCCGATGGCCTCAAACACCAGAGACTTACCGGTACCGCCGCTGGGCACGTCACTGATGGCCTCATCTACCAGGCAGATCACCTTGGGGTTGGCCGGGGCCTTGTACCCATGGAGCAGGTAACCGATGGAGGTGAGCAGGGTGACCAGGCGCTCAGGGTCTTCGCCGGAGATGTTGAAGAGGAACCGGTAAAAGTCGCACTCATCATTCACCTCGTCGGCGTCCATGAGGTTGAACTCCCGCTGCACGATCTGCTTTTCCCAGATGAGCCCAGGCAGGCAGGAGTAGTCACGCAGCACCATGCCGGCCTTAGTCACCTCCACGTAGCCGTTGGCAAAGAAGAAGTAAGCCGTGGCCTTGGTGTCTCTGAGGAAGTTGTCCGGCAGCTCCCTTAAGAACTCCAGCATGCCTTCATCGAAGAACTGGCGGTGCTCCCGTTGCACCTGGTCAATGAGCTGGGAGCGGAAGACGTGGTCAAACTCAAAGGGCAGCTCATTGAGGTAGCCCATCACATAGTCTTTGATCTCAGCTCTTGTGACTTCGGTCACCACGTTGTGCTGCACGCGCACGGTGGTGTAGCCGCGGCCGGCCTTGAACTTGCGGAACCCAGCCTCTTCCAGAAAGGCCATGTACTTGACGCGGGAGAGTACCAACTTGTAGGTAGCCTTCTCCTCATTGATGTCCACGTGCCAGAAGGCCTGAATGGTATGCTCTTTCTCAGAATAGATCTCGGCCACGGCCTGGGCAATGGCAGGCGTGTTGCCGCCGGTGGCCACCACTAAACGGGAGGTAACAATGTCCTGACTGTCATGGTCACGCTTGCCCACCCGCACCACGTACTCTAAAGGCTCTGGCAGGATGGGTTTCTTCTGGCCGTCGCGCACCGCTACCGTAATCGTGCGAATCGCTTCCTTCATGGACTCCACGTTGCCGCGGGAAGCGATGGCACCTTCCAGCGCCTGAATGACTTCATGTTCCTGCAACAGGCCCGTAGCCACATAGCCCCCGCAAAGAAAGGCCATGGTGTTAAGGGTCTTGTGCTTGAATCCATCGGGTGCTTCCAGCACTTTTCTTACAGCGGTGTGCAGGGCGGCGTGGCCGTAGCTGGCCGGTACGGTAGGGGCCGGGTAAGAAGCCGGGGCGCTCTTCTTCTTCTCAGGCGTGTATACCTCGGTAAAGATCTCACTTTCAGGATTGAGGTACAGGTTAGGGTCATAGGACACAAAGCGCGGGCGGCTCACGTCCGGCAGGCTGTCAATGGTGACGCCGTACTTGGTAAGGTAGTAGCGCTGCAAAGCCCGGAAGCTGCCGTTGTGGTTGGTGCCAGGGATGCGCACAATGGTGAAGAAGCCATCACCGCCGGCAGAGACTACGCAGGCAAAGGTGTAGGGGTCAACGGCCACCTCTTCCATTTTGGAAAGGTCGTGGTCAATGTCCAGTGCCACCAGACCGCTGTGCTCCAGCAGGCCCTTCTCGTTTCGCGTGGAGAAGGTACCGGACACGGTGAAGTAAGGCAGCAGCTTTTTAAGGGCCCGGCGCTCGGTTACGGTTTCAACGGCCCGCACCGCCTCTACCTGGTCTTTCCAACGGCCGTTGCGGATTCCCTCCAGCACGGCAGTGATGTCGGCAGAGGTACCGTTGGTGACTTCGGCTATGTTCTTATATAGGGATACGGTGGTCATAGTCATTTCAAAAGGGCGGTGTGGTGTCTTTGAATAAAGAAGACTGCATTCCAGCTTTATCTATCTTCTTCCCGTCTTTGTAATATTTGGCATTGATCTCTAGGAATTTCACCCACATCTCTTTGCGTTCCTCAAAGCTTCCTTTGAAGTCGGCCCAAGCAGCAAAGGCATTCCATGCTTCAGGTGGTTGCCCTTCTGGCCGTGGCCGGTTCTTAAATGGGCCTGAGTGTATTTTCTTAATTGGTGCACTCATGCTGCCACCTTCTCTTTCTGCTTCTGCTGCCAGAGCCAGACGAAGCCTTTCTTGTAACCTCTAATCTCAGCCACTTCCTGCAGCTCTTCCTTTGTCATGTCCATATAAGACTTGCGCAGGTGGTCCGGCAGCGGGATCTTGATCTTGGCACCTTTGGGCAGGAAGTCGTCCAGCTCCATGAACTCAGCCTTGGGCAGCTCCCGCTCGGTGATGTGCAGGGTGAACTGGTGGTCGCACTCCTTGCAGTGGCGGGCGCCCACGTGCTGGATAAAGAAGCATTGGGGGCATTCCTTCACCGGGGCCGCCTGCTGGGCCTTCTTCTTGGGCACGTCTTCCAGCGTGTACTCATCGGGTGCATCTACCGGGCCGTGGTTCCAGACATTGCCGCCGTGGTCTAAGACCGTGCAATGACGCTTGCCCGGGGCTGGCCTTAAACCGCGGCCCACCATCTGCAGGTAGAGTGATTTGGATTTGGTGGAGCGGTTCAGGATCACGGTCTCAATGGCCGGTAAGTCAAAACCCTCGGTCAGGATGTTCACGTTGCAGAGCACCTGGTATTTGCCATCTCTAAAGGCGGCCAGAATCTTGTTGCGCTCTACTGGCGAGGTCTCCCCGTCCACGTGGGCGCAGGAGATGCCGGCAGACAGGAACCGGTCCCGCATGCTCTCAGAGTGCTTCACGTCCACGTTGAACACAATGGCCTTGGTGCCGGGGGCGAAGGAGTTGTATTTCTCAACCACCTCATCATAGAGCTCGGCCTTGTCAAACTTCATGTGCATCTGGTGCACGTCATAGTCACCGCCCTTGGTGGCCACGTCACTCATGTCTTTGGGCACGCCGATGTAGCGGGCGGGCACCAGGTGCCCCTGCTCGGTCAGCTCACCCAGGGAGATGGGCGCCACAATGTTGGTGTAGCCCACAGAGCCGAGACCTTTACCGTCCAGGCGGTAAGGCGTGGCGGTGAGGCCCACAATAAAGGCATTGGGGTACTGGTCCAGAATCTTCTTGAAGCTACCGCTGGTGGAGTGGTGGCACTCATCTACCACAATCACTGTGGCATGGGGCAGCTCCCGTTTGATGAGGGTCTGCACAGAGGCCACGTTCACGGCGCGGTCTTTCCGGTGTTTCCACCCCGCCATAATGACGCCGGGGTGGATGCCGAATGAGTGCAGCCGGTTCTTGGCCTGGTCTACCAATTCCTTGCGGTGGGCCATGAAGAGCACGTGATTGCCTTTGGCCGTGGTGTTGTGGATCATCTGCCCGGCCACCGTGGTCTTGCCGGCACCGGTGGGCAGCACCAGGAGCTGGGCGCGGTGACCGTCCAGAATGCCCTGGTTCAGAAGCGCCAGGGCATTGAGCTGGTAGTCGCGGAGTTGGGGGAGGTTACTCACCTGAACCTCCTGTTCTATTTAAAGCAGAAAGCCCCTGGGCTCTGGCTGCAACTAAGTCAGACATAGCTTCATTGCTGCCACCTGTGTCTGGGTGGGCTGTCTTTGCCTTCTCCCTGAATGCCTCGTTTATTTGGAAAGCATTGGCATTCCGCGAAATCCCAAGAGTTTCCCACCATTCTGGTTTCCTTGTTTCTCCAGAAACAGGCAGAGCCTTGAAGCCAGAGAAAGCAGTATTGAAGGCACCAGCGCCGCCGTGGCGCTCAATCGTTCTTAAAGCTTCCACCACGTACTGCACTGCCCGGATATTCTCAGCAACGGTTAAGTACTCATCACATGGGATTACCCGTTGCTCGCCTTTCAGAATAAAGTAAACAGCAACCCCACTGTCTTTAGGCTCTTTGAAGCTGGAGTAAGGCGTGTTGTCTTTTTTCGCAGGGGCGTTTGAACTTATGACAACCCCTTTTGCTTTCCACATCTCAAGCTCAGACAAAAGGCCTTGGGTGGCTTTTGCAACAGTTAGTGAATACAAATCAAAGCGGCTCTTCCTTTGAACACTGGTTCGCTTATGGCCTAATGGCCACTGCAACGGATATGCTTGTATTTCATCTATCATACCGCTACCACCTCCTTTACCTCTTCGCAATAGTCCATAGAGCAGAAGCCGCCGAAGCACACTTCAAAGGGTTGCTCCTGAGTGTGGTTGCGCAGGATGCCCAGCACCTTCTCATCCCATTTGCCGTTGTGCATGACCACCACCCCGGCGTAGTAGCTTACCCCTTCCGGATGCACGCGCACCTTCTTAGCTTCCATGCGCTCAGCGGTTTCGCGGGTTTTGGTTTCGTTAAATCTAAACTGTGGCATGGCTAGAAGAGGGGTATTTGGTTGGTGGGTGCTGGTTCCGGTTCTATCAGTCTGTCAACCTGGGCCTCGTGAATCTTGGCAGCTTTCAGGTTTTCGTTGGTGCGGTACTGGAAGTAGGTCTTTTGGGCCGCCCGCATCAAGCGGACGGCTTCAAGTAACCTGTGGCCTTTGGCGGCTTCCACTACAGAGTTGGCGGCCTGTGTTTGGAAACTATTCATTGCTGGCCTCCTTTCTATCTAAAGCTTCAACCATGGCCACTGCCACTGCGGCAACTTGAATTAGTTCTTCTCTATAGTTTGCCCAGTTATTTGAACTAGCATAACCAGTGAAATGAGCCTCTACAGCGGCTTTGGAAACTTCCCCAAACTCTTCACCAAGGATTGCAACCCATTCTAAAGGGTGGTGATTTTGTTCGCTAAACTTTGCGTCCTGCCGCTCACGTTCTGTTTTGACCTCAGCTAAGACATTATCTAGTTGCTCTCTCATGCTGCCACCTCCTCTCTCACTTCCTCACTCACCACAATCTGCATGCCTTCGCCGTCGCGCTGCACCATCTCCACAAACAGCTGCACCCCGTTGTTGGCGGCCCAGACTTCCACCTCAGCCAGTGACTTGTTGTCCAGAAGGCTACCGTCAAAGCGGGCAATCTTCACGTCTTTCATCAGGGCCAGGTTGATCTGCAGACCGGCAATGATTTGCTGGGCGGTGTTCTGCTGGGCTTTCTCAAAGGGCAGACCGTTCAGATACAAGCCTTCATCGTCAAAGGTCAGGCCCGGTACCGGCAGGGCGGCGGCGGCGATCTCCTCTTTCTTGGTGCGCTCAATGTTGGCCAGCTGCTCATTGAGGGTGGCTTGCTGCACCTCTGCGGCTTTCAGTTTGTCCACTTCGGCCAGAGCTTTCAGGGTGATATCTACCTGGGCGTTGTGCTCAATGGCTCCGTCAAACTGGGCCTTAATGGCAGATGTGTCCACTGGGGGGTTGTCATTCAGGTGGCGAGCAGCTAGGTAGATCTTGCCTTCGTTTTCCAGAATCTCGGCGTTGTTCTGCTCTATTTGTCTGAGCAAAGCTTCATTGTTAGCTTTTAGATTAGCATTCACTGCCTCCCGCCCTTGCTTGCGTTGCTCTATATCAGCCAATCCACGGTTGAAAGCATTAGCCTGCTCCAGCTCAGCAGTCAGGGCAATAAGATCAATACGCTCAGTCTTGCTACCATCCCACTTCATGGAATCCACCACGGCGCCAATCTCTTTTACCTGGCGGTTCACATAGGTGCGCTCATCAAACAGGCGCTTGTACTCAGCGTCCAGGTCTGAGAAGTCAATGCCGATAAGGGATTTGATAAACTCCACCTTCTTCTTAGGCGTCATGGCGAAGAAGCCGTTCAGGTCAAAGTCCAGCACACCTATCTTGGCGTCCAGCATGGTGCGGGGCGTCTTGTAGATCATGCCATCAGGCGAGGTGAGGGTAAGGTTCAGCTTCTCGCTTTTGGCGTTGAAGCCCGCCTCTACTATCAGTTCGCCCAGGTTGATCTTCACCTTGCCGTTGGTGGCACCTTCCTTGGTGAGCTTGCTGGGTAGGTCCTGGCCGGTGAGCACCTTGAAGATGGCGTCCAGCAGGGAAGACTTGCCGGCGGCGTTAGGCCCCAGCACATACACGTTGCGGCCGCGGCAGTCAATGGATTCCTGGCCAATGGCCTTGAAGTTCTTTATTTCTACAGATTCTACTTTCATGGGATTATTGATTTGGGTAGGGTGGTATGGGGCTAATTCAATTCACTATTGAAGTTGTACACAATGCGTCCGGCTTGCAGGTTGGCACCTACCACATGGTCTTTCTGCCATGTCTGGGTGGTGGGGTCATAGGTGAATCCTTTGGCGCTGAGCTGCTTTTTGATTCCTCCCGAGGGAGAGAAAGGGAACCGGATTTCCACCCGGTCCTTTTCTTTGTTGACATTGCTAGTGGCCTCCATATTAGAAAGGCAAATCTCCTTCGTCTAAGACCACGGGCCGGCCGGCGTTAGATTGAGCGGCGGCCGGTGCGGCCACAGGTGGCGCAGGGGTAGTTGCGGGAGCCGCGGCGGGCGCTGGTGCAGCCGCTCCCACAGCTGAGGGGGCTTGTTGCGGGGCTGTATTAGAGAAAACATCTGCACCAGGAATGAAGAGGGCCTCTAAGTCAATAGGCGTTGCCATGAAAGCAGCCTTCACATCTTCTGTTACAGGCTGGTGAGGAACCGGATTCACTGAGTAGGTGGTTTTGTCGCCAACTACAGTCTTCAGGATCTTCACGTCATAGGCTTTAGGGTTGCCCCAGTCCTTGTCGCGGCTCAGCTCAGCAATTCTATTTTGAAGTGTGGCCTGGGCAATCTGACAAACTTCCATTTGGCCCGTATTATAGTTGTAGACTTTCAGTGCCCAGAAGTGCTTCACTCTCTCTTCACGTCCTTTTGTGTCTGTCAGACGCATGTCGGCGGGTTTGCCTTTGGGTTGGTCCTTCAGCCTAACCGGCTTGTTTGATGTATTCCAATATTCGTAACCAAAAGCAGGATTTGAGAGAATGCGTAGCCTGGTCTCACCGGTTTCGAACTTGGTGTACTTGCCTGAACTTGCTGCGGGTGCCTGGTAATCTGCGGGTAAGAATGAATCTTGAGACATAGTAATTTGGAATTTGGATTATTGATTTGGCGTTATTGCCTACTTTTGAACTGGATTATTGATTTGGGTTAGGGCCTTGCGCTAGCTCAAATTGAGGGGTGCTGTCGTAAGGGGGCGCCCTTCGGCTTTTAGGGCCCGCACCTTGGCAGATAGTTGCTTGGTGCTGCAGCGGATAGAGAAGGTCTTCATCAGGCAGCGACTCTTTGGTGGGCGGTGCGCAGTGTGCTTACCTTCTCTTTGAAGCGCTCAAACACTTCGTCTTCCTGCTTCAGGTCTCCCATGATGCACACGCTGTCGGCGTGGTGAATATCATTGGTGGTCTGGCCCGGCTTACGGTAGTAGGCCTGCACGCAGAGCATGGCGTCAGACACGCCGTCATGGTTGGTGGTCACCATGGCAGAGGCCACGGCATGGATGAGGTTGTCAGCCTTGGCGATGGCGTAGGCGCGTTCGCTGAGGTCAAAGGCGGTAGGGATGTACTCTAACTGTAACATGGCATCTTTCGGTTAAAGGGCGATTCTTAAATGGGAAATGCTTGGGGTGGATAACTGCTTGCTCTCGTTGTAGTCCAGCAGGGACTGGTGGTCATAGACTACCTTTCTGCCCTTCTTGCCAAACTTGATCAGCGTACCGGGCCGGGCTCTTTCGTTCTCCAGGCCCCGGCGTGACAGTCTGATTATCTCCATGGCCTCTTCGGTGTCTACATCCTTTCTGGCCAGCTTCTTCAGGATCTGGATTTCCCGATGCAGCTCCCTTATCATGGCCACGATGGGCTCAAATTCTTCTTGGGTGATTACTTGTGCGGCCATGGCGGTCTATTTAAGCATGAGGAATGGCGTCACTTCCAGGGTGACAGAGTACAGGTAGCCCACCTTCACCAGCAGATCCATGATCTCAGAGCGGGTCATGTGGCTTTTCTCTTTGGCTACCGCAATCACCACATCGGTTACTTCCCGCTGCACATGGTCAATCATCTCTTCCCCGTTGCGGGGGCAGGGAGGGTTGGTCCAGGCGTAGTTGATGATGGCGGTGTTTAGCTTGGCGGTGAACTCATTCACCAATAGCTGGTTGTGGTGCTCGCAGCGGACGGGCTGGACGAACATAGTTGTTCTGGGTTGGAGTAAAGTTTGTGGCATCTTTCTCAGAAATTTTATGGTGGATTATTGATTTTTGGTAACCTTGCTTTTTATATAGCGTTAAGAGAATATCTGCGGCGTCCTGCCGCTTATTAGGCGCAGAGCAATCGCTGCTCTAACTCTTTCTGTTCCGCCTCTTCCTTCTCCTTTTTTGCTTTTGTTTCTGCGGCCAGTTTGAGGGCTTCCTTGTAGATCGGGTGATCCTTATCCTCTGAGTTCACCACGGTATAAATCATCTGCCGCACCTTATACCCGAGACGCTTTCTTAATATCTCCCCGTAGTTTGCGGGCATCATATCCCGCAATCGTACTCTGCTTGTATTGGTGACTTGTTTCATACAGTTTGATATTTGATGTATATTTGTTTACTACCGATTTGATATTACAAACATACGTCAAATTTGAAACATAAGTCAAGTTTTACACTTCATATTTGATACATTATTTTACAAATGCCTATAAATCAGCGAATAAAAATTCTCATAGATGAGCTAGATATGAACCCAAACTCCTTTGGACATGCCATTGGAGTGCCTGTCCCTACCATGAGAAGGGTCTATAATGACAAGAATATACCTGGAGCTGACATTGTAGAGAAGATTCTGGATACATTTCCTTCCATTTCAGCGGAATGGCTATTGAGGGGAAAGGGCGAGCACGTCATAAATGACGCATCAATTACGAATGAATCAGCAACTACTATAAGTAATGACTTCGGAATGAAGTCCGACAAAAGACAGGAAGACCAAACTATTCCATTATATAATATAACAGCAGCAGCAGGACTCGTGAGCTTATTTAATTCTTCTAAGAATATTATCGATTATATTAAAATACCTAATCTCCCTAAATGTGATGGAGCTATCCATGTAGCTGGGGATAGTATGTACCCTCTTCTTAAAAATGGAGACATAGTAGCCTTTAAGCAGGTGGCAGACCGTGAAGGGATGTTCTTTGGCGAGATGTATGTGTTAGATGTATTGTTCCCAGGTGACCCAGATCCTATCACAACAGTCAAGTTTGTGCAGAAGTCAGAAAAGGGAGAAGAATATATCAAATTGGTAAGCCAGAACCAATACCATGCGGAGAAGGAAATCCATTGGAATCAGGTGAAGGCTATTGGATTAGTCAAAGCAAGTATAAGGATTAACAGCATATCCTAGGGACCTAAGGAAAACCACTCAAAACAATAATAAAATCTATACTATATTAAATATGAAGATTTATGAATTTACCAAACCAGGTTCTTTCCTTGTCATTGATGGAAATCTAGGCAATTTCATCTCTTTGCTTATTAATATTGAAAATTCATTTTACGAGGCAAATATCGCTTTAAACTTATATCTGCAGGAGAGAAAAAAAATAGAAGATTTAATGATTCTAAGATTTAATACCACCGTGGGTGAGCAGGAGGATGAGCAAGATTATATTAGAAAGCAAGAGATTCAGAGGGATTTATTAGGCGATAATGACTTTTTCCAAATAACAAGCGAGGAAAGAGAAGAGCTATACACACAAGTGGAAATTACTTTAAAAAGAGAAAAATGGGCTTTAGGAAAAGGTCCGCGAGCGCATCAAAATTTAACTTATATCATCTATGCAAAAGCTTTCATTTACGCGTTAGATACCTTTTACAAATCGTTAGATAAACTAATAATAGAACCTGGTGCACCAAAAGAAAAGCTAGAGCAATGCAAGGACAAATTCAAAGAGTCATTTGACAAATTAGTCCAAGCTAGAAATTCTGCTCATCACACTGAAGATAGGGTTCTAGGCCTACACCATAAGAAGAAAATAGAAACAAAACCAATTCTTGGAGGACCAATCCATGCCCCCGAGGGAGGGGTGATTGTTATAAATAGCATGATTAATGGAAACTTTGCATGTACTACTTCGGATGGACATTTAGTGCAAGTAGAGGTATCAGAGGTATCTATGGAGAAGGCGAGTGTAATTATTCAAGAAGTTTTTAATGCCTTTACTTGGAAGGGCTCAAAGCAAATTGTGCCATATTAGTTAAACACCATTTTTAAATATTTTTCACCTATAACTTTATAACATCTTTAATCAAATGAAAAAAACAATTAAGAAACTAATTCTATTTATAGCTGTGGCACTTACACCACTGCTAACTACTGCTCAAGAGAAATATCCAGAACTTCCGCAGAAAGACGGAGTGATCACTTATGAGGGCGTTGTGGATATGGGAGAATCAAAATCAAAGGACATCCTGTATAAGGCAGCCCGACAGTGGTTTGTGGAAACCTATAAAGACGCCAACGCGGTTCTCCAGATGGACGATAAAGCTGATGGAAAGCTAATTGGCAAAGGCCTCCATCCCTATAGTTTTGTAAATGGCGTAAACATCTCAGAAGTAAAGCTCTCCTTCATAGTCAATATTGATGTGAAGGATGGAAAGTACCGCTACAAATTATACAGTTTTAGCGGTGAGAATAAGAATAGTAGCTTACTATCTAGTACAGCTGCCCCTTCGGTTTACAAAATTAACTATGATGAAGAGTATAAGCTTCTAAAAGAAGGGAAGCGGCCTGGCTACAGAGGTAAAATTGTGAGTGGGCTTCATAACGAAGCTGAAGCGATTATTGCTTCCCTAAATAGTGCGATGAAAAAAGCGGAAGCCTCAACTGATTGGTAATAGTCATTTAATCAGAAAATACGTATCTTCACACATGGAGAGTGGCATCTCCTCGGAATTTGGAAGACCCCTCCCTTGTGGCGGGGTTTTCTGTTTTAAGTAGAGACCGAGCAATGCCACTATGCCAGCGACCGTAAAAGTAACCCTCAAAGCCAAGGCCAAGGCCGACGGCACCCACTCCGTCCTGATCCGCATCACCAAGGACCGGGTGCCTAAGTACCACACCACCGGCATCTATATCAGCAAGAGCCACTGGAACCCCAAAGCCAGCTACGAGAAAAAGAACTGGATCAAGACCGCCAACCACGAGCACGCCCAGTACAACCACCGCCTGGATCTGGACATGGCCGGCTTCATCGCCCTGGCCGCCGTTACCGAGCACCTGAGCGCCGAAGACCTTATCAAGCTTTTCGTGGAGTTGAAAAGGAAACTTATTTCTCCTTATATAGAGTCTTCCCAGCTGACCCAGCTTTACCGGAAACTCCAGGAAGAGCCGGAGCAGGAGGCGCCCGATTTCCTGAAGCTTTTCAAGCGGGAGATTGAGCGCCTGGAGAAGGCCGGCCAGAGTCGCACCGCCCGCCGCCGCAACTCCATGTATGAGAAGCTGAGCGACTACGCCGGCGGCTCGCTGCCCATGGTGCAGCTCACCCATGATTACATGCTGGACTACATCACCCACCTGCAGACCATGAAGAAGCCCAACGCGCCGGAAACCATCAACAAAGAATTGCAGGTGTTTTCCGGAATCGCCAAGCTGGCCATGAAGCGGGGCGAGCTGCCCTACGCCCAGAACCCGTTCCCGATGGCGGTGAAGGGCAAGGGCAAGAAGAAGGCCACGCTGGATAGGGAGCAGCTGCAGGCGCTGCTGGCCGTGGAGGTGAAGGAAGAGCAGAACGTGCTGCGCCACGCCCAGAAGGTTTTCCACATGCAGTACCTGCTGTTCGGGGCCAGGGTGGGCGACGTGCTGGAGCTGACCTGGAAAGAGAACGTCACGCCCACCCACATTGACTATGTGATGCGCAAGGGCTCAGACGGGCAGCTGGGCAACGGCAAGCGCATGCGCATCAAGCGCAATGCCGAGATTGACGCAATTCTTGCCCTTTACCCAAAGGGACCGGGGTATGTCTTCCCGTTCCTGGCCCCTGAAGACCAGGCGCTGGAAAAGAAAGACCTGGACGCCTTCCTATACAAGATTGAGAAACGCACGGCCCTTATCAACCGCAGCCTGAAAGAGCTGGCGAAACTTGCGGAAATAGAAGCCAACATCTCCACCCACGTGGCGCGGCGCACTTTCGGCAACCATGCCAACGAGGAACTGGGCGACCTCTGGAAAGTAAAGGAGATGATGGGCCATGAGTCTATCAAGACCACCGAGAAGAACTACATGGACTCCATGAAGCAGGCAGAGTTTGATGCCGCCGCCGATGTGGTGTATGCCAAAAAACAGGCCGGGTGAAACATGGGTAAAACAAACTAGTGACACGGGTGCGTTTCCAGTACGCAAATACCGCCCAGAAAGCGATTAAATACAGGGTTTGCGCAGTAGAGACGCACGGGTGTGCACTTTTGTTAGTCCTGTTCCCGCTACCTCAGATGAAGAAAAAGCCTTGTAAGGAAACTTGCAAGGCTTTTTACTTTTTAGCGGGTACCAAGTAGGTGACATCCTGATGAGTTGCCCCAAGCTACCTGTTTTGAGACTGCAATTGTTTTTGCAATTTACCTCTCTCCCCGTCCTACTTCTCTGTCCTATAAACACTGGAATGAATTCTCAGGAAGGGGAAACATCCTATCAAACCATTTAAAGCCAAAGAGCATGCTTTCATTCTACCCCCTAGAAAACAGAGAAGACCTGGTTGCCACCATAGCCTTAGATTGGTGCCGTAAGGAGACACTAGCCTTATCAGATGCGGAAAAACTGGAATGGGCCAAGGCGCGGATAAACAGGAGAGAATTTTTGAAATTGGAAAAGCCCAGACAAATGGAAGACAAGCTTTTCAAACAGATGTACCTTCACCGGCTAGAAATTGAGCAATGGGGTCGGCTAGTAGCAGATGTTAGCCTGATCTGCACGGAATTCTACACCAGAAATGCCAGTAAAATAGACGCAGACACGGCAGAGCAAATAAGACAAGAGGCAGAAGCCATTGGCAAACAGTTCCCAGAGCCAACCCAGCAGGAGAAGTTGGCCAGCAAACGCCTGCAGGCCAAAATGCAGGAAGAGGCCACCTTCAAAAAAGCGACCTTTAAGGAAGGTCCAGATACCAGGCCAGACAAGATCCAGCTGGAGTTAGAAGATGGGGTGGCTTATGTTTCCAAGAAGAGCGGCTGGGTGCTTTCACAGTTCTAGCCAAGTGAGTGGCCCTGCTGTTTTCAAATGTCTTGTTAACGCTTCTGTATTTACCTTAACAAAATGCCTTTTCTATGTTCAGAGAAGGCATTTTTTTTAGCTCTTATATAGGAATAGCCTTTAGTGGCCTGGTGGCTTCTTTTTTTCACCACTTCTTTTGTTTTGGGCCTGTTTTCTGAAAAACAGGCTCAAAACGCATCGCATTATGAAAGGCCTGCTTAAAGGATTGCCACACGCTCTTACTATATCCTTCCAATACTTCGAATTTCAAGGCGATTTTAAAATACTCCTGTAAGGTTAGGTTAAGAGTTAATAGTCGAATTCCTTAGGCTCTCCCGCCTCCTGGAAGGCCTTTTTCACCGCATGTATTTAGCCTTTTCTTTTGTTCAATACTGATAAACCAATTGCCGTATTATATCTGAATATATAATTTTAACAATTAATCATTTAACTTTTTAAATATTTATTTGTGAATTCAGGTGATATTAATGGCTTATTTAATTGCATAACACTAAGATAAATTTGTACATTTATATTCTCAGCAAGACAATCCCTGCCTAGCTCATTAGTTTATTTTTAAAACAATAAAAATAATCCTATGGCAAAACTCTACCCAAGTATCTTATTCCTGTGCGTGCTTCAGTTATTGCTAAACCTAGCGGTTTATGCCCAGGATTGCCAGGTAGCGATAACGGCAGATGGACCTACTACGCTATGCCCAGGCAAGTCCCTTATCTTGACCGCCGCTACCACCAATATAGGTGCTACCTACCAGTGGAACAAAGACGGAGCTGCTATTTCTGGTCAAACTAATAAGACGCTTACGGTCACTTCCGCCGGGGATTATACGGTGACGGTGAAGGGCTCGGCGTGTCAGGAGAAAGTATCCTCACCGATGACCGTGACCGCCGGTACTTCTCCGGTAGCCGACTTCTCCTTTACCAACGATGACTGCTCCGGTAACAGCCTTAAGTTCACGGGGGCTTCTTCGGGCCAGGGTCTTTCCTATGAATGGACGTTCGGAGATCCTGCCTCTGGTAGCGGCAATACCAGTACCAGCCGCGAGCCTACGCACGCGTTCAGCGGCAACGGGATAGTGAAGTACCAAGTCACCTTAAAGGTAACCAATGCCGGTGGCTGCACCGCCGAAGTGACCAAGGAAGTTGCCCTGAACCAACAGTTAGATGCTTCTTTAGAAGATGTGGTGGCAGAGCAGAGTTTTTCGGCGCCCTTTGTCAACTGCTCGCCGGTGGCGTCTAACTACGTGCTTAAGGTGAAGAATAAATCCTCTACCAAAGGCATTAACCAGTCTTACACCATTAAATGGGGTGATGGCAAAACCGAGACTTTTCCCGCCTCTTTTCAGGAAGCGCAGCATACCTACACTACTCAGGGCGCCTTTGATTTACTGGTAACAGTTGCCGGGCCCAATGGCTGTACCGCCACCAAGAAGATACAGGTTTTCAACGGCAGCAACCCCAGTATTTCCGTGGGGAACCCCGGCAATACGGTGGGCTGTGCGCCGGTTGCCTATACCTTTCCCATTTCCGGCGTGGCCAATAACAGCCCCTCTACCACCTATGTCTTCCAGTTTGATGACGGGTCGGCTCCCTACAAATTCACGCAAGCGGATTTGCCCGCCGCCATCACCCACACTTTTCTGAAGACGTCTTGCAACAACGTCACCAGCAATGGCACCCCTAGCAATTCCTTCTCCTTAACGGCCAGCGCCAGCAACCCCTGCGGCACCACCAATGTGACGGTCAGTTCCATCCGGATTGCCGCCACTCCCGTGTCTAAGTTCGAGATTGAGCCCCAAACGCCTATTGGCTGCCTGGACACAGATTACACCCTCAACAACACCTCCATCACCGGGGCCAACATGTTCAACAACAGCACCTGTAACAGTGATGCTATTTACCAATGGGACATAAGCCCCGCTACCGGCTGGACTCTTACCAGTGGCTCGCTCACGTCTATGAGCCCGGTGGTGAAGTTCCATGCAAAAGGAGCCTACAGCATTACTCTAAAGGTGACCAACAGCTGCAACACGGCGGTGATCACCAAAAACTTCTCCATCATTGACAAGCCCGTCGCAAAGTTTACCACTAATCTAAGCCCTACCAGCCTGTGCAAGAACCTGGAGGTGGTCACCGCCAACCAATCCATTGGCGAACCGCTTACGTACCAGTGGGTGGTTAGTCCAGACACAGGCTATACCGTCACTGCCGGTTCCTTGACCAGCAAAGACCCTGTCTTCCGTTTTACCGCCAGCGGCCTTTATACGCTTACCCTAAAAGCCACCAACCAGTGCGCCACCAGCACCGCCAGTTCCCAGATAACAGTCAAAGCGCCGCCCACCGTCACCTTGCCTGGTCCCCAGACGTACTGCGGACCGCAGCAACTGGCTTTCGCAGAGGCGAATGCTATGCACAGACCTACGTACGCGGCCAACCTTGGCACCATCACTGCCTATAAATGGACCATTACGGGCGGGGCCACCTTTGTCGGTTCGGCTACGGATGCATCGCCGAACCCGGTAATTGCTTTCCCGACGGCTGGGTCCTATACCGTTTCCCTTGCCGCCACCAATGAGTGCGGCACCTCAGAGGTAGCGTCTCAGGTGATTTTTATCACGGCACCAGTCAGCAACAATACCATCAGTTCTCCGCAAACCATCTGTGACGGCATGACCCCTTCTAAACTGGTCGGTTCGGTTCCTGAGAGTAACCGGCCGGGGGCTGTCTTTACCTACGTATGGGAGCAAAGCACTACCTCTGGCACCGCCTCAGATTTCACGGTTATACCCGGTGCCCAGGACAAAGATTATACTCCTGGCTATCTCAGTAAAACCACCTGGTTCAGGAGGCTGGCCTCTACGGGCGGCTGCATCAGTCCCTCAGAGGCGGTCATGATCAAAGTAGATCCTTTGCCGGCCGCCCTTTCCTCTAACAGTCGGGTTATCTGTGAGGGAACCAGCACCGTCTTAACCATCAATGGCACCGCTCAATGCCAATGGTTTGACCAACCTTCCGGCGGAACCGTTTTAGGCGCCAGCACTTCCTTCACCACCCCGGTCTTAACAGCTACTACCACCTTTTATGTGCAGGTGCTCAATGAAAACGGCTGCCCCAGTCCGCGTACGGCCATTGAGGTGATTGTCAATAAAGCAATTGGCAATAACATTGCCTCCGCAACAGGCGACCAGGTTCTGTGCGGCGGTGCCACTCCCACTACCCTTATTGGCTCTGTGCCGGCCGGAGGAGACGGCCGGTATACCTTCTTCTGGGAAAGCAGTACCACAGGGCCTAAACAAGGCTTTACCCCGGCCCCAGGCGATAACACCAAAAGCGAGTATTCTCCCGCGGGCATTACGGCCACCACCTGGTTCAGGCGCAGGGTAACGGCCGGGCCTTGTGCCGCCAGCGTGAGTGAACCGATCAGAATTCTGGTGGTGCCGGCCCTGGCCAACAACCAGATTTCACTGGCGCAGTCTATCTGTGCGGAAAGCCTTCCCGCCGCCCTCATCGGCTCACAGCCGCAAGGTGGGGAAGGAAATTATGTGTATGTATGGGAAAGCAGCACCATAGGCCCTTCTACTGGTTTTGCGCCGGCCGCAGGCAATGCCCAGGGCAAATCTTACCAGCCGCAGAGCTTGAGCCAAACCACCTGGTTTAGAAGAAGGGTGGTGTCTGGGGGCTGTTCAAATACGTCTGCCACTGTACAGATAACGGTGGTACCGGCCATCGCCAATAATACCATTTCAGCTGGCCAAACCATTTGCCGGGGTGACGCCGTGCAGCCTCTTACTGGTTCCGCGCCCACGGGAGGCATTGGCACCTACACATTCCTCTGGGAAAGCAGCACAGATGGCATTAGTTACGCGCCCGCCGCAGGGGCCAACCAGGCAAGGGATTACACCCCGGGCCAGGTGACCAGAGATACCTGGTTCCGCCGGGCGGTTACCTCGGGGCCTTGCGCGGCTACTAGCAGCAAACCGGTGCAGATCTCGGTGATCACGCCCATTACCAATAACATTATCCAGAAAAACCAGGAAGTATGCGCCGGCGTGCCTGTTGCCGCGCTGCAGGGCTCTGTGCCTACCGGCGGCGGGCCCAATATGCTATACCGGTGGGAGGTAAGCACCACGGGGCCCTCGGGGCCTTTCTCATCGGCAGCAGGCAGTAATGCGGGTTTAAGCTATGAGCCGGGCGGGTTGCAGAAAACCTCATGGTTCAGGAGAGTAGCCGTGGCGCCGCCCTGCCTGGTACAGCCCAGCAATGTGGTGGCCATTACCGTCTTCCCGCTGCCTGCACCCCCGGCCCTAACTTCAGGATCTCTGAAGGTGTGCCCCGGCGAAAAAACTATCCTGACCGTGAACAACCCCGGTGCCCGGATAGAATGGTATGACCAGCCCTCCGGCGGAAGGCTGCTTGGTACCAATATCTCCTACGTAACCCCTTCCCTCACCCAAACCACCACCTACTACGCGCAATCTTTCTCTGTGGAAGGCTGCCCCAGCACCAACCGGACCGCGCTAAAGGTAGAAGTGGTGCCGCCCATGGCCAATGCCGGGCCAGACGTGACCATTATCCAGGGGCGGTCAGTCAAGTTGGAGGCTACCGGGGGCGTGAAGTATGAATGGGCGCCACCTACAGGCCTGTCTTCGGCTACTTCTGCGGCGGTTACGGCCACACCCCAGGAAACAACTACTTATACTGTCACGGTCAGGTCAGCGGAGGGCTGTTATTCACAGGATGAGGTGACCGTAACGGTGCTGCCGCAGGTATTCATTCCTAACGTGCTCACGCTTAACAAAGACGGCATTAATGACCATTGGGAAATTCGGAACATAGAGAAATACCCTAACTGCAAGGTGGAGGTGTTTAACAGGTGGGGCGCAAAAGTCTTTTCCTCACAGGGGTACGGTGTCAAATGGGACGGCACCTACCAGGGGAAACCGCTGCCGGTGGCCGCTTACTTCTATGTCATTTATCTGGGCAACAAAGAAGAACCCATCTCGGGAAGCATCACCATTATCAACTAAGGCCATGAGCGGAAGAAATTTCTCTTGCCTTACCCTGCTTTTTGTCTGTGGGGTTTGCCTCCAGGCCAACGGCCAGCAGAAGGCCCAGTTCAGTCAGTACATGACCAACAGTCTGGTCATTAACCCGGCAGTGGCGGGCATTGAGAATTACATGGACATCAGGTCTTCTTACCGCAAGCAGTGGGTGGGGGTGGAAGGGTCGCCTACTACGTTTTACACCAGCGTGCACGCCTCTATTGGCAAAAGCGATCGCAACGCGCAGGGGCGGGGCAAGATAAGCCCGCGCACCAGCAAAAAGGGAGTCAACGTCAACAAGAACAACAAGTTCCATAGGGTAAGACCGCACCACGGGGTGGGTGCTATGGTGCAGATTGACCAGGCTGGGCTGTTGAAGACCAGCACCGTTAACCTGATGTACGCCTTCCACTTGCCGCTTACCAGCACGATTAACCTATCTTCGGGCATTTCTGGGGGCGTACTCCGGAACAGCTTCAACACAGGCCAGGCCCGGGCCATTGATCCTTCAGATGCCTCGCTTGCTGGGGAGATGATCAACATGACCAAGGCAGACGTGAGCATTGGCACCTGGCTTTACACCACCAACGCGTTCCTGGGCATTTCAGCGGCGCAGCTGCTTAACAGCAGCAGTGATTTCAAAGCCCCGGTAGACCATGTGCTGTCAGGAAGGCTGGTGCCGCATTATTTTGTCACCGCCGGGTACCGGCTCAAGGTAAACGACCTCACCCTCATCCCTTCGGTTCTTTACAAGAAATCTAACCCAGGCACCGGCGCCATAGACCTGAACCTGAAGACCATGTACAATGACCGTATCTGGCTGGGGGTCTCCTACCGTGACAAAGATGCCGTGGTGTTCCTATTTGGGTTAAACGTCAGCCACATTCTGGACGTGGGGTATTCCTATGATTTGCCCACCTCCAGCCAACTAGAAACCAGTGCCGGCTCTCATGAACTGATGTTGGGCATTAAAGTGAACAACAAGAACAAGGTGTTTTGCCCCGAATGGATATGGTGAAAACTTACTAGTAACTATCTAAAGATACCTGCCTTCAGTTTAAAGCCTGAGGTAGCCTGAAGCTGTTTTGGGCCTGTTTTTCAAAAAACGGGCTTAAAACAGCTTCAGACTTTTGCACTTTCCTTTTCCATGCCGGCAGCTTTTCTTCCAGAACCAGCTTTCCTTATTATTCTACCGCATTTTAGCGCCTGCCGCGAAGCATGGGCAACCGCCTGTCCCGCGCGAAAGATCTTTCTGTGACAGGCCAAAGTAGAAGTGCGTTTCCGAGCCGTTTTTTGCCAAAACAGGGCAAAACCAATTCCCCTGCCGCAATTGCCAAATACCGTAACCACTGATCTTTCTCCTGTTCAAATCTTTTCCTTCTTCCGGGTGCTGAGAAAGCCGTTTAGAGAAGTTTTTTATTCATACTCTAAAAACCTCATTCTTAACAAGATGACACCCATTCCCTTTCCTTAAATATTAAAGATAACATATATAAATTTTACTATTGTATTCCATTTTATCTTTATAAATTTGTGGGGTTATAAAATTTGTACTTAAGCAATTTACTGCTCTGGTTATACACATCATTGCTGCTTCTTTTAAATCAAAGAATTTTAGTATTTAACCTTTAAAAGGAATTATTAGGCAAGGATTTTATAATTATATGTATAAATCAAATATCAAATTAAAGATTATCAAGCTTTTTGGACTTACGCTTCATAAAGCAGATTTATAAAAAGGGAGTGTGTATGAAGATACGGTTACTGTTATTCTTTCTTTTCTTTCTGTTAGGGTTTGGGGGTTACGCGCAGCTAGGGACCGGGTTTAAGACATTGAACGGACTTTCTGTAGCGGGTGCCAAAGGTATTACTTCCCACGGCAAGACTATTACTGGTTTGAATGTGCCTGCCACGGCAGAGCACCAGGCCAAAGCTGTGGAAGAAATAAGCGCTCTGTACGCGGCACTGCAACGTCAGCAGCCCACGGCTACCTTGTCGGGGGGTAGCCTGTCCGGTGCCAAGTTAGCGCCGGGCGTGTACCGGGTAAATGGCAACCTGCACCTGCAGAAATCACTGGAGCTCCTGGGTGGTAAGCAGCCGTATGGGGTGTTTGTGTTTCAGGTGGAAGGAGATCTTTCCGTAGACCCTGCGGTGGCTATTGAGTTGCGCCAGGGAGTAAGGGCCAAAAACGTATTCTGGCTGGTAAAAGGCAAAACCTCACTAGGGGCCAGAAGTGCCTTCAAAGGATCGGTTATTTCCCAGAACGCCATTGAGGCTGGCAACGGCACTACCGTAGAAGGCAAACTGCTGAGCCAGGCGGGTGCCGTTACCCTTTCCAATACCGCCATCGCCCCGCTGGGGTCAGAAAACATTGCCGACCTGGAAATAAAGCACGTGGTGAGCAGCGGCCCCTACCGGGTGGGTCTGGAAGTGACCTATACCATTACCCTCACCAATAACGGCCCCGACAAAGACACTAATGTGGTAGTGAACTTTGAGATGCCCTCCGGGATTCAATACCTTAGCTCTACCACCTCAGAGGGAACCTCGTTTGATCCGGTCAGGAGAGAGTGGGTCTTAGATAGATTCGCCAAGAACGGGTCTGCCACCATGGTGGTGAAGGCCAGCATTGTTAAAACGGAGTTCTCTACCACCGTGGCCACTGTTACCGGTGATGGCACAGATCCCAACATCAAGAACAATACCTCTGAGCTATCTATCTGCGCCACGCCCTCCAAGCCCGGCGACATTAGTGGCCCTACTACCCTGTGTATTAGCACCCCCGGCAATGTCTACAAAATAGCCACTGTCTCCGGGGCCCGTAAATACACCTGGACGCTTCCGGCGGGTTGGGTGATTACCTCTGGAGTAGACACCAACACCATCACCGTAACCACTGGCGAGACCGAGGAAACCGGCACCGTTACCGTGAGGCCGGTAAACGCCTGCGGCGATGGCCCAGAAACCACCTTCACTGTTACCACTGTTTCTTCGCCGCCACCCATGCCTTCCAGCATTACTGGACCCAAGGAAATATGCGCCAGCCAGGAAAATCTTACCTATTTCATTAACCCGGTAGACGGAGCTGTTTCTTACACCTGGGAAATTCCCGCGGGTTGGGCCATCGTGTCCGGGCAGGGTACACCTTCTGTCACCGTGAATACGGGCAGCACCGGCGGTACCGTGAAAGTAACCGCCACCAATGGGTGCAGCAAAAGCGCCAGTAGTGAAGTAAAGGTTACCATAGCGCCGCCGGCGCCCCAGGCTCCGTCTCAGATCACGGGCCCGGGTCAGGTCTGCGCCAATGCCACAGGTCTGTTGTACCAGGTGGAAGGCGTCCAGAATGCTACTGGCTACACCTGGACGGTTCCGGTTGGCTGGACTATTGTCAGTGGGCAAGGCACGGCTTCTCTGGTTGTTCAAGCCGGCACAGCTGGCGGGGAGTTTAACGTGAAAGCCCAAAACAGTTGCGGTACCAGTTCTGCCATTTCCTACGCGGCTACTATTTTCTCAGAAGTGCCAATGGTAGGGCCTATTGTAGGGAACGCAATGCTTTGCGCCACTTCCCCAGACCAAACCTATGCGGTGGAAGAGGTAACCAATGCCTCTACTCTCACCTGGAGCGTACCTGCCGACTGGCAGATCGTTTCGGGGCAGGGAACAAAAAGCATCAAGGTAAAGGCGGGCACCAGCGGAAAGGTGCAGCTAGTAGCGTCTAATGCCTGCGGCACCGGGGCCGCGTCTGAGTTAAACATCTCGGTGAGTACCCAGCTTCCGGCCACGCCTACCATCATTACAGGCATACAGGCCCCCTGCGTAGCGCAGGAAAACGTTCGCTATTCCGTAGAACCGGTTTCCGGGGCTACCGGCTACACCTGGACGGTGCCCTCCGGCTGGACCATTATCAGTGGCCAGGGAACGGAAGCTCTAGTTGTGAAGGCAGGCGCTACCGCCGGGAACCTGACAGTGACCGCTAACAACGGCTGCGGAAGCAGCTCCACCCGCAGCCTACAGGTAACCCCTGCTACCACTGCGCCGGCCGCCCCGGCTGCCATTAATGGAGAAACTATTCCATGTGTAGACGGGCAACAAACCTATACTGTAAGTAATCCTCTCCCTGGGTTCACTTACAACTGGACCGTGCCAACGGGCTGGAGCATCATCTCCGGGCAAGGTACCGCCATGGTGGTAGTGAAAGTGGGAACTAGCGCAGGCCAATTACAGGTCATTGCTGGTAATGGCTGCGGACAAAGCACCGCTACCTCTTTGTCTGTGGCACCTACCAAGGGGTCTCCTTCCTTAACCGCGTCTATTGAAGGAGAAACCGCAGTCTGTGCCGGTAACAGCCAACTTACCTACAGCATTTTGGCGCCCGCCACCGCTTCTGGTTTTAACTGGACTGTACCTAGTGGCTGGACCATCCTCTCAGGACAAGGAACCCGCGAAATAAAAGTACGGGCAGGTGCCGCCGACGGTACCGTGCAGGTAACCGCTGCCAACGGTTGCGGCCAAAGCGCGGCCCGCACCCTGGCCGTGACGGCCTCTTCGGCTACCCCACCCACCCCAGGCAAAATAACCGGTATTTCTGATGTGTGCGCCAACAGCGGGGAGGCTACCTACTCTATCACCCCAGTAGACGGTGCCACCACCTACACCTGGACAGTGCCTTCCTCCTGGACTATTGTGCGGGGGCAGGGAACCCCTACTTTGGTGGTAACCATAGGTACCAGCACTGCTCAGGTAGGCGTAGTTGCCTCTAACACCTGCGGTACCAGCGCCGCTTCTGTCTTGAACGTGAACATGTCTCAGGCACCTCCGGCCAAGGTGGGGCCAATTGCGGGGGAAACCTCGCTTTGCGTCTCTACTACCACGCGTACTTTTTCGGTGCCGGAAGCCGAAGGGGCCAAAGGATATACCTGGGTCGTCCCCACTGGCTGGACCGTTCTTTCAGGACAGGGAACCCGGTCCATTAGCGTACAGACCGGAAACAACAATGGCTACGTGAAGGTAACCGCCTTCAATTATTGCAGCACTACCGCAGACTCTAGCTATGTCACCCTTTCGCAGCCTTTGTCTGCTTCTCCAACCGCCATTAAAGGAGAGACGGCCCCCTGCGCATCAGAAACACCCGTTACTTATTCAGTTGATGCGGTAATTGGCGCCACACAGTACACCTGGACGGTTCCCGCCGGATGGGAGATTACCGGCGGGCAGGGAAGTGCCGCTATTCAGGTAAAAGCAGGTACCGGGGCCGGGGCCATCACCGTGGCCGCCGCCAACGCCTGTGGACCCAGCGCCGTGGTCAGGTTAGAAGTAACCCCTCAGACAGCCGCCGTTACCCCCGCAGAGATTACAGGGCTAACCACACCTTGCGGAGGCGGTACACAGCAAACCTATAGCGTAAAGAATCCCATAGCCGGGGCTACCTATACCTGGGCCTTGCCTACAGGTTGGGAATTTGTGTCTGGTCAGGGAACAAGCAGTGTAGTGGTGAAAGCCGGAAATGCCGCTGGAAATATTTCAGTGCAGGCGTCCAATAACTGCAGCACCAGCCCTGCCAAAACATTGGCAGTGACGCCCGCTTCCCTGCAACCGGCCACCGACCCTATTCAGGGGGTGAATACTGTATGCGCCGCGGCCGTGCAGTTGTACTCGGTGGTGGCAACAACGGGTGCTACCAGTTATCAGTGGCAGGTGCCTGCCGGCTGGACCATCCTTTCGGGGCAGGGTACGCATGAGGTGCAGGTAAAGGCCGGGTCTGTTTCTGGCGAGGTTTCCGTGAGTACCCAGTACAGCTGCGGCCCCGGAGACAAACGCGTGTTAACGGTGAACGTAGCCCCAGACAATCTGACCGCGCCAGAGGCCATTACAGGAGCCAACGGAGTCTGCAACAACCAAACCCAAATCACCTATTCCATTCCTCCGGTAACGGGAGCTTTAACCTATGACTGGAGTGTGCCAACTGGCTGGACCATTGTGTCTGGGCAAGGTGGTCTTTCTATTCAAGTAAAGGCAGGCACCACCGGTGGCCAAATAAGCGTAGTTGCTAAAAATGTGTGTAATACCAGTACCGCATCTACCAAACAGGTAAGCGTATCTGGAAACGTGGCACCAGTGTTGGGAGCTATTACGGGCCAATCTGCGGCCTGCCCTACCTCCAGGGTGACGTACCAGGTGGCCGAGGTAGAGGGAGTCACTTCCTATACCTGGACCTTACCGCAGGGTTGGACCATAGAAACAGGGCAGGGCACCCACGTCATTACCGCGCTAGCCGGAACCACCAACGGAACCATAAGCGTAGTAGGGAAAAACGGATGCGACCTTTCTTCTACGGCCAGTGTGCTGGAGGTAGAGGTACTACCCAATTCCCTGGCTAACCCAACTCCTATCCAGGTGATTGCCTCGTCCCTTACCCCCTGTTCAGGACAAAGCGGTTTGGTGTTCAGCATTGCTCCGGTAAACGGCGCCACTACCTATGAATGGAGCTACCCGGCAGATTGGAAACTGGAAGGAGGCCAAGGCTCCACCGTTCTTAAATTAACCGCCGGCAACACCGCCGGGAAAGTGAGCGTGGTAGCTAAGAACGCCTGCGGCCAAAGCCAGGCCCAGACGGTGGCCGTTGCCCCAAGCACGGGAGTACCGGTCATTAGCGGAGAGATTACTGGAAGTCCTTTTGTCTGTGCCAACGCAGGTTCTGTAACTTATAGCCTTAGTGGCGCTTCTGGTGCAGACCAGTATTTCTGGACCGTACCTACTGGGTGGACGCTGGTAACAGGACAGAACTCCAGCTCTATTACCGTTATCCCAACCACGGCCGGGGGACAGATTACCGTTAAAGCCCAGAACAGCTGTGGTATCAGTGCAGAGAAAAACCTAACCGTTTCTACCAGCACTGGTCAGGCAGTAAAACCAGGTATTATCACCGGCCCTGCCGCCCTGTGTGCTTCAACTGATGAGTTGGTGTACAGCATTACCGCCGTGAACGGAGCCTCTGCCTATGAGTGGACCCTGCCGGCCGGCTGGAAACTCATAAGCGGCCAAGGTTCTACCAGTATTAAAGTTACCGCCGCTGCAGGCACCGGTACCATAAGCGTAAAAACCGTTAATGGTTGCAGCACCAGTGAACCATCTACCCTCACCGTAACGGTGTCACCGCCTTTGGCCGTCAACCTGCAAATCACAGATGAGAGCTCTGTTTGTCTGGGCAACCAGTTCTCGGTGCCCGCCAATCCTGGGGTTACTTTTACCTGGAGCATTGTTACCACTGAAGCAGGTTGGTCTATCTCCTCTGGGCAGGGCACCAATAAAGTGACGGTAAAAGGACCGGCCAATGCCACCCTTTCTTCTGCCAAAATTTCCGTGACCGCCAATAACGCTACCTGCTCCGTGAGCTCTGGGGTGCATGACATCAATCCTAAATACCTGTCTCCTGAGTTGAACGTGCCTAATGTTTTCTCTCCCAACAATGACGGCAAGAACGACCTGTGGGTGGTACGAAACCTGGAGGAGTTCCCAGAGAATGAGTTGGTGATTTTGAACCGTTGGGGCAGTGAAGTGTACCGCATGACAAAGTATCGCAACAACTGGGACGGCGGTGGCCTGGCAGAAGGCACTTATTTTTATGTATTGAAAGTACGCCTCTGCGATACCCAGGAAGTGATTCACAAAGGCTATGTAACCTTGATGCGCTAGAGATGATGACGAGGAGAATGAAAAAAGCAATAGTATCTGCCCTGGCGCTGGTCACATGCCTTTGGGTTCCTCTGGTGAGTATGGCCCAGCAGGACCCGCAGTTCACGCAATACATGTTCAACGGGTTGCTGCTGAATCCCGCCTATGCCGGCAGCAATGAGGTAACCAGCATCAGTGGGTCGCACCGCAGCCAATGGACCGGTTTTGACGGTGCGCCGCTCAGCCAAACCCTGAGTCTGGACGGAAGCCTGAGCAAGAAAGTAGGGGGTGGCCTGATCATTACCAATGACCGGTTGGGCGCTCAGCGCTTTACTGAAATGTCCTTGAATTCCTCCGTCAGGATTTCACTGGACCCCACCACGCGTCTAGCGTTGGGCATGGCCCTGGGCGTTACCCAACAGACCCTAGACGGCACCAAGCTAAACCCAGATGAGCGGGATGACATGGCCATCCCGATGGGGGTGGAAAGAGCCATCAAACCAAACGCCAGGTTTGGGGCCTACCTGTACAGCAGCAAGTTCTATTCGGGCCTGTCAGTAGGTAATATTGTTTTCTTTAAGGAGGGATTGCCTACTGACCCACAGCCCCACGTGTTCCTGACGTCGGGCGGGGTATTTGATGTGGCGGCCAAAACCAAGTTCAGGCCTAGCCTTTTACTCAAGGAAGATTTCAATGGGCCGGCTGCCTTAGACCTGAACGCCTTTGTGCTCTACAATGAGCAGATATGGCTGGGTACTTCCTTCCGGACTACGCTTAATATCTTCAACAATACGTCCAACAGCAATGCTACCCGGCTGGGCAACGCTTTGGCCATTCTGTTAGAACTGCACCCCAATCCGCTTATGCGCGTGGGGTATTCCTATGATTTCTCCCTGAACCAGTTGCGCCAGTATTCCAGCCATGAACTGTCTTTGGGCTATACCTTTATAAAAAAGAAATATGGCCGCATGTTAACCCCGCGCTACTTTTAAGGAGAACCAATTAAAAAGTGCAATCTTAGCTGTTTCTTGGAAAAGGCATTAAAACAGAATTTATTTACCAACCCAAAGGTACAAGAACCGCAACTGTGAAAATTTTTTACCTCTTATTCCTGCTTTGCCTTACTCTCTGCTTACCTCCCCACCTGGCGCAGGGGCAGGCAAAACAGTCCAAAGCAGATAAACACTTCAATAACTTTGACTATGCGTTGGCGCTGGGAGAATATGAAAAGCTCCTGGAACAAGACCAGCCCGACCAGCACGTGGTGGAACGGATAGCAGATTGCTACCGCCTCATCAACCAGCCCGGCGCGGCCGAATTCTGGTACAAGCAGACCATGGTTTTCCCAAATCTGTCTACGGCCAACCTTTTCCATTACGCCAATGCCTGCCGCCAGAACGGCAAATATCTGGAAGCCAAAAGCGCCTACCAACATTTTGCCAAACGTGACCCCAGCCGCCGTGAAGAGGCGCAACAACTCATAAAAGCCTGTGACCTGGCCATGAGCTGGATCAACAGGCCTTTGTCTGTAGACGTGCGCCTGGATAGCGTTCTCAGCTCTTCATTCTCTGATTTCAGCCCGGTCTTCTTTAAAAACAACCTGGTCTTCTCCTCTGACCGCGGCAAAGGAAAAAGCTCTAAGGACCAAAAAGTATACGGCTGGACCGGTGCCCCTTTCCTGCACCTCTACCTGGCAGAGCGGCCCACAGACAGCACCTGGGCCAAAATCGAACCCCTGGAGAAAAGCATTAACACCAAATTCCATAACGCTACCGCCTCTTTCTCGCCAGACTTCAATGAGATTTTCTTTACGCGTACCAAACGGGTGAAGAAGCGGGTATTGCCCAAGGAACTAGCCACGGAGGGCAGTTGGCAGCGATATTCCAAGAGCGATGATTTTGTGGACCGCCTGGAGATCTACAGCGCCACCCTGGTGAAAGACAAATGGAAAAACGTGAAGATTTTCCCGTATAGCAAAGGGGAGGCCTACTCAGTGGGGCACCCGGCCCTATCGCCAGACGGGCAGATCTTGTACTTTGTCTCAGACATGCCCGGCGGCTACGGCCAAACCGATATTTACTACTGCCTGCGTCAAGGCCAGGATAGCTGGTCTGAACCCGTGAACGCCGGTCCCGTGATCAATACTCCGGGCAAAGAGGTATTCCCGTTGGTGCAGTCAAACGGAACGCTTTATTTCTCTTCAGACGGGCACCTGGGCATGGGTGGCCTTGATATCTTTTCGGCCAGAGGAAATGGAGACGTCTGGGAAGGCGTGGAAAACCTGTACTACCCCTTTAACTCACCCCGTGATGATTTTGGCCTGATCTACGAAAAAGACGGCATACGGGGCTTTCTGTCTTCTAACCGCGGAGGTGACGGCAACTCAGATGATATTTACCGCATTGGCCCTTCTACCGTGCCGTGCCAGGTGGCGGGCGGTACCTATGTGCGCTTACCAAACCCAGACGGTCGCACCCGTAAAATTCCCCTAGAAGAGGTGGACCTGCAAATCACCACCAATGGCGACCCTACCAGCTCGCCTCTACGTCTGGTGTCTAATGCAGAGGGTAAGTTCATCTTTGCGGCCAAAGGTAACCACACCTACACCGTAAGGGGTAGCAAAAAAGGTTACCTGACCAAGACCGTACAGATTGCCCCAGATTGCCGCAAGGTGATTGATACGGTGCACATTGAAATGGTCTTGGACCGCAACACCTATGACCAGTCTATTGTGCTGGACAATATCTACTATGACCTAGACAAGCACACACTGCGCCCCGAAGCCAAAGAAGAGCTCAACCAGATAGTAGACATGTTACGGGAAAACCCAGAGGTGCGCATAGAGCTTAGCTCCCACACAGACAGCCGGCAGACCCACCGCTACAACCAGATGCTCTCCCAACTAAGGGCTTCTACCGCGGTTCTGTATATTCTGTCAAAGGGCATTGACGCCAAACGGGTAGTGGCCAGAGGGTACGGCGAAACCAAGCTGCTCAATAAATGCCAGGACGGCGTTTCCTGCTCTGAGCAACAGCACCAACTGAACCGCCGCACCGAGTTCAGGATCATCAAGCCTTCTGAAGGGAAGCAGTAGCCGTCTTTTTAGAGTTTCTCTTCCAACCACAGGAAGCCCAGGGCCAGTAACAAACTCAACCCAAAGGGCCAAAGCGGAAGCGTTTCCTGGCGGGTAACCGCAGCGTTGGCGTTTGGACTAGCCTGAGGTTTTGCGGCAGCGGCCAGGGTGGCCTGCTGCCTTGCTTGCAGCCGGTGCGTGTGCCAGGCGGATTGTGGGTACACGTAAAAGCGGGCCTCCTCTCCGTTTAACGCCAGCGAGTGCCAGCCTTTTTCCTGGGGCCAGGTAGTGTAGGTTTGCCTTAAAGGCAGAGGGCTGGTCGCCGATGTTACAAGGGATACGGTTTTGACGGAGGCCTCAGACTTTAATTTTGGCTCCTTGAGGTTTTCTTCAGTCAGTTCTACCAGAAGCGGTTGGTGGCTTTGCGGCCAGACTGGCTCAAAGGTTATTTCCTTCTCCTGGCTGGGTTTTGCCAGCGTGGTTAACATATTGGCCCAGTAAGCCTGGTACAGTTTTTCTTTGCCCTCCAGGGCCCACGGAAACGTTTCGGCCAACAGACTTACGCCTACTTGGCCCAGGCCTTTGCGGTAGTGTACCGCCAGCGCATGCTGCGGGTTCCTTTCCCATACCAAGGCCTGCTGCCCCTCAAGCGGTTGCCATACGCTGCCCGGCACCGGCAGTACCACCCCGTTTTGTCCTGGCCACTGCACCGTTGCGTTTCTAGCCTGTTTTTCTGAAATCTGCCTCAAACCAGCCTCCGCGAAGAAAGGAATCCGTTTGGGCCTGTTTTCAGAGAAACAGGTCAGCAGGCCCAAACCCTGTTGCCGGACGGCCTGTTGCAAGGCCTGCTTCTCTCCGGTAGACAAACCCTGCAGGGTAGCCCCGTCAAGCACCACCATGTCAAACTTCTTTAGTAGGCCTCCTGACAGGCGGCTAAGGGCAAGCCCTGATAGGTTTATCTGCTCTGTCTGGTACACGCCTTTGCTCACCTGGCTTCTGACGGCCACCCCGTGGCCTTTCTGAGCAAGAGCGTTCTTCAGAAATTTCACCTCAAAAGAAGGAACCGCGGCAAGGATTAGTACCGCAAGCGTTCTAGGGGCCTGCACCGTTACGGGTAAGGCCTCTTCCTGCACCGACTCATCTTTCCCTTTCCACTGCAAGGTGTATACAAATTGGCCTGTGGCCTTAGGCGTAAACCGGAACGCAAAAGAATGCTCCCTTCCTGGTTTGATTTCCAGGGAATCACGGGGGCTACCTGCGGCCTGCAAGTAGAGCTTGGTAGTCTGCGTTGGAGTGCTGAATTTCCCTTGCACCTGCACCTCTTCGCCTAACGTGATTTTCTGAGGCCAGGAAGCGGCCAACACGCCTGTAGGCAATCCCGCCAAGTGGGGCACCAGCCGTATCGCTTTTAAACTTGCCAGGTCCTCTTCCTCCAGCCCATGGCCCAGCACATGCAGCGTCTGCACCGCCGGATTATGCGCCTGGAAAGCCGCCAGGTCAGGCACCGGTATTCCTTCGGCAGCGGTACCGCTCACTTGAAACACCTGCGGCTTAGGCTGGAGCCTGGCCTGGAGCGAACGGAGGGAATCTGGGTGGTAGCCCTCGGTGAGTAGAATGGCTTCTGAGGCGCTGTAGGTACGGGTACAACTTGGGGGAGAAAGCAGCAAGGCCAGACTCGCCACGGACACCCAGGTCGCAACCAACCGCCAGATACGCCTTCTCCGGTCTGCTCTGCTGGGAGCCAGCCAGGTAAGCCAGGCTCCCAGCAGAACGGCAACAATCAGAAGAAGCGGTAAGGGTAAGGTCACTATCTGTTTTTTAAATTAGAGGCCATAGCAAATGTGAAGATTCGGAAGCAAGGGAATGCCTTCTGCTTTTGGAAGTTTTGCGCCTCTTTTATGAGTCTTCCTTCTTTAGTTTCATGTCTTGCTTCCATCAATCAAGGCGGTTAAAGTAGTCCTGCACTAGTTTTTTTTCTGGGGAAGGTAACAACCGTTTATGAGCCGTTTTTTCAGAAACAGGCAAAAACCGGTGCAAGGCCTTCTCTATCCGCGCCAGGCACTCTTGGCAAAGGGCACGCTGCTGCCTTATGGCTTGCACCACCTGCCGGATATCCTGCAGGGCCCCCAGGTATTTGCCTGGCTCGCGCACGGCGGCCTTACCTAGTTCCTGGCCCGCCTGTTCTAAAAGGGCCGCATCTTGGGCCTGTGCAAATTCACCTGCGGTAAGGGCAGCAACCCGTTGCAGGGCCTGGCGCACCACGGGGTAAGAGGGAATTGGCTTCTCCTGGCGGCGCTGTTGCAGGGTCTGTACCTTGCTTAGGTCTCCGGTGAGGCGTTTCTCTGGCTCTTTAAGCGGGGGCGGCTCAAAACCGCTTTTTTTCACGTATACCCTTGATTTCTGCTGCACGTCTTTGAGCAGGCGCAGGGCCTTGTACTCAAACGGCAGCGCCTCTTTGGGCCGGTTGGTGCGTAACCTAAGCTCCGCCTCCCACATCTGGGCCAAGGCCCCTTTAAGTTGGGCTTTAATGGCGGGCTCAAAAAAGGTGGCGGCTTCCTCCTGGTCGTGTTTGTGCAGGTAGGGGTCCAGCAACTCATTCATTTTGGCCTCGTGCTCAGAGGCGCCTTTTGTGGCCCCGTGGTCATGGCCATCATCGGTGGTGTGGCCTTCTCCCAGGCCTTCAGGCAAGGCGCCCTTACCTATGGTAGATTCAAACTCCTCGCCCAGAAACTTTCCGTAACGTAGCCGGAGGAGTTTCTGGTCTACCCCGATGTTGTTAGACCTTTCGGCAAAGGTGGCTTGGGGAAGCCTTTTCTGCTCTTGGATTAGTCTCTCCGTGTCAATAATGATTTGGCGCTGGCTCCTGAAATACTCGGGGTTGGGGTTCACGCCCAAAGACAGATCATCCGTGGTTTCTACCACGGTTGTGTCTTCAATCTCTATCAAGAAAGATTCTGTGCGGGTGTAGCCGCGATGATTGTCATAGGCCTGCAGATAGAAGTAAAGCTCATCGCCGTAGGTCATGCCTAATTTCTTCAGATCCAGGGTCTGGTTTAACTGTAGCTGCCGGGGTTGGCCGGAAAAGGAGAGGTGCAGGGGAATGCGCTGTTCCCTGAACTTGACGGCCTCGCCTTCGCCCTGGGCCACGGTGGCTACCAAGTTGGCAGTCTTGAGCCCGTAATCATCCAGGAAGGTGGCCTGCACGGTCACGCGTTGCGGTTCCCCGAACAGGATTTCCAGGTACTGCGCCGGTTTCTTCACCGTGATGCTGGGCGCTTCATCTGGCATCACTTCAATGGAGTAAAAGTCAGAAGCCTGTCCATTAAGCTGGAGATGGTACAAGGTGGATTGGGACAAAGTAACGGAAGCCGAATACGTATTTTCCTGATTGGCCACCGGGCGCAGCACTATAGGCTTCTGGTTGCTCAACACCAGTGTAGGCGAGGTCACCGCCTGGTTAGTTTCTATTGTCCAGGTAACCTGGGCGCCTGCTTCTACCTTAAAGGAGGGCGTGGTGACCGCATACGGTGCCTTTCGCATATAGGCCGGTGGCGAGAGGCGTATGTGCATCTGCTCTATGGCGGGCAGAATGGCTTTGGGCTGGCCTATAACTGCGTTTGGATTTTGCGAGAAGCCATTGCCGGGCGTGGTTGTTTCTTCCTGGTTTGGCAGGTAGCGGGGCACAAACCATAGACCCATTGCCAGCACCAGTCCTATGCACAGGGGCAGAAAGCCGTTTTTGTAACGTACCTGTGACGCCTTCTGCGCCGAGATGTGGGTCAAGGCAAGAGCTACCCGCTGTTGTTGGAGTTGCGCCAGCAAGGGAAGCTCCTCTTCTGGTTGCAGCAATAGTTGGGTGCTTTCTTCTAGTTGCGGGTATTTCCGGTTGAGGTGTTGCGCCACGTCAGCCAGGCTGGTTTTCCGGTAAATGTCCCACCAGCGCCAAAGCTGCAGGGCCAGGATAAGCACCACTAGCAGAATTGCCGCCATGACACCTCCTGCCCCGCCCCAGCCCTTGTAAGCCCACACCCCCAACGGCAAGACCATGCCCACTGCCTGCAAGGCCATAAGCTCTGCCTTCCTCCGGAAATAATGCGCGCGCACTTTCTCCAGCGTAGCGGTCTGTGGGGTGATATGGGAAGTGGGTGAGGTCAAGGGTATAAGTTACTATTTTTTGTTCGTCAATAATCTAAGAGGCCACCATGTAGAGCTATTGCTGCCTTCTTGCCGCCAGCCAGCGTTCCAGCGCCAGGAGCAAGGCCAGTACCCCCACTAACCAAAGCTTCAAGTCCAGCACCTCTTCCGTTTCGGGCCTGTTTTTCTGAAAAGTGCCCGAAACCAGGGTTGGGCGCTCCGCCTCGGGCGGCAGGGCGCGGGTATCATATAATTTCTTCCAGGTAGTATCCTCCGGGAAAAGCAGCCGCAAAAGCACCTCGGGGAAGTGACCGTTGTCTACCAGGGCGTTCCACGTGGGGTTAAACCTACTGAAGAATTGGTAATGGGTGTGCAAAGAGCCTTGCTGCTGCGTGAGTAAAGGATCACCAAAACCGTCTTGCCATAGCACCTGCGTGCGCGGGCCTTTTTCTGCAGGGGTACGCTGGTGTACAGGAATCTGTGAGGGAACCCCGGGCATCTGCAGCCAGCTTTCCCATTTCTGTACCCGGGCCGTGCCCGAAGCGTCTTGCAGCGTTTTGAGCCTCTTTTCGGGAAAACGGGCCAGAAACGGAGCCAATGGTTCATCGGTTAGCCAGAATACCCAATGGGGCGCAAGGGTGGGCAGGGGTTCAGTTGCCGAGGAAACAGTGAGCGAATACGCCTGCCCGCGGTATTCCAAGGCCGTTTGCAGGGCGGCTTTTACATAGCGTGCATCGGATTGCCGGGCTTTGTCAACCCGCACCAGCATTTGCAGGGGTTCTTTGGGGAGTAGAATGGTGTTGCGGGCACCGCCTTGCAGCCTTAGCGAATCTGGCTGGGCGTGAGCCAGAAATTGAATGGGCGGAAGGGCCGGTAAGGAGATGGTTTGCCCCGGAGCGGGTTTGGCGACCGTATGTTCCTGGAACGTGACGGCCTGGTCATTGCTTTGCCCTATTTTGAGGCGAAGCTGTTGGTCTTGAGTGTACCAAGCTTCCTGCAGCCAGACAGCCGTTTGGGGGACGCTCACCGGTTCCCAGGTAAAGCCCGCCCGAAGCTGGGGTTGCGGTCCTTGGTGATGGCGCAGCAGGTCGGTGGTGAAGACCCAGGCTTGGGCGTGAGCGGGCAGGCTTCTGGAAAGTACCTTGAGCCGGGCCCAGGCATTGGTAGTATCTAAGGCAGTGCTGTCGGTTTGAAAAGTAGTAAGGGAGGTTTCCTGGGTTACCGGCAGTTTTGGAAATCCCGGTGACAAGGTATGCACTTGCCAGCCTTGGTTGGCCAGGGAATCTACGGTAGCAGAGATCTGTGACAGGTATTGTTGCTGGAGCAGCGCTGGATGCAGATACACGTGCTGTTCAGAGGGGGCTTGTACAAAGCGGGTCCAACGCGGTTGAGCCAGCACCAGCGCCAGTAAAAGCACCAGAAGGCACCGGAGCAACAACAGCCAAACCTGGGTAAGGTGCAGGCTGCTCAGTTTCTGGCTTTGCGAGGGCTGCAGCCATTTAATGCTCCCTACCAACACCGTCCTGGGCGGTTTCTTATTCCATAAGTGAATAGCAATGGGCACTACCACGCCGGCTGCCGCCCATAACCAAACCGGATGCAGAAACTGAAGCAAGGCTACTTAGAAAGATACAGGAGGTAAGACATAAGACGCAGGCCAACAAAGGCGGGTCACCGCCGGAAACAAGATACTGGCAGTGGGCGGCATTTCCTATACCTCAGGCCGTTATTCTGGTTTAGCAACAGGCACAAGCCGGTTCTTTCACTTGCCAAGAACATACTTAAGATGCCGGTCATAGAGAATGACTGTTCCCGCCGAGGCCACATTTAAAGACGTTTCACCGGGCAGTTGCACCAGGTGGTGGCACTTGGCCAGAGCCGCTTTGGTGAGGCCATGGTCCTCGGCGCCCAACAGGTACACGCAGCGCTCTGGGTGCACAAACTGCTCTACCGGTACCGCTTTCTCATCTAGCTCCACGCCTACCAACTGGCAACTATACGGCAGGTGCCGGTAAAAATCCTCCAGGTCCTGGTAATGGTACAGCGGAATCTCTTTCCAACTTTTATTGGTGTCTGTACTCTGCTTTTTGTAGCGCTTGCCAATGGTAAAGATAAAACTGGCCCCCAACAAACTCGCCGACCGCCACAGGGTACCCATGTTGGTCTCATGCTTCGGCTCAAAGATGCCTATCCCAAAGTAGCCAGTTTTTGACATTGAGTGATTGAGAGATTGAATGAGTGAGAGAATGGGCAAAGGTAAAAAGGTGGCAGTCCGTTTTGGGGCTGTTTTTGAAAAAACGGGTTGGAAACAAATATTGCTTTCTACTCACGTTTCTAAAATCAGAAGGAGGCTATTGTTTTGCCCTATTTAACAGGAAGGCTCTCAAGGCTTTATCTAAAGGCTCATGTAGGTGGAAGCGTTCGTATTGGATCTGCCGTTTGCGGGTATCTGTTTCTTTGCCTTGTAACCACGCGTGGAGGTTCTGTAAATAGTCTGCCCGTTGCGACTCTGAGTTTACCTGCAAGGTCTGGCCAGTCTCTAAATCCTGAAAAGAAACCTGTCCTTGGTACTTGAATTCCAACTCGTTCTGGCCCATGAGGTGAAACAGAAGCGTGTCTTTTTCGCGGGCGCCTATCTTGCGCAGGGTTTCCGTTATCTCTGAGGTCTGCTCGTACATATCTGTCACCAGCACGGTAATCTCTTTTTGCCTCTTTTTGGCAAAAACAGGTGTTAAACGGTCAGCCGTCGGGAAATTCCCGTCAGGTTTTACTTGGTCTAGCAGGTGGAAAAGGCGCTGCAGGTGCTGGGTAGATTGCCCGGGCGCTACTTGTAGCACCTGGTTTTCCTGCAAGACAAACAAGCCCACGGCATCGCCTTGCTGGACGGCCAAATAGGCCAGCGCCGCTACCAGATAGCGGGCATAGTCCAGTTTGGTAAGGGCACCGTCTTGGTGCGCCATAGAGCCGCTGGCATCCAATACAAACCGCACGGCTACGCTGCTGTCTACCTCAGATTCCCTAATGTAATACCGGTCTGACCGCGCAAACATCTTCCAGTCCAACTGCCGCAGATCATCACCGGGCTGGTAACTGCGGTACTGACTGAACTCAATACCCGCCCCCCGCCTGATACTCTGGTTTTGCCCCAGCAGAAACCCATCTACCACAGCCTTCGCAATTAAGCGCAGGTCTTTGATAGCAGAGAAAGTCTGTGGGTTGAGGAGACGGTGGGGCATTTTAAGTCTATTTATTTTTAAGGAGCTTCTTCATCCCCCTTTGAAGGGGGATTATGAATTCATTCAGTGTAAAAGCTAAGGTTAAGTTTATTAAAAACTGAACAAGCCTTATCGACCTGCAATCTGTTTCAAAATGCTGACTCTCCCCTTGAGGGGAGTAAGAGGGGTGTTTACATAGGAGAGCGCGCATTCCAGGGCCTTCACAAACAATTACATTTCTTCAAAAGAAGCAGAAGAACATCTTCAATATGCGGACCGGCAGGTGTAGACACCCTCTAGCTCCCCTCAAGGGGAGAGTCTGCGCTTAGTAGAGGCCCTTGTTAAAATGGGATGCAGCTAGCATAAACCTTGCCTACCGCAACACCTCCCTCGGCAAATCCACGCCTTTAACCAGCTCGTCTACCACTTTGTCTGTGGTAATATTATCTGCCTCTGCTGAGAAATTCACCAGTATTCTATGCCGAAGCACTGGATATGCCATAGTGTGCAGATCTGGCAACGTCACCGCAAACCGGCCTTGCAATAAGGCGCGGGCTTTGGCGGTGAGAATGAGCGCCTGACCAGCGCGCGGACCTGCTCCCCAGCGCACAAAGTCCTGCACAAACGATACTTGGGTATCTTCGGGGCGAGTGGCCCGGACCAGGCGCGCCACATAGGCCACCAATTCATCTGAAATGGAGACTTCCCGCACCAGGCTTTGCAGCGCCAGAATCTCCGGTCCCGACAAGATAGGCTGCACCTTTTCCCGCGCTCCCCCGGTGGTGCTTTTAAGAACGGAGATTTCCTCCAGCTCTGTGGGGTACTTGATTTTGATGTAGAGGAGGAAACGGTCTAGTTGGGCTTCTGGTAACGGGTAGGTGCCGCTCTGCTCAATTGGGTTTTGGGTGGCAAGCAAGAAGAAAGGCCGGGGCAGCGGATAGGTCTTTCCCGCGTAGGTCACCTCAAATTCCTGCATGGCCTCCAGAAGCGCCGCCTGCGTTTTAGGCGGTGTCCTGTTAATCTCATCTGCTAACACAATACTCGCGAAGATGGGGCCTTCATTGAACTGGAAAAAGCGCTTGCCGGTGGTGTGGTCCTCTTCCAGCACCTCGGTGCCCAGAATGTCTGTGGGCATGAGGTCTGGCGTGAATTGAATACGCCGGAAAGGAAGATCAACAGCGCTTGCCAGCGTGCGCACCAAGAGCGTTTTGGCTAGGCCCGGAACGCCTTCCAGCAGACCGTGCCCGCCGGCGAAGAGCGTGATGAGCACCTCATCCAGCACCTCTTGCTGGCCTACAATGATCTTCCCAATCTCCTGCCGGAGAACGGGGAGTTTATCTAAAAGCTGATTTACTTCTTGTGCAGTCAAGGTAGGATAAAGCTTAGGTAATTTGTGTGTCGTAAGTAAACGATTGTTGTTGGGATAATTTTCCGTTTTGGGCCTGTTTTCCTGAAAATGGGCTTAAAACAGAAATCCCTTTAACTGGTCAGGGCATACATGAGAATGTTCACGCCAAACTTGGTGTTGTCCTCGGCCAGCCAGCGCTTGTTCCTAAAGTCATAGTCCCACTCGCAGCCGTAGTCTTTGTTGCTGTAGAGCACGCCAATGCGGCCGTTCACTTCATAGGCTTTGAGGTAGTCGTGCACCAGGTCATCGCCCCAGCCGTTGAGTTCAAAAGAGGTAGTAGGCGGACCTTCCTCAAACTTGAAAAAGGACCTATACAGCGGGTGATTGTTGGGGAGTTTTTTCAGGGCCCTCGGGCCGAAGCAGACGCGCATCTGTTCTTCAAACGAGCGGGCAAACAGGCCGTCAATGTCATGGTTACAGTCGTCTACAAACACGAAGCCGCCGTTCTGCACATACTTCACAAAGTTGGCTTTCTCTTTGACGTTGAACTGCACCAGCTTGTGCCCGCTCAGATAGCAAAAGGGGTACCGGAACAGGTCGGCACTTTCCAGAGAAATGACTTTCTCCTGTTCCATCACGGGCACGGTGGTGTACTCTACCAGGGAGTTCAGCAGGTTAGAGGGCATGCGCTGGTCAGTGTCCCAGTTGCCGGAGCGGTATTGCAGGCGTACGAAGGTGAAGGGAGTAGGCATGAAGGTAATAAGTGACCTAAAGAAGGCCGGCAACAGACAAATCTTCGTCTATATCTTCCCAATGAATACCGAGGCCGTTGCCAATCAAGCGCCAATTCATGCGCTGTTCTTCAGTGCAGTCTCTTAAAGCTGGAAACCATTCAAGGGGAACGCCCACTTCTCTACCATCAGAAAGCAGAACATACATCTTAGCATCTGTAAACCAGACTTTCAGAGCTTGTGGAATTGAGTGTTTAACTAAAGTATTCATGCCATTTTTGCTCAAAGAGCGGCTTGTGTTCCTGCACTAATTTACGCAGTTCATTCAGTTCCTTTGCATTGAAGCGGTAAGAACTTGCCAGTTCTACAGGCAACAGCCAAAATTTTGCATAGGCTTCTGCTTTTTCCACATGAATATGTGGTGGCTCAGAACCTTCATTACTGAAGAAGAAAAACCTGAAACCCAGTATTCTTAAAATGGTAGGCATCCCTCCTGTTTTTATTACTGCCAGAAATGACATCCGTTTTAAGCCCGTTTTTCTGAAAACAGGCCCAAAACAAAAAAGCCCCTCTCCACAGGGAGAGGGGTTATGGTTCAAATTATACCGCGTCAGACAAACTGGTGAAGGTAAAGTCTCTGATCTTCATGGGAGGTACTAGGTTTCCGCCAATGCGTTGCGGTTTGCCTAAGGCTTCTAAGTTGTTGAGCATGATGACTGGGCTCTCGTTGAACCGGAAGTTCTTGACCGGGTGCTTGATCTTGCCGTTCTCAATGTAGAAGGTTCCGTCGCGGGTAAGGCCGGTGTAGAGTAAGGTCTGTGGATCCACGGCACGTATGTACCAAAGACGGGTGACCAGAATGCCTTTCTGGGTGCCTTTGATCAGGTCTTCCAGGCTTTGGTTGCCGCCGGCCATAATAAAGCCCCCCGGCGAAGGCAAGCCTTTTACGCCTTTCTTTTCGGCCCAGAACCTTGAATAGGGGATGTTCTTGATCACGCCTTTGTCAATCCAGGTTACTTTCTCATGGGGTCTTCCGTCGCCGGCCCAGGTAGAGGAAGGGATTTCTGGGTTGGTGGGGTCTGAGGTGATAGTGACGCGGGAGTCAAACATCTTCTCGCCCAATTTGGTAAGCCCTCCGGTTTTGCTCAGGAAAGAACGGCCTTCCTCCGCGGAGCGGGCGTCCATGCTTCTAAACATGTTCTCCAGCAAATCTACTGCGGCCGTAGGTTCCAGAATCACGGTGTATTTACCGGGCTCAATGGCTTTGGCACCTTTAGAGCCCAATGCTTTCTGGGCAGCAATCTCAGAGGCGGCGGCGGTGTCCAGTTTGCTTACGTCACTCACGTCACGGGTGACGTAACCAGAGCCGGTGCCATCTTCAGTGCGCATGGTCACCGAGAAATCTACGTCTGAGCTTTGGTTGTAGGCAAACAGGCCTTTGGAGTTCATTTTGGCATTGAAGCCGCTACGGTCTTCCCAGAAGCCCGCCGAGGTCAGTTTCTTGCTGTCGGCCAGGGCCATGCTTTTGCGGGCGGCCTCGGCGCGGTACTCTGGGTCAATGTCTGCCGTGCTTTTGAACCACGCGTTGCTGGGTAGGTAGTTCTGCGGTCCCAGCATGGGCACATACTCCGGGCTTTCGGGGGCAATGCGGGCCACCTCTTCAGCGCGGCGCACTACTTTCTCCAGCGAGGCGTCATCAAACTCATTGATGGTAGCCACGCCCGAACGTTTCCCAAACCTTGATTCTACCGCCAGGGACATGTTTTCTTCCTCGCCGCTGGTACTTACCGTGCTGCGCGCGTAGCGGATGTTACCGCCTTTATAACCGCTGAGGTTTACCTCACACTCATCGGCTTTTGAATAGCTCAGGGCTTTTTTGAGAAGCGCCTGGGCTTGGTCTTTTGATAATATTGCCATTGTTAGGATACGTCTGATGTTGATGGAAACTGATTGGTATTAGTTCTGAGTCTTGAGTTCTGAGTCCTGAGTTGGTGAAGCAAGAACCTTTTTCTCATTCTTTTTTGAGGTCAGGATAATGCTTTTCAAGATTTTGATGAGTTCTTCACATTCCTTGTGCACGCTATCAAAGGAGGAGACAGAGATTATTTCTGAGTCTTTCAGCAGTCTAAGCCAATAGCTTGTCTCGCGCGCTTCTTTGAGCGCGATGGTCAGCTTATTCCTAAAGTCTGCGCCTGACGGACTTCCCAAAGCTTCTTCTACATTTGCCCCAATAGAAGTTCCACTGCGCAAGACTTGCTTGGTCAATACATAGAACTCCCGCTGCTCTTTCTGCAAATGCTTATATAACTTGATCATCCGCAAAGCGAAACTGTAAGACTTTGTAGCGATGATACTCTCAGCCATAAAAGTGTTTTTACGTTTTCAAACTCAGGACTCAAGACTCAGAACTCAGGACTGATCAACACAGGAAGGAAGATTGCTAAATCTTACGACCAGTATTGATGACATTGACCCCATTGAAACGCGTATGCGCAGAACCGTGAGACACGGCGCTTACCTGGCTGGGCTGGCCTTTGCCGTCAAAGAACGACCCGAACAAGCGGTAATCGCTTTGGTCGCAGATAGCCGCGCAGGAGTTCCAGAATTCCTGGGTGTTAGACTGGTAAGCCACGTCTTCTAGAGGACCTACAATCTTGCCGTCTTTGATTTCATAGAACAACTGACCGCCAAACTGGAAGTTGTAACGCTGCTGGTCAATGGAGTAAGAACCGCGGCCGGCAATGTAGATACCGCGTTTCACGTTTTTGATCATCTCATCTACGCTCAGCTTGTCCTTGCCCGGCGCCAAGGAGACGTTAGGCATGCGTTGGAACTGCACGGAGCTCCAATTATCAGCGTACGAACAACCGTGTGATTCTTTCTCGCCTATGATGTGCGCCTGGTCGCGGGTGGCCTGATAGTTGACCAGCGTGCCGTCCTTGATAAGGTCCCAACGCTTGGTTTTCACGCCTTCGTCGTCAAAGCCTACGGCGCCCAGAGAGCCTTCCTGTACCTTGTCTGCGAAGATGTTCACCAGTTTGCTGCCGTACGGGAAATTCTTGGTTTTCCACTTGTCCAGGGTGGCAAAAGAGGTACCGGCGTAATTGGCCTCATAACCTAACACGCGGTCTAGTTCCAGCGGATGACCCACACTTTCGTGGATGGTCAAGCCCAGGTGATTAGGGTCAAGAACCAAGTCATATTTACCCGCCAGCACTGATTTTGCGGTCAGTTTTTCGCGGGCTTGTTTGGCGGCCAGACCAGCGTCTGCCACTATATCATAGTATTTGTCATAGCCTATCAGGCCGGTGCCTTCAGGTCCTTTGAGAGTAGGCGCTTTTACCGTGAGGTACTCAAAGCCCATGCCCATGGGGGCGCTTAGGGCATCACGGGTTTTAAACTTGCCAGAGGCTTTGTCTACCGCGGTTACCGTGAAGTTGGGCCAGATACGGTGAATGTCCTGGTCAATATAGGAACCGTCTGTAGAGGCAAAGTATTTTTGCTCATTGATCTGGAACAGCGCTGAGTTTACGAAGTTAGCGCCACCCGCCAGAGCGGCAGCATTGGCCGCTAAAAGGATATCTGCCTTTTCAGAAACGGGCACCGCGAAGGCGTTCTGCTTGATGGGGGTTTTCCAACTCACCTCACCGTAGCCTTTTTGCGGGGCCAGTTGCACTGGCTCTTTCTGCAGTTTAGAGTTGGCTTTGGCAATGGCCACGGCCTGCTCAGCGGCTTTGGCAATACCTTTGTCGCTCACGTCTGAGGTAGCGGCAAAGCCCCAGGTGCCGTTGGCGATCACGCGTACCCCTACACCGTAAGACTCGGTGGTGCTGATGCCCTGCACCTGCTTCTCACGGGTGAACATGTTCTGGGACAGGTAACGGCCAATGCGTACGTCGGTGTAGGTAGCGCCTTTGGCTTTGGCGGCGTTGAGGGCCACGTCGGCCAGGCGTTTGTGCAAGGCCACGTCTACCGGTTCCAAGGCGCGGGCCGGATCAATCTCATGACCGAACGTTGGGATGCCGGAAAGCATAAGCCCTCCTACGCCCATGGCGGTCAGTCCTATAAAATCACGTCTTTTCAAGAGTTTGTCTGTTAAGGGAGGTAGATAAAATGGGTGGTTTGTAACTCTAAGTTTACCGGTTGTTCGGCAGGAATGCAAGAAAACGCTTTTATAATTACCACAACCAACCTCACTTAAGAAGCGCAACGGCTGTTTTAAGCCTGTTTTTGAGAAAACGGCCCTAAAACAGAGTAATCTATCTGCCAGGGGACAGTATAAAAAAAAGGAGCCACCCGCAACAGGTGGCTCCTTTTACTTTCAAAAGAAGGAAGAACAGGATCCGTCTTATTTAGTCAGAATCATGCGATTAGTGATTACCTGATTACCGGCCTCCACGCGGTAGATGTAGGTACCACCAGGCAAGGCAGAACCGTCAAAGTCTACCGTATAGGCGCCAGATTTCTTGGTTTCAGACACCAGAGACTTCACTTTGTTACCCAGCACATCATATACGCCAATCTTTACGGGGCCGTCCTGGGCCACTACGTACCTGATGGTGGTTTTACCCGAGAATGGGTTAGGGTAGCTAGACACGCGCTCACTGGATGCCACGGCAGCCGAGGTGCTGGTAGCCGTTGGCTGGGTGCCGGCGTTCCATTGGGCATGCGTACGGGTAATGATCACGGCAAAGTCGGCGCGGGTTACGTCTTGCAGCGGCTTAAAAGTAGCATGCAACGTAGGCTGCAGGTCATACGGCCCTTGCGTCACGCTGTAGTAGGCGTTGATCAGGTTCAGTTCCAGGGCCACGCTCACGTAGCCTTCCAGACCGGCTGGAATGGAAGCAGCATCCTCAATAGGGTAGTTGATACCGTCTACTTCTACCGTAGGGGTTTTGCCATTGCGCTCCAGAGCAAACTTCTGCAAGCCCAGGGCCTGCACCAGCGAATAGGCAATGTCTGCCCGGCTCACTTTTCCGTTGGGCGAGAATTTGCCTGGCGCCACGGGCATCATGATGCCACTATAGGCATGGTTGATATCACGCAGGGCGGCACCTTTGGCCACAATAGATTCGGCTAGCAGGTTTCTTTCCTTTACGTCTGTCAAGGTAAAGGAACCGTCAATGGGCAGAAACTGACGGATGCCTTCGCCCATCATGAGGTAATCTGCCAGGTCAATGCGCTTGAGCAGGTCATCGGGCTTGTAACCGCCTCCCGCCAAACCATCGGCTAGGCGGGCTTTCACGGCCATTTTGATGGAAGCCTCGGCTGGATGGCCGGCAATGTCCCCCAGACCCGTGGTGCCAGCGGCCGCCATCATGTTCACCACGCCCTTGATCTCCTCTGGGAACGCCACACCGTTCAGGCCGGCAATTCTTACGGTCCAGGTACCAGGTTCTGGTGACGCCACGGCCACACCCCGGTCATAGCTGGTGGCAAACAACACTGGAATACCGCCTTTGGTCTGTACCCCGCTAGGGGAGATAAGCGCCAGGCTTACCGGGTTTCCGGTTTCGCCGGCCAGGCCAGTTGCCTTTATCTTGGCTTCAATGCCGGTGGTACCAGCAGCTACGTTGAACTTGTATTCATTGGTAGCGGTGGTGGCAGGGTTGAAGTTGATGGTGAAATTCTCTGCTACATCTACAGAGTTCACGTTGCTGTTGAAGGTTCTGTTCAGGTTAAGGGTAGAGCCATAGATAGCCGATGTTCTGAACGCTCTGTCTACGGCCGCATAAGCGTTCACGTACCCGGCTCCTACTTCCCAGGACTCACGATCAGGCATGTTGGTAGCGGTTTGCTGCAGAATCTCCTTTACCTGGGCCACGCTCAGGCTAGGATTAGCGTCCAGGATCAAAGCCACAATTCCGGCAATGTGCGGGGCGGCCATGGAGGTGCCACTCATGTGAGTGTAGAACGGCACATAGGCGGGGTCAAGGGTGGTAGCGTCTTGCTGGGCCGATAGGGAAGATACTGGGGCAATCACTCTGGTAGAGACAATGTCTACGCCCGGCGAGGTAACAGTTGGGCGGTCTTGCCAGGTATAGGTTTCGCCGTCAAGGGTGAAAGAACCACCCCGGTTTTTAATGCCTCTGGAAGAGAAACTGGCCAGGCGGCCTTGCTTGTCACCGGCAGCTACGGTAATGATCCAAGGTGCTTTTTTATACTTTCCGGTGATGGTGCCAGAGCCCGGGCCGGAGTTGCCCGCTGAGAAAACCACCACAATGTTTCTGTCTACGCAACGCTTGGTAGCAATGGTGATTGGGTCTGCCGGGTCTACGTCGGTGCCGGTATCACTGGTGTTCCCGAAGGAGTTGGTGATGACCCTGATATTGTACTGTGCCTGGTTGATGAGCGCGTAGTCAAAGCCAGAAAGTACGTCTAACAGCAGAAGTGCCGCGCCAGAACCGTAGCCTACCAGGCCGGCGCCGGGGGCTACCCCGGTATATTTTCCGGCAGAAGCCTGGCCGGTTCCACCTACAATGCCGGCCACGTGGGTCCCGTGCCCACCGGTGGCGTCAGTGTTAGGGATGTTCTCAATGGGGGTATAAGGAAGGATGCCCGAAACCGAGTTCAGGTTAGTGGCGGCGGTTACGTTCTGCTTCAGGTTTTTGCCTAAAGTCAGGTCTGGGTGCGTGCCGTCTACACCGCTGTCATTCACCAGCACGCCAATGCCCCGGCCAGAAACCGGGAAACCGCCGTTTTTAGCGGTGAAACCTGCTTCATTGCGCACCTTGTTGACCCCGGTAAGCGCCGTGGCGCCGTCATTCTCATAGTTAAGGGATTCATTCAGGTACAGAGACAGTACCCTGGGGTTTTTAGCCAGCGCCTCAATCTGGGCGGGCAGGGCTATCACACCGGCAATGGGCAGGGCTCTTAGAGTCAGGCCCCTGGTAATGCCCGCCTGGGTGAGGGCGGCCACGTCTAGTACGGAGGGGGCGGCGGTGCCTTTGAAGGTGACCACCACCTGCACGGGGATTAACCGATCAAGAAGGGCGGTTTTGAGTTTTGAATCAATTAGGGCTTGCGCCAGAAGCTGTCCGGTAACCAAAAGGCACAGGACCATCAGAGATAAAATTTTTCTCATACAGTTTGGGGTAAGAGTTAAACATTGGTGAGGTTTGTTTGTTAGGCAATGCTGCATCTACGGAGAACCTATAGATGATGGTTTTATGTTAAGCTGGATTTAATCCCATGGTTTTAAAGAAATATTTACGTATATTTTTCTTATTTCTTTAAGCTATATTTAATTGTATTTATCTAATAATGTTATTTATAAAATTTAAAAAGTCAATTAACTACGTTCCTTCTTCCCTCTAGTGCCAGCAAGAAAAGGAGGAGATCGATTTCTCAATCCTCTCAAAAACAAAAGCCCCGGCAGAAAGATCTGCCGGGGGCTCCCGCACTTGTCAAGAAAAGAAATAACTAGATACGCCGTATTTTGCCCATGCCGCTGTGGCTCACTTTAGGCGAACCTTTGTAGTCTACCGTCACTATGCCCGCGGCATCTACGGTAAGTTCTTTGGCCACGCTTACCTGGGCACTGCTGGCTCCGGCGGCGTCAAGGGTCAGGTAATTGGTTTTAAGCTCCAGGGCTTTCAGGTTGGTGGCCCCGGCCAGGTCCATGGTTACTTTATCGGCGCGGCCACTTAAAGTTACTTTGGTTCCCCCCGCAAAATCGGCGGCCAGTTCTTTAACCTGCAGGGCCAGGACAGCGTTTATGCCGCCCGCAAACTCCAGCGCCAAGCTAGGGGCAGAAAGGGTATTGGTGGTTCTTAATTTGATGCCGCCAGCCAGCTGAAGTTTTTTAAGGTCTTGCACGGTGACAAAGACCTTGAGGGTTCTGGCGTTTTTAATGCCCTTTTTCATTTTAATGGTAAGGGTACCGTTCTGCACCGTAGATTCAATTAACGGAAGCACGTTTTCCTCGGCCTCCAGTTTCAGGCTTGGGGCCGTGCCCTGGGTTAGTTCCACCTCAAAGCCGCCCGCAATGGAAAGGGCTGTAAAGGAAGAGACAGAGCGAGTTTCGGACTTAAACTTGCCGTTGCCTTCTACGTCTTGCGCTTGCGCTGCTACGCCCACAAAGGCCAACAGCAGCAAAAGGATGGATAGCTTTCTCATGGTTCTAGTAATTGTATAGCAAGTCATTTCTCCTATAGATGCAGAAAGCAGGCAAAGGTTGCTTGGCCGCTTTTGCACCTCAGAAATTAAACCGCCAGGCTAACCACCAGCCCCAGCAGCAGCGTGATCATACCGGTGACCAAATACAAAGACAGCAGCACAAACATATTAACGACTGTGCGCAGGTTACTGCGCCTGAACACCCGCTTTAGCCCAAAGAAGAGATACAGCAGTCCCAGTAGGTTGGCCCAGCCAAACAAATCAAAAGAAGTGAACAGGTATAGACTAAGCATGTACAGAATGTACAGCATAAAGTAGAAGCAGTGCAGGTGAATGCTGAAGATGAGGTGCTCCATGTAATACCGCCGGGCCCGCAGAAACACCAGCTTAAGCAGTAGCGCGAACACCGGCATGAGCACAAACATCATCACCGAAAAGTACTTGAGGGCCTTGAGGGCCAGTTCGTTTTTAGTGAGACGTTGAAAATCGGCGGCTTTTTGGAGGGCGCCCCGGGTAATCCAGTTGTGGCTGGAGACGCCGTAGGCGGTTAACGCAGAATCTAACCTGCCCTTAGACGCATGGGACGGGATACTGTCCAGTTTGGAAAGTTGCTCCTCTTCCTGTTTAGAGTTGGTGACCAGCAGGCTGTCTGGGTTAATGCCTTTCTCCCCCAGCTTTTTCCTGAGCGAGTCACTGGCGCCGGGCACGTTGGCAAAGGCATCCAGGCTGTCTACCGCAATGGAAGGGGTAAGCTGTAAATCTGAGCGCAGGGTGTGCTCGCCGCCCTTCAGGTGGCCCGCCCGCAAGGAAAGCAGAAAGAAAAAGATGAACGAGATGAACACGTAGAGCCTGATAGGCGGCACGTAGCCCATGCGACGGCCCCTATGAAACTCATTGGTAAGCTTACCCGGGTAAAAGAGCAGGTATTTAAGGGTTATCCAGAATTTGCTGTCATAGTGAATGGTGCCTTCCAGCAGTTCCAGGGCCACGTGCTTGAACGGCACGTTAAGGTCATGGTTTTCCTGTCCGCAGCTAGGGCAGAAGTTGTCTGGCTGCTCCTTGGTGAAGACATAATCACAATTGGTACAGATGGGATACTTCCTGAGATGCTTGGCCATGGTGCCTTACTATGTTCTTTCTATATATAGGAAGAGCAAGATACTTTAATCCTGGGCAAGTGCCAAAGGAAGGCCGTGCCGCACGGTGACGGGCCGCGTCTGTTTTGGGCCTGTTTTCCGGAAAACAGGCCCAAAACAGACGTCCTTTACTTACGTGTGTTCTACGCCGTTAGGTCCAAAACGAATGCTTTGCCCCGCCGTGGTATTAGAGAAGAGACGCCAGAAGTACCCGGTATTCTCCAGCACACCCAGTTCCGGTTGCACCCGCAGCACGTGTTTGCCCTGCATAGTGATCATGAGGTCGCCGGCCGGCGATGCTGAAACCTGCACCACGCGCAATGGCTCTTCCTGGCCCCGTACCAGGTCCTGCAATTTTTTGTCTCTCAGGTTGCTGCCGGGCACCTGGGGGTCAAAAGCCGGATCGGCGAGGGCTTGGGCGTCACGGGCGCTCTCAGCGTCTGTAAAGGCGATGGCCACCGCGCCGGCCGTTTCCAGTTGCCAGTGGCAGGCCACTTCCAGGGTCCAGGCGCCCACGTCCAGAATAAGGCCGTTGGCATTGGTCACGTGCGCCCGCCCGAAGTGAAAAAACTGTACCTGTCCCAGCCGGGTGGTTTTGGTCAACGGCAACTCCAGCAGGTGCTGCAGTTCCGGAAAAATATGCTCGCTCATAGGTGTACCTGTAGAAGGCGCTAAGGTAATGATTTAGCGATTTGGAGCGTAGTCTTGTTTTGGGCCTGTTTTCAGAAAAACGGGCTTAAAACGAAAAAAGGATAGATCCTGGGACCGCAGTTGGCTAGAAATTTCCTTCCAAGTCTATCCTCCGCTATCCTAATAGAAGCCAAGGCAGTTTCCTGGGCATCCACCGTGATCTTTGAACCAGATTTGGGATAAAAAAAAAGGATAGTACAACTGGTAGCCTTGGGGTTTTCACAGTTGGGTTCGGGTTGACGGGCGCCTACTGGAAAATCGTTTTTAATGCCCGAAGACGCTAGAAAAGGCCACGCTTAGCTAGAAGGGCTTCTGCCTGGAAAGAAAGCGGTCCTTCTTCCCGCCGGTGGGGACTGGTTTTATTTCCGGGCGGCTTTTTCCAGCACCTGGGCAATTTTGGTGAAGCCCCGGTCTTTGGCATGTTGTAGCGCCGTTATCCCTTCCTTGTCCGGGATGCTGACATCACAGCCGGCCTCTACCAGGGTCTGTACTACTTTTACATACGTGCTACTGCCATTCCCTAAAACAACGGCTTCCATCAGGGCTGTCCACCCCAAGCGGTTTACATGGTCAATGGGGAAGCCCGGGGTGTTGGCCAGAAGTTTGACCACCGGCAGGTGTCCTCTTTCACAGGCCGGAATCAGGGCACTGCCGTTGTAGCGGTTAAAGATGTCAAAACGGGCCCCGTGCTCCAGGTAGAGCTTCACCAGTTCTGTGTACCCAGAGGCTCCCGCATACAGGAAGGGGCTATCTTTGATGTCATCCTGTTGGTTAACGTCCGCCCCGTGGCTTACCAGCAGTTCTGCCATTTTCAGGTCATTGTTCTGCGTGGCCAAGAGCAAGAGAGACCTTTTTTGGCTATCGGTGGTGTTTACATCAGTGCCCTGCTTCAGGGCGGTCGCTACCTCGCTTAGGCGTTTGTTTTTCACGTCTTGGATGATGGCGTCTTTGGCGGCAGGTGTTTGCATGGCGGTTTTTGAATGGCAGGAAGTGAAAAGTAAAAGCGAGAAGGTTAACAGTAGAAAGTTCATTTGCCTGGGGTTTGACATACAAGATGGCCTCTAGGGATTAACGTCCATACCGAAGAAAACGCGTAACGACTTTGGCCCAGCGGCCCACGTCCAGTAAGGCATGCCCAAGGCCGATTAATTCTGCGAACTGCCCTTATCTCTAACGGAAGAATGGGAGGCATGGCCAGTTTCAGGCGTCTGGAGAGTTCTGAGGCAGAAGCCTAGCCCCAGGGGAAAGATTAAGAGAATTCTGAAAGACATCTAAGGGCATTGCCGGAAACCAAAGCAACAGGGTATGGAGACATTTGGCCAGGCCTGAAATCTTTTGGCGGAAAATAGTTACCTAACCCACACCTAGGCACTACAGGGAAATTGATTGTATCAGCTGGTTTTGGCAATCTGTTCCTGGTAGGCAACCGGTTTTGCCCCAGAGAATCTTTCAGTGGCGCCTTAAAAACAGCAGGGCCCGCGAAATGAACGCGGGCCCTGCTGTTTTTGCCTAGAAGAGAAAGAAAGATTAGTCTTTGGTTTCCCGTTTCTGGTTGATGGTGAAATTGCTGCCGTCTTTCTTGAGGGTGATGTCAATGTCTTCACCCTGCGCTTTGGAGATCAGCTTTTTGTATTTCTGGTACAGGGCGTCTGACTGTTTCTTGTCATTGAGGTAAAGGCCGGTCTTGTCCAGCTTGAAGGTATAGTCGCCCTCGGGGTCTTTGATGAAACCGTCTTTGACCAGTTCTGCTTTCAGCTCCTTCATCATGGCCTCATGTTTTTTCATGCGCTCATTGTGGGCCTCCATGCGTTTTTCATGGTCTTTCATGCGGCGGTCATGCTCTGCGTTGCGCTGGATACTTATCCGCTCCCGGTCAATGGCTCTGCGACCCGCTTCTTCGGCCAGGCGGCCATTCCGTTCTGCCATAGCGGCATGTCTACGAACCAGGGCCTCGGCATTTCCGTCAAAGCGGTTTCCCATGCGGCTGGCGTACTGGCCCATTTCTTCGCCGTATTTCTCCATTTCGGCTTCAAACTTCTTCATCTCGGCCTCATAGGCTTTCATTTCTTTGTCATAGCGGGCCTGCTCTTTTTTAGAGATTTTCCCGTCTGGTGACATAGGAGACATTGGTGGAGCTGGAGGAGCCGGTGGTGGCGGAAGCTGTGGTCTTCCTTCTCCAAAACCAGCCATGGGCGGCATTGGGGGCATGGGCAGACGGGGTGCTCTGCGGCTTCCCTGGCCCATGGAGGACCTTCTTTCTACCCGCGCCAACTCACTGCGCGCCGAGTTCATGGCCCGGCTCACTTCCTCTTTGTCTCTTAGTTTCTCAGCGTTCTTGGTGCGGTTTAGGCTGGCGTCTATCTCAGATTGGTACTGGCTTATCTGGCCAGAGGGGATTTTCTTCCCGTTTACGTACAGCTCAATGATCTTGCCTTTCTTGTTCCGCACAATAATAAGGTCATTTCCGCCTTGCTGCAGGTACTGGGCCCGGGCGCCTTCCTCCCTGGCCGGCGCCGCACTTGACACGATTTGGGTCTGCTTTTCAGGAGCCGGGACTGAAACAAATTCCGTAGACGCCTCCTTAGCCGGGGCAACTTTGGGCGGGGTGGCGGGGGCTTTCTTAGGCGTGGTTTCTGTCTGGTAGGCCATAGCACTAACTGAGAACAGCAGAATGCCTACCATGAGCACGCAGGCTGCCATAAAGCCTTCAGAGAAAGAAGGTCTTAGCGAGGGGCCTTGCACCAGCCGTTTAATGCGGCTCAACAGGGAACGTTTCTTGCCAGAGAACGCCATGGCAAGCTTGGGGGTTGACACAGGTTTTTTCATAATCATTTCTTCAAGATTGGTTAACGCGTAAGCATAAGTGAGGGAATTGTCACAGAGGGTGAGGGCCAGGTCATCACAGCAGTGCTCGCGCTCTGCCCGTATGTTTTCTGAGATCCACCAGACGGCCGGGTGGAAGAAGAACAAGGCCTCTACCACGCACTGCAGCAGGTTCATGAGGTAATCATGCCGGCGCACGTGGGCCAGTTCATGCGCCAGAATGGCTTCCAGCTGCGCGGGGCTAAGGCCGGCGGCGGTTCCTAATGGCAACAGGATAATGGGCTGCAAATGCCCTACCACGGCCGGCACTTTCACCAGTCCAGATTCGGCTAGCTGCACCAGTTTCTTCAAGCCCAGTTTCTGGCTCAAAACCTGCACCCGTTGCTGCCATTCCAGGGGAAGCGGTTTTAAGTGATAGCTTCTGAGCCGGCGGGTATAGGCCCAGCCGCCCACCAGGCGTAGCAGCATGGCCGTAAGCCCCAGCAGCCAGATGGTTACAATAAGCGGCAAGTGCTGCCCAAAGTAGCCCTGGAATTCATGGGTCACCGAGCCCCACCACCCTGCCTCAGGCAGCACTGGTATGGATGTCTGTACGGTAGCGGTAGAAACGGCCTGCCTTATAGAAGTGACCTGCGCTGCCGTAGCCGGTTCATATACCTGAAAGAACGTTATGCCGGCCATGACCAGCAACAGTCCCATAGAAAGGCTGGCTACGCGGTACCTAATGCTGGCCGAATGCCGGTGCAAGACCAACAGCAGTAAGGAGAGCAGAACGGCCAGCAGGGCGCCCTGCCAGAGCGAATGAAGCAGGGTCCAGCCCAGGGCTTTTACTAGGGCTTCGGGCAGAAATGGGTGGAGCGGGTTCATTGGTGGCCTCCTTTCTCTAGTTGGTTTAACAGCGTGCGTATCTGGTCAAGCTCTTCGGGGGTAGTGGTGTGGTTGCCCAGCGCCTGCATCACCAGTTTCATGGCCGAGCCCCTGAAGGTAGTATCCAGGAACCGGCCTAGCAGATGCTGCTGGGTTTCCTCCTCGGTGACGGCGGCCTGGTACACGTGAGACCGGCTTTCCTCATCACGGCTTACCAGGTTTTTCTCATGCATGATCTGCAGTAGTTTTAACGTGGTGGTATAGCCGGTTTCCTTGGTTCTATTCTGAGCCTCGTTCACGAACCGGACCGTGCTGGGGCCGTTCTGCCACAGAATCTGCAAGATCTCTAGTTCCGTCTCGGTGGGCTTTAAGGGTGCGTTCTCTTCCATACTGTTCTATTATAAACCGGTATCTACGACGGGCTTCGTAGGCAAGTATACGAATACTTTCGTAAAAGAGAGCCTTTACCCACGAATTTTTTCGTACTTTAACATACGTTAACATAACACTTGCCTTTCCAGCAAAGGAATAAAGGAGTTAAAAAGGAATAGTGAGATAGAGATGAATACCCGCTCAACCTGTCAAGGAGGTATTCTGAGGGCAAACCATTGAAAGGAAATAAAAACAGGAACGGATCCAGAAAAGCAATTTGTGCCACCCAAGGCAAGAAACCAGAGCAGAACGGCGTTTCAAAAGCAGACTTTCTCCGTAGACGGTAGCCACGGTTCTGATTTCTCTTGCGTACTTTACCCTATGAAAAAAATATTCCTGCTGGTATTTGGCTTCTCCCTCTTAGGCACCTTGCCTGCCCTGGCCCAGCGCTATAAGACCGCCGCCGGCGTTAGAATTGGCAGCGATGATTTCGGGCTTACCCTGCAGCAGAAGATCCTGGAGAAAACCACTCTGGAAGGTCTGGTAACGGCCGCGCCCCGTGAGATAGCCGTTACCGTGTTAGGGGAACAGCATTTCCCCATGTTGGGTCAGCGCCTGAACTATTACTTGGGCGGGGGTGTGCACGCGGGTCACCTTAAAGACTACGGCGCCATTTATGGGTTTGACGCTATCACCGGCATAGAATACAAACTGAACGGCTTTCCGCTGCTCTTGTCTGCCGACCTTAAACCCGCGTTCCATATCAAGCATGAGAACTGGTTTAACCTGGGCGGCGCCTTCTCCATCAGGTATGTGCTGGTAAAAGAGAAGCCGCCTGGGCCCATGGAAATCATAAAGGGAATTTTCAATCCGTCTGGCAAAAACAAGAAGAAAGACTAAGCCTCTTTGTAGAAAGAAAACCTTGCTTACGTTTCAAGGCCGTTTTTCTAAAAACAACCCTAAAACAGCAGGCGGCTTAGGCGCGTTCTTGCACGTGCTGGCCCAGGCTGTCGGCGGCCAGGGAAGGGGCTGGTTGGGTAGTGTGATCAAGGTAGATCACTTCTTGCTGGTAGTTAAGTCCGCTTAGGGCATCTTTCAAGGCCAACCCAGATCCAAAACACATAGCGAATAATAAGATGATAACTTTCATGGCTTTATTCTTTTAAAACTTCTTTTCTTTTAAACTTCTGTCAAATCACATTTGCGGCAGGCCGCCGAAGGGCACGGGAGGAGTCTCTCTGGTTTCTGCGGCCGGTGAAGATCCGGTAGCGGTCCTTTTGATCACCCTCGTTCTACCCTACCTTTCCTAATACTGTGCCAATCAGTTAAATAATTGATTTACAGATAGTTGATAATAAAATACACCATAAAAGATGTCCGGTCCTGAACGTAAAATGTTCAGGACCGGACAGTGGCTGACCGGGCATTTTGAGATAACTTTACCGCACCAGATTCGGTATACACAGGCTTGCGCTCGGCCATGACTCCGCACCGCCGCCGGGGCCTTTACGTACAAAATTCTATGCTTCCAGATCTTACGCCAGAACTTACATTTCAAACCTCGCGCAGCAGCGGGCCCGGCGGGCAGAACGTGAATAAAGTGGCCAGCAGGGTGGAAGTTTGGTTTTCTATTGAGAACTCTGCCTTGCTCACCCCGCATCAAAAAGAACTGCTCCTGGAAAAGCTAGGCCCCCGGCTCAACAAAGAAGGCTTCCTGCACCTGGCTAGCCAGGACAACCGCAGCCAGTTGGTCAACAGAGAATTGGTGGTACAGAAACTGTATGAAGTGCTGGAACAGGCCCTGCACCGCCCCAAGCCCCGTAAAAGAACCACTCCTTCCAAAGCCGCCGTGCAGAAAAGACTTGCAGCCAAACAGAAACAAGGCCAGAAGAAAGCCAACCGCAGGGCAGGCGGTTCTGGGGAGGAATAAACGTTTTGGGGTCGTTTTCTGGAAAATGGGCTCAAAACGCAAGGACCGGTGTCCCTTCTTCCTGGGGAGAAGTTAGGATGAGGGGAGAAGTTGCTTATTAGAAAAGCAGGTATTGACAGGCTAATGATACGCTTCTGATTGCCCCTACACTTCTGCCTTCTTCCTCGTCCCCCTTTGAAGGGGGTAGGGGGATGACCAGGCAGCCGAAGAAGCGATATTCCCACCAAGCGCAAGAAGCAAGGATAAAATCACAAGAAACGCGTCCTCTGCACGAGTAGTCATCCCCCTACCCCCTTCAAAGGGGGACGAAATGCGTGGAGTAATCTTTCAGTTGGCAGAATAATCCCGTCTAGAAAATCCTTTGCTTGGAACTGCCGCTGCCCCTCGCCCTAACCCTCTCCCACGGGGAGAGGGAATTCCGCTATAGCGTTTTGGTCCTGTTTTTTTTAGAAATCAGCCTCAAAACACCTCCTTTAAAAGCTTACCTGAATGCCGTTGGTGAGGCTGTAGAGATAACTGGGGATGGGCACAATGGGCCGGTTCTCATAGGTGTGGGAGAAGTTGGTGGTAAGCTGGAACCACTTGTTTATTTTCATGACCAAAGAAAAGTCTCCGCTGAACCGGTGGCGCCACATGCTGGCGGGGTTGTCATAGCCCACCTGGTAATAATGGATGCTGCTCAGTTCCAGATACGGGTTTAAGGGCAGGCGCACGCTGGCATAGGTAGAGAGCTTGGGAATATCTTTCCTGATGTAGAAGTTTTCCTGCAGGTTGTGCCACCGCTCATGCTCAAACATCAGGCTGGTGCCCAGATAAAACCGAAGGTTCTCCTTTCGCACTACCGCGTACCTGATACCGGCCCCGGCCAGCGCTCTTAGTTCCAGCCCCCGGTTGTAGTCATACTGCGTTTGGGCGTAGGCCTCATAAGACAGGCGGGCCTGGCGGTTAAAAGTCACGCGGCCGTGTACGTAGCCGGTCTCTACCTGGGTCTCGCCTCTCAGGCGCACGTAGTTGTAAGAGCCCAGCAGCAAGTAGGTATTCTGCTCAGATACGTAACCGATATTGCCGTTGCCGGTAAGCCCGATAAAATGGTCAGTAAGGCCTTCTTTGCCCACCGGGCGGTTAAACAGGTTGAGGTTCAGGCCCAGCTTACCGGTAAAATAATGAGAGGAATCGCGTTCTACCCGGGTCTTTTCCACATTCAGAATCTGGGCCCAGGCGGAAGAAGAGAAGAACAGGAGGAAAAGGCAAAAGGAGGAAAAACGTACTGGAAAAAACATAAGCAAAACAGCACCTCGGCCTAAGACCAGGTACCTCAAAGAAGCATAAAAATTAAAACGGGCAAAAGAAGGCCGTCGGGCTACCCCGCCAGCCGCTACCAATTTCCTGGCCGCCTTTATCCCCTAAAGTACTAAACAGCGCCCAAGGCGGCAAACCCAATCCCGCAAAGGACCAGTCTTAGAGCGTACCGACAGGAAACAAAAAACCTGTTTTGGGGCCGTTTTTAGAAAAACAGCCCCAAAACAGGTTTTGCCTTTATGGGCTACGCCGAAGATTCTGCTTAGTATCTCTATATGGGAGGACTGAACTGCTGGATGGCTTCGCTGAGGTCATACACGGGCACCTCTGCAACTCCTGTGGCCACAATGCTAGCCCCGGCCGCCGACCGATACCCACCCGCGCAATGCACCACAATGGGTTTGTCGGTGGGGATTTCTTCCAGGCGCTCGCGCAGTTCAGGAAGGGGTATTGCCAGGGCGTTTGGGAAGATGCGTTTTTCCTTTACTTCATTCTGGTTGCGCACGTCTAAGATGGTGTAGTTCTCTGGGTGGGCTTTGAACTGGGCCAGGTCCAGGTCGGGGAGGGTTTCCGTGCCCTCGGCCGGGGCCGAGGAAAGGGCGCCGCAGATAAAGCGCTCGTAGCCAATCTTGGCGGTCTTGGCGATCAGTTCCCGCAGGGTTTCCTCGTCTTCAGAAAGGAGGTAGAACTTTTCTTCGGGGTTGACAATAGACCCCAGCCAGGTTTCAAACTTGGGGCCGTCCTGCAGATTAATGGCTTTAGGCAGGTGCCCCTTTTTGAACTGCTCCCGGGGCCGGGTATCAATGACCAATCCTTCCTCTTCCAGTTTATGGCCCGGCTCCAGCACCGGTACCTTTTTGGTGGAAGAATCAAATTTGGAGGCTCCTTTGCGGTTGAGCTCTACGTCATAGCCAAAATAGCGGGGCACAAAGGGTTGGTCTGCGGTAATAAAGGCCACAAAGGCTTCTTCAGACATGGGCTGCAGGGCACGGTTAGAAAGCTTTTCGGCGCCAATGGTGCTGGACTTGGCGTCACTCAGGGCTTTGCCGCAGAGGCTGCCGGCCCCGTGCGCCGGGTATACCAGCACGTGGTCTGGCAGGGTCATCAGTTTGTGGCGGGTGGTGTGGTACATCTGGCGGGCCAGGTCTTCACGAGTGGCGGTCTCCTGTCCCACGTCTTCCCGAAGGTCGGGGCGGCCCACGTCGCCTACAAACAGGGCGTCTCCGGTGAAGACGGCGTGCTCCTTGCCTTCCTCGTCCAGGAGCAGCACGGAGATGCTGTCTGGCGAATGCCCGGGGGTATTGATGGCCCGTAGGGTTACCTTGCCTACCATGATTTCCTGGCCTTCATCAAAGGTGGTGTGGGGATATTCTGCTCCCACCGCAGCGCTCACGTAGACAGTGGCCTGCTTGGCATCAGAGAGCTCCAAGTGACCGCTCACGAAGTCGGCGTGCGGGTGCGTTTCTATGACGGTGGTAATGCGGGCGTCATGCAGCATGGCAAACTCCTCATATTGCCGGGGGTTGCGGGTAGGGTCAATGACCGCAATCTCGGCGTCGCTCATGATCACGTAAGAGAAGTGGGCCAGGCCTTTATCTTCAAACTGGTGGATTTTCATAGGGTTATGGGCATTAATAAGGCAGTTACGGTGTTATACAGAAGCCAGGATAGTAAAAGCTGGCAACCAAAGGCCCTGCCAGAAGATACCTTTGAGGGCCGCTCTTCCGTAACAGTACTCTGTTTGGTCCACGTGTACGCATAAAAGCCTGGCTAGGTAAGAGCCGCGAAGCATCCTTTTAAAGATTGGGAGGCCGGGCACGTTTTTCCAGGGTACCCACTTCCTTCGCTTTTTGGCCGCCCCCTCTCCGGCACCTTGTACATCTGGTCAAATCTTGTAGTTTTGAACCAGGCGCAGCCCTGGGCAGTAGCATTTTTTTACCGTTTACTATTTTTTTGATTTTTTATATGCAGCACCCCAAAGGAACCCTTATTGCGCTTGGCGGCGGTGATGATGACGGGTTAATCAACCTTATCCGCTCAGAGATCTGTAGCGTGGAATCTAATATTGAGGTAATTACCACCGCCACCTTAGAGCCCATGGAATCTGGGCAGGCCTACAAAGAAGCGTTTGAAGAATTAGGCTGCAGCAGCGTGCGGTTTATGCACATTGACGAAGACAACAAAGCAGACTCCAAAGACTATATCACCCGTATTGAACAGGCCGAGGTGATCTTTTTCACCGGCGGTAACCAGCTTAGACTAAAGGAGTTTCTGAGCGGCTCAAAGCTGCACCACCTTATGCAGCGCCGGTTTATAGAAGAGGAGATCACCATTGCCGGAACCAGCGCCGGGGCTGCCGCCATGTCTAACCGCATGATTTATGAGGGCTACGGCTCCTATTCCCTGGTGAAAGGCGAAGTGAAAACCACTGATGGCCTCTCCTTTATCAACAACGTGTTTATTGACACCCACTTTACCGAGCGGGGCCGGTTTGGCCGGTTGGCGCACGCGGTTTCTAAACGCCCCGAGTTTATTGGCATTGGCCTGGGCGAGGAAACGGGTATCATCATCAAGCACAATAACCACATTGAGGTCTTCGGGACGGGGGTGGTCACTATCATGGATGGCTCTCAGGTAACCTATTCCAACCTGCAGGAGGTAGAGGAAGGCGACCCTATTGCCATTGAGAACCTCACTATGCACCTGCTGGTGGAAGGCCATGAATACTGTATCCTGGACCGCGCCTTCCGGAAACTCTCCCAGAAAAAGCGCAACACCTCGGCTAAAGTTTAGCATTAAGCCTTAAAAGTGAGTCGTCCCGTTTTGGGCCTGTTTTTAGAAAAACAGGCCCAAAACGGGACGACTCACTTTAGTGGCAAACACGCCTTACAGCCTGAATTCTTTCTGCAGTTCCATGTTAATGGCTACCCCGGCTTTGGTGCCTTCGGCGGCGGCCACAATGACCAGCTGCATGTCACGGGCGGCGTCACCGGCCACGTACAGACCGGGTATGTTGGTTTGCTGGTGTTTGTAGGTTTTCACTACCCCCTTGCTGGTAAAATCACAGGCCAATTGCGCGGCCAGATCTGAGTGCTGGTCAGAACCGGTGGCAAAGAACAGGGCCTCCCGATTTTCCACCTCGCCGTTTTTAAGCACCATGCGCTGTAACTGCCCGCCTTCACCTTCCAGGCGTTCAATGGGCAGCAGGTTTACCTGTACCTTGTTGCGGGCCAGTAGTTCGCGGTCTTCCCGGGTCAATCTTTTGGTGCCGTCTGTGAACAGCATCACATCACTGCTCCAGGTTTTGAGGGAAAGGGAAAGGCCTATGGCGTCACGGTTCTTTCCATAGGCCGCCAGCGGTTTGTTCTTAGACTCAAATCCGTCACAGTAGGGGCAGTGGTGAATGCTGGTGCCGTAAAAGGGCTCTGCCCCTTCCAACTTGGGCCAGCGGTCACACAGGCCCGTGGCCAGCAGCACCTTTCTGGAAATATAGACCTGGTTGTCCTGGTCACAGGCCTTGAACAGTTCACCTTCCTTGGTGATCTGCACTATGCGCTTCTGCTTGAACTCCACCTCATACTTCTCCAGGTCTTTGCGCGCTAGTTCCAGAAACTCCTGGGGCGGGGTGCCGTCTCGGGAAATGAACCCGTTCATGGCGTGCGAATAGGAGTTGCGGTATTGGCCGGTATCAAATAAGGCAACTTTTCGCATACAGCGCCCCAGCAACATGGCCGCGCTCAGACCGGCTGGCCCACCCCCTACTATTAAAACATCATACATTTTCTTTCCTGTTTAGCCAGAAATGGATTAACGCAACTGGCAAAAAAGGGGATGGGTTCTGGCCCGCATTTTTTGTGTCGCAATGCCGCTAAGCTGCTGGAAAGCGGTTGGGACGGGCAACTCTTCCTCATTTAGCCTACAAGCCTCTATGGGGAGTGAAATTAAAAAATGAAAAAATATAGTGCTTATGCATAACACTATGCGAAACTGTGTGCAATTTTTCTATATTTGGTTACCAAATCCACAAGAAATAATTTTACCTATTTTTAACTAGCAAACGCATGAAAAGTAAATTACTAGCCTTTCTAGGAGGTGCCATGCTCACGGCAGGCGTCGCCAACGCGGGTGGCTTCCAGGCTAACCTTCAAGGGCAAAAGCAGTTAGGCATGGGGCACGCCGGAACCGGCCTGGCTCTTGACCAAAGCAGCATCTTTTTTAACCCGGGAGCCCTGGCCCATTTGCGCCAAAACGGCATCCAGCTGGGCGTAAGTGCGTTGAACTCTAAAATTGCCTACCGTGAGCCGTCACCGGGTATCTCACAGTCCCAGACAGACAATAAAATCAGCACGCCTTTCCAGATTTACGCCTCCTTTGGCAAAGAGGAAAGTCCGTTACGTTTCGGTATTGGTGTATACACACCCTATGGTTCCTCAGTTAACTGGGGCGACACTTGGCAAGGACGGTTTGGCTTGAATGAGCTAAGCCTGCAGGCCATCTTTATTCAGCCTACCATTAGCTACCAGGTAAATGATAAAATTGGCGTTGGCGCTGGTTTTGTCTACTCTACCGGTGGCGTGAACCTACAGAGAAGCCTTCCTTTGATTGATGCCAACGGCGTGGAAAGCGGCCTTGAGCTTGACGGCAAGGCCAGCGGCATAGGCTTTAACGTGGGGGTGTTCTTTAAACCCACAGACAAGCTTTCTTTGGGCCTCACCTACCGGTCAAAAGTAGAGATGGAAGTAAAAGACGGAGACGTGACCTTCACCTTACCTACGGCCTCTGTAATAGCGCCTAACTTTGGGGCCACCAAGTTTGACGCCACCCTGCCTTTGCCAGCCAACATCACGTTAGGGATTGGATTTAAACCCACCGAAAAGTTCACCATTGCCGCCGACTTACAGCGGGTACAGTGGAGCGCCTACAAATCTCTGCGCTTTGACTTCAACGGTACTGCTGGGGGCGCCGGAGTTACTTCCAGCGAGAGTCCCCGCAACTATGAAGACGTATTCATTTACCGCTTAGGCTTGCAGTACCAGCTGTCTGATATTTTAACGGTTCGCGCCGGTGGGTACTATGACCAATCTCCGGTACAGGAAGGCTACTTAACCCCAGAAACCCCAGACGCAGACTCCAGAGGGTTATCTGCCGGCTTAACCCTTGCCTTGTCTGAAAAAGTAGACCTGGACGCCTCTTTCCTTTACCTCAACAAAAAAGAGCGCACCGATAACGCCAGCAAATCTGGTGGCGTACCGGGTACATTCAAGTCAATTGCCTATATCCCCGGGGTTGGGCTTAACTACAAGTTTTAATTTTTACCTAGTATGAGAAATATAGTACACAGACTGGGCGCTGTCGCCCTTCTTTCCAGCGTTTTCCTCTTTGCAGGTTGTGATCCCGAATTTGAAGATGATGTAGTCCTGAGCAAAGGCAGCCTTGATCTTTCTAAATACGTGGCGGTAGGCAACTCCCTTACCGCCGGTTACCAGGACAACGGCCTTTACTTGGAAGGGCAGGTATATTCTTACCCTAACATTCTGGCTAACCAGTTTGCCTACGTGGGCGGCGGGAATTTTACGCAGCCCCTTTTCGCTGCTGACAAAAGCCAGGAAAACGGCTCTGGCTACCTGAGACTGAAGGGTTTCTCAGCCAGCGGCCTGCCTATCACCGAGACCGTGACTAAGAACCTGGCCGTGGTAGGTTTAGGGGCTGACCAGAAAACACCTCTGTTGGCTAAATACACAGATGAAGTCCAGAACCTGGGCGTTCCCGGCATCAAGATGAAGGATGTAGTAACCGCTGGCTATGGGTATAACAATCCCCTGGGCTTCAACCCGTATTACCAACGCCTGCTTTCTGACCAGGTAGCACCAACCGGCGCCCTTCTCCCTTATGCCAACAAGGTAGCCTCTGTGAAAGGAACCTTCTTTACTATGTGGCTGGGCAATAACGACGTTTTAGGCTATGCTACTTCCGGAGGGTTGAGCCCTATTTCTACGGACGCTGAGTTTCAAACTGGTCTGGACGCGATGCTGGCGGTGTTACCTGCCCAAGGCGTGATTATAAACATCCCAGATGTTACTTCAGTACCGTTCTTCACTACTAAAGCAACTTCCTTGTTAATAGCGCAGGCACAAGCAGCGGGCGCTAAGCTTTACATTAAAACAGGAAGTGGCGCCACGCGTGAAGCCAAGGCTACAGATTATGTTCTGCTTACCTCAACAGTGGGTACGCCAGAGTCAGTGCCCGGCATAGCGCAGCCTGTACCGCACGGATTCTCTCCTTTAAACCCGCTTGCTAACCAAGAGGTATTGGATGAGGTTGAAACCGAAGCGGTGAAAACGGCCACCCAGACTTTCAATGGCAAATTGAAGGCCGCCGCAGATGCGAAGAAAGTAGCGTATTCTGATATGAACGCCTATTTCAATACTATTAAGAAAGGCCTTATGATTAACGGGGTGAGCTATTCTCCTTCCTTTATTACAGGTCATTTATTCTCTTTAGACGGAGTACACCTCACTCCAAGAGGATACGCCATTGTAGCCAATGAGCTGATCAGGACTATTAACCAGAAATACAGCGCTACTATCCCTACCATTGACGTAACGCAGTTCCGGAGCGTGCTTATCCCGTAAGGAGCCCACGTTTATTGCCTTTATTTAAAAGACCAGCCCGCGAAAGGCTGGTCTTTTTTGTTAGGCCGGCCAGTAGCATTGGTAGTTTTTTTCCTGTTGGTTTTAGGTAGTTTTATAGCAGAATCGTATAAAGATTTATTTTCGTGGCTTATGAAGAACTCTCCTCTACTCCTGCTTTTATTTTGTGCCACCCTTTTTACCACTGCCTGCAGCAAGAAAGACGACCCTGATCCTACCAAGGAAGAGATGGTCCAAAACAAGCGGTGGCAGGTTACCGGCTTCACGGTGTCTAATGTCTTAATTGGTACCGTAGATTACTACGCCACCTTGGGGGCTTGCGAGAAAGACAATTTCCTGGAGTTTAAGGCAAATAATGTGTTGATAGCCGATGAAGGCGCCACCAAATGTGATCCCAGCTCTCCCCAGCAGACGCAGGGCACTTGGAAACTGGAAGGCGATGTCTTAACTCTTTCAGCCCCGGGCCTCACGGCAATTGTGCAGGTGAAGGAACTGAAACTAACCATCAAAGAACTGACCGCCACCACCCTTACCGCCGATTTCAACGAGAGTATTTCTGGCTTACCGGTAACCGGAACGATAAAAATGACGGCCATGTAAAAGAGGGAGGCATAGTAAAGCCTAGAAGCAAGGGATAAGCCCTGCCTCAGACCAGTGTTCTCGCTGGCCAGAGGCAGGGCTTCTTTTTGCAGGTGCACCTGTAGTTTTGAGAACCCTGGTTTTACCCCCATTTCCTGGGGTTGTATAGAATGATGATCACTTTACGGAACAGGTAATTTCTATACCCACCAACTTCTCCTACTTCCTCTCGTAATCTAAATATCCTTCTTTTTATCAAATTAATATAATAGCCTGATACCCCTCCCACCTATTTCTTATATTCTGCTTAATGGCTCTGCCACATGATAGTAAGGAAAGGAGCGTAAGTGTATGTTGCCTCTTAAGCATCTTAATTTATTTAAACCCGTTTATCCCCCAATCTTTACCCCTAATCTTAAAGAGCCATGAAAAAACCTTATTTGCTCCTTAGTATCCTGGCAATTTTCTGCGTCACCTTTAGTGGCTGTAACAATGACGATGATGAAAAGCCGGATGATAAAAAGCTTTTGACCAGTAAATCCTGGAAGTTAACCGCCTTTACCGCCACCCAGGGGTCTGTGTCTTATGATATTTACGGGGACCTGGAACCCTGCGACCAGGATGATCTCTGGAAGTTCGCAGACAACGGCACGTATGAGCTGAACGAAGGAGCCAGCAAGTGCGACCCTTCCTCTAACCAGGTGTATGAAACCGGAACCTGGACCCTGGATAACGGCACGCTTACGCTTACTTCTTCTGGCAGCAGTGACACGTATAAACTGGTGGAGATTTCTAGCAATACCCTTAAACTCACCATAGACCAGGTGCTGAGCGGCACCAACACCAATTTCAATCTCACCTTTGCCGGGCAATAACCCTGCGCGCAAATCCTATAAAACAGAAAAGGGAGCGTAAGAGCTCCCTTTTCTGTTTTATAGGATTTCTGTTTTAAGCCTGTTTTTCTGAAAACGGCCTCAAAACGCTTAATGCGCCTGCAACCAGTTGTCGCCGGTGCCCAGGCCTACTTCCATAGGTACGCTTAGGGGGAAGGCGTGCTTCATGAGGTCTTCAATCTTGGCTTGCACCAGTGGCAGTTCCTCTTTCACTACGTCAAACACCAATTCATCATGCACCTGCAGAATCATGCGGCTGGCCAGTTTCTCATCCCGTAGCCACTGGTCAATGTTGATCATGGCAATCTTGATGATATCAGCGGCGGTACCCTGGATGGGCGCATTGATGGCGTTTCGTTCGGCGTAGCCCCTGATGTTCTGGTTACGGGAGTTGATGTCTCTGAGGTAACGGCGGCGGCCCAGCAATGTCTCCACAAACTCCTGCTCGCGGGCCTCATTGATGGCGCTGTCCATGTACTGCTTTACCGCCGGGAACTCCTGGAAATAGGCTTCAATAATCTCGGCGGCCTCTCTTCTTGGAATAGCCAACCGCTCTGCCAGCCCGAAGGCCGAGATGCCGTAGATAATTCCGAAGTTGATGGTCTTGGCCTTGCGGCGCATATCACCATCTACCTGGTCTACGGGCACGTGGAACACCTTGGCGGCGGTACTGGCGTGAATGTCCAGCCCCTTTTGGAACGCCTCTTTCATGGTGGCGTCATTGCTGAAGTGCGCCATGATCCTCAATTCAATCTGGGAGTAGTCAGCGGAGAGCAGCACGTGGTTCTCATCACGGGGCACAAAGGCCTTGCGTATCTCACGGCCTTTCTCTGTTCTGATAGGGATGTTCTGTAGGTTAGGGTTGGTGGAACTCAAACGACCCGTAGCGGCCACCGCCTGGTTGTAGGACGTGTGCAGGCGGTTGTCTTCGTTGCAGATCAATTGCGGAAGGGCGTCTACGTAGGTGCTCTTGAGCTTGGTGAGCTGCCGGTGGTCCAGGATGAGCTGTACAATCTCGTGCTCAAAGGCCAGCTTAGAGAGGATCTCTTCGCCGGTAGCGTACTGCCCGGTTTTGGTTTTCTTGATCTTGTTGCCGCCCAACTGCATGCGGTCAAACAGCACCTCGCCCAACTGCTTGGGTGAACCGATGTTGAACTCCATGCCGGCCAGGTTGAAGATTTTCTGCTCAATTTCCTGGATGCTGGCCTGCAAGGAGATAGAAGACTCGGCGAGGGCCTCAGCGTCTATGCTCACGCCCTCGCGCTCCATGTGGCCCAACACACGCACCAGCGGGTTCTCCACTTCATTGAAGAGGCGTTTTAAGCCTTGTTTTTCTAAAAGAGGGTCAAAGTAGTTTTTGAGTTGCAGCGTGACATCTGCGTCTTCACAGGCGTATTCATAGATCTGCAAAGCGGGAAGCTTATCCATGGTGAGCTGGTGCTTGCCTTTGCCCAGCAGCGTCTCAATAGCAATGGGCGTGTAGTGCAGATAGGTCTCCGCGAGCAGGTCCATGTTGTGGCGCATGTCGGGTTCCAGCAGGTAGTGGGCCAGCATGGTGTCATAAAGCGGCCCTTGCACGTCTATGCCGTAGCGCTGCAACACCACCAGGTCATATTTGATGTTCTGGCCTATTTTGGTAATGGTAGGGCTTTCCAGGATCTCCTTGAATTCCTGCACAATCTCAAGGGTGGCTTCGTGGTCATCAGTCGGCACCGGAATGTAATAGGCCTCGCCGGGCAGGTAGCAGAACGAGATGCCTACCAGGCGGGCGGTGATGGCGTCAATACTGGTGGTCTCGGTGTCAAAGGAGACTTCTTTCTGCAGTTTTAGGTACTTGAGAAGTTGCTGCCGTTGCTCTGGCGTAGTGAGCAAGTGATACTCGTGCAGGGTGGTGTCAATGGTGCGGCGAGGGGTAGAGACAAAGCCTTCGGTGCCTTCCTGCGCCAGGCCTTCTTCGGGGGCCATGGTCTCGGCGGCGGGCATGTCAAACAAAGAGGTCTGGCCCATGGGTTTGTCAGACTTGAAGCCTTTGCCCACGGTGGGCTTGTTGGAGATGGGTTTGGGAACGGCCGGCGAGGCGGTACCCAGCACGCGGGTAGCCAACTGCCGGAACTCCAGCTCGTCAAACAGCGCGGCCAGTTTCTCCATATCCGGGCCTTCGTAGAGCAAGCCCTGCTCGTCAAAATCAATGGGTACGTCTAGGTGAATGGTGGCCAGTTCCTTTGACATTAAACCCTGCTCCGCGAACGTCTCTACGTTTTCTTTCTGCTTGCCTTTCAATTCATGCGAATGGGCAATAAGATTTTCCACCGAGCCGTATTTCTGGATGAGGGTCTTGGCGGTTTTCTCCCCAATGCCGGGTATACCGGGTATATTATCCACGGCATCACCCTGCAGGCCCAGAATATCAATCACCTGCTTTACATTGCTGATTTCCCAGCGCTCCAGCACCTTAGGCTTGTCTATGATCTCAATGGCATTGCCCAGGAACGCGGGTTTGTAGACGAAGACGTGATCGGTGACCAGTTGATAGTAGTCTTTGTCGGGGGTCATCATGAACACGTCATAGCCGGCTTTTTCGGCTTTGCAGGAGAGCGTGCCGATGATGTCGTCGGCCTCGAAGCCGTCCAGCATCATGCCCGGTATGCCAAAGGCCTCCACAATCTTCTTCACGTACGGAATAGCAATGGCGATATCCTCGGGCATGGCCTGCCGGTTAGCCTTGTATTCCACGAAATTGGTATGCCTAAAGGTCTTGGAAGGCGCGTCATAGGCCACGCCAATATGGGTGGGCTTCTCGCGGTTAAGTAGGTCTACCAACGTGTTGGTGAACCCCAGGGCCGCCCCGGTGTTCATGCCCTTGGAATTGATTCTGGGGTTCTTGCTGAAGGCGAAGTGGGCCCGGTAAATGAGCGCCATGGCGTCTAGCAGAAACAGGCGTTTGTCTGGTGTACTCATAGAAACGAAGGTACGGGCAATGCCGCGGTTGTGCAATGGGTTTTTGTATATAACTGCCGTGGTGGAAGAAGGTTAAGGAAGAGGGCTTTGCTTTCGCTGATGTGCGTATTTTTTCTGCTGGCGTGGTTAGAATTGTTGCCGTTTGTTGGTGTTCGTATGGGCCAACAACCAAGACTGCCCTTCCATTTGGGAAATGCCTTTTTCTGCAATACCCATTCCGGTTAACCCTTGGCATGTCTGCTTTCCTATGGCTTCATGGGTTGGGTTGTTTCATCTATTCCCTCCGAGCGCTCACGGCCGCGAGGCCCCGCCTTCCGCCCTCGCGCTGTACCCTCTCGCCTGGCCCCCAGGGCCTGCCGCTCACCGCGGCACCGGGTCGAGTGCTAGGCGCTCAGCCGAAAGGCTGGAAACGGAAAGGCGTAAGTAATAGGGTAAAGGCGTTCTGGGCACGTTTTTGGAAAGGCAGGCTCAAAACGCATTTTTGCTCTCTATACCCAGTACCGCTAAATAAATCCAGACTCTCCCATGAGGATTGCCCAAACGAGAGTTTGAGGCAGCGAGCGAAGCTCTGCAGAGGGGTGTTTACACAGGAGAATACCCATGGAGGGCAATCCCCTAAACTCAAACTCATGTAGGAGTGTATCGCATACACCCTACCCATTGCCCTCTTCCTCATCCCCACCCTGAAGGCCTATACTCTTGCAAACTCAACTTCTGCCTACCCCAAACCCAACAAAAAAGGCCACTCCTTGCAGAGTGGCCTTTTTTGTAAAACCTCGGCGTGCGCCGATGAGAACTTAGGCTTGTGCTTCAGCAGTTTCGGCAACTGGAAGAACAGATACGTAAGAACGGTTTTTAACGCCTTTCTTGAAAGAAACTACGCCGTCTGTCAAAGCAAACAGGGTGTGGTCTTTCCCGATGCCTACGTTAGCACCTGGGTGGTGAGCAGTACCGCGCTGACGCACGATAATGTTACCAGCGATGATGGCCTGGCCACCGAAGATTTTCACGCCTAAGCGCTTGGAATGTGATTCACGTCCGTTGTTAGAACTACCGACACCTTTTTTGTGAGCCATTTCGTTTCTATGTTAATCCCGGGGAACCCCGGAAATTTGTTCAACAATAATTTTCTAGTCTTGGCAAAAATTAACCAATGGTGTTGATCAACACTTTGGTGAACTGCTGGCGGTGACCATTTTTCTTCTTGTAGCCTTTTCTTCTTTTCTTCTTGAAGACAATGATTTTATCACCTTTAGCGTGGCCCTGGATAGTTCCGGTCACCTTGATGTTGTCAAGGAAAGGAGCACCTACAGATAAAGTACCGTTATCATCAGTTAAAAGAACATTGGCGAACTCTACGGCGTCACCCTCATTGCCGGAAAGCTTGTTAGTGTAGAAGAACTTACCGCTCTCTACTTTCGTCTGGATCCCAGCGATTTCAACAATTGCGTACATCAGCTTACGATTATTTTAAAAATGAACCGCAAAGGTAAAAACACCCGGGTTAAGAAGCAAGAGCCCTTGGTTTAATTTTTAATGCAGTTGCCGGGCCCTAGCCCGCTGGTTTTTAAGGCGTTGAGAGTTACCCACGGGGTGTGGATTACTAGTGTGGATAAATAGAAACCCTAATGATAGTCAATTAGTTACGCGTGGATAAAGCCAACGCGATGCAGGGCCGCGCCCAAAACGCGGAAAATCTGAGGGGACGGGAAAGGTAAGAGTAAGCGTGCCTTTTGGCTGAATTGTAGATGAAAATAGCAGGTTTAAGTGCTAAAGTCAACAAAGTCAATTGATTTATTTTCTGCCGGCTTGGGTTAGGTGTCTGCAGAAGAGGACAGATTGGTTATCCAAAAGGGTAAGGTGCTAAAGAGGGTTCTGGTCACTTGCTTTTAATCGGCTAAGGATGGCCTGGTGGCTCGGTTTTTCCGAAGGATTCTTAGGTCAATCGATCTTCAGGCTGGTAGGAAAAGTTTAGCCAACAGGAGGGTAAGCGCTTGGTGGCTGTAACTCGTCAAAGATGGGGGGAGAGTAGTTTCTGGCGGCATGTTAGGGTGCGTAGGTTCGTGATTTTCTTTAGACCGGCGTAGTGGTCAAGCTGGACTTCAACTTTCTCTGCTATCCTTTAAGATACCATGTTTTGTTACATAAAAGAAACGCTATATTTGAGGTTTCTAATTTTGATAAAAATTTAACTTATTGTATTTCAATGAGTTATAATGTTGATAAGTGCGGGATAAAGATTGTATAAATTCGGCTACCCGATTCGGGGGAACTACGTAATTGTGCCTATATTTGAATTCTCAAGACGGAGGAAAGGCAGCCTAACGTCCGTTCTTAGAGTTCATTTGAGCTGAGGGGTAGCCCCTGAAACCTATCACCTGCTTTCTAGTTTAGTCATACAATAAAAGAGTCTATGGAGCCAATATTACAAGAGAACCCGAATCGCTTTGTTCTGTTCCCCATTCAAAACGATGCCGTGTGGCAAATGTATAAACAAGCGGAAGCTAGCTTCTGGACCGCCGAGGAAATTGACCTGAGCCAGGACAACAAGGACTGGGAAAAACTAAACGACGGCGAGCGCCATTTCATCTCACACGTGCTGGCCTTCTTTGCCGCTTCAGACGGAATTGTGAACGAGAACCTGGCCATCAACTTCATGCAGGAAGTGCAGATGCCAGAGGCGCGCTGCTTCTACGGGTTCCAGATCATGATGGAGAATATCCACTCAGAGACCTACTCGCTGCTCATTGACACTTATATTAAAGACCCGCAGGAGAAAGACCGCCTGTTCAACGCGTTGGAGACTGTGCCTTGCGTGAAGAAAAAAGGCGAGTGGGCGCTTAAATGGATCAACTCTGAGAACTTCACAGAGCGTCTGATTGCCTTTGCCGCGGTAGAGGGTATCTTCTTCTCTGGCTCGTTCTGCTCTATTTTCTGGATGAAGAAACGCGGCTTGATGCCAGGTCTTACCTTCTCTAATGAATTGATTTCCAGAGATGAAGGACTGCACTGTGATTTTGCCTGTCTGCTGTACTCCATGCTGCAGAACAAGTTACCAGAGGACCGCGTACACAGCATCATTCGTGACGCGGTAGCCATTGAGCAGGAGTTTGTAACCGATGCCCTACCTGTTGACTTGATTGGGATGAACGCAAAACTGATGAGCCAATACATTGAGTTTGTGGCAGACCGCCTGCTGGTGTCTTTGGGCTGCAGCAAGATCTACAATTCAACCAACCCCTTTGACTTCATGGAGCTGATCTCCCTGCAAGGCAAAACCAACTTCTTTGAGAAACGCGTGGCTGAGTACCAGAAATCTGGTGTGATGAGCGACCGTGACTCTAACGTATTCTCCCTGGACGAAGACTTCTAGTCTACCCTCTAAAACGGCCTTAAATGCGTTTTAGGGCTGTTTTTCATAAAACGTGCCTAAAACGCCCGGCAGCCGGTTGGGTTTCTGTACCAGAGAAGAGCTTTTAATACTATCCTAGTACCCTTTCTTCTCTTCTCTATTTTGTCACCTTAAAAGGATCTTGGTGGCGAATGGTAACAGCAGTGGCACAATTGTCTATCTAACTCACTGCCAAGGTCTTTCCAGGAGGACAGTTTGGGAAGAGGCAGATGCAGAAATCTCCAGACAACCCCCACCCGTTTAGGGGCTGTTTTTAGAAAAGTAAGCTCAAAACGCCGGGCAATGGGCCAGGCAAATCCAAGAAGATTTCCTTAGTACAAGTACCGCCTGTGGCACCCTGGCAAGCGGCAGGCAAAAGATATTCTGGATGGTCCCCGCCATCCTTCACCCATATAGTGTAAGCGTATGTTAGTTGTAAAGAGAGATGGCCGCCGCGAGTCGGTCAAGTTTGATAAGATCACGGCCCGTATAGAGAAACTGTGCTACGGCCTGAACATGTCGTTTGTGAGCCCTATTGAGGTAGCCAAAAAGGTAATTGACGGCATCTATGACGGGGTAACCACCGTGGAGCTGGACAACCTGGCCGCGGAGACCGCTGCGTCTATGACCACCAAGCACCCAGACTACGCTATTCTGGCGGCGCGCATTGCCATTTCCAGCCTGCACAAGGTGACGCAGAAGTCGTTCTTCAACACCATGAAGCAGCTCTACACGTATGTAGACCCCAAGACTGGTGAGAATGCTTCTTTGATTGCCAAGGATGTGTTTGACATCATCAAGAAAAACGCGGCGGTGCTGGACTCCAGCATCATCTATGACCGTGACTACAACTATGACTACTTCGGGTATAAGACCCTGGAGCGCTCATACCTGTTGCGCGTGAACGGTAAAGCCGTGGAGCGTCCGCAGCACATGCTCATGCGCGTGGCCGTAGGTATCCATAAAACCGACATTGACGCGGCTATCAATACCTACAACCTCATGTCTGAAAAGTGGTTCACGCACGCCACGCCTACGCTCTTCAACGCCGGTACACCTAAGCCACAGCTGTCTAGCTGCTTCCTGCTCACTATGAAAGAGGACAGCATTCCGGGTATCTATGATACCTTGAAGAACTGTGCCTTGATCTCGCAGAGCGCGGGAGGAATCGGCTTGGCCGCCCACAACATCCGGGCCACCGGTTCTTACATTAAAGGAACCAACGGTACCTCTAACGGTCTGGTGCCTATGCTGAAGGTGTTCAATGACACGGCCCGTTACGTAGACCAGGGCGGCGGAAAGCGTAAAGGCGCCTTCGCCATTTACCTGGAGCCGTGGCACGCTGATATCTTTGAATTCCTGGATCTGCGCAAGAACCACGGCAAGGAAGAGATGCGTACCCGTGACCTGTTCCTGGCTCTTTGGACGCCAGACTTATTCATGAAGCGCGTAGAAGCCAACGGCGACTGGAGCCTGATGTGCCCCAACGAGTGCCCTGGTTTGTCTGACACCTGGGGTAAGGACTTTGAGCGCCTGTATGAGAAATACGAGAAGGAAGGCAAGGCCCGCAAAACCATTAAAGCGCAGGAATTGTGGTTTGCCATTCTAGAGGCCCAAACTGAGACTGGTACCCCGTACATGCTGTTCAAGGACCACGCCAACGGCAAGTCTAACCAGCAGAACCTGGGCACCATCAAGAGCTCTAACCTCTGTACCGAGATTATTGAGTACACAGACGCCGATGAGATTGCGGTGTGTAACCTGGCGTCTCTGGCCTTGCCGCGCTATATCAAAGAAGAGAAGGGCGTGAAGACCTTTGACCATGATAAGCTCTACGAGGTTACCTATACTGTTACCAAGAACCTGAACAAGGTTATTGACATCAACTATTACCCGGTACCTGAAGCCAAGAAATCAAACATGCGCCACCGCCCCATCGGGTTAGGGGTGCAGGGCTTGGCAGATGCGTTTCTGCAGCTGCGCATGCCATTTGAGAGCGAAGAGGCCGCCCGCCTGAACAAGGAGATTTTTGAGACCATTTACTTTGCGGCCATGACGGCTTCTAAGGACCTGGCCAAAATTGACGGCGCCTATGAAACGTTTGAAGGTTCGCCTATCAGCCGGGGTATCTTCCAGTTTGATATGTGGGGCGTGAAGCCCGAGAGCGGCCGTTGGGACTGGGAAGCGTTAAGACAGGAAGTTGTAGAACACGGCGTGCGTAACTCCTTATTGGTAGCGCCTATGCCAACGGCTTCTACCTCACAGATTCTGGGGAACAATGAAGGCTTTGAGCCTTACACCTCTAATATTTACGTGCGCCGCGTGCTGAGCGGGGAGTTCATGGTGGTGAACAAGCACCTCCTGAATGACCTGATTGCGCTCGGCCTCTGGAATGACTCCATGAAGAACGCCATCATCTCGGCGAACGGATCTGTGCAGAACATCCCTAACATCCCGCAGAACATCAAGGACCTGTACAAGACGGTGTGGGAAATCAGCCAGCGGACCATCATTGACATGTCTGCTGACCGCGGTGCCTACATCTGCCAGAGCCAGAGCCTGAACCTGCACGTGTCTAACGTGAACTTCGGGAAGCTGACCTCTATGCACTTCCACAGCTGGAAGCGCGGCCTGAAAACCGGTATGTACTACCTGCGTACCAAAGCCGCCGCCGATGCTATCAAGTTCACGGTAGAGAAACAAGCCGCCGAAACCCTGGCCCCCATGTACAACGCCGTAGAGCAAAACCAAAGCGATATGGCGTGTAGTTTGGATAACCCAGATGCATGTGAGGCTTGCGGTAGCTAAGAAATAAAAGTCATTAAAAAAGGAGAAGCCTTACTTCTCCTTTTTTAATGACTAACGTGTATAACTATTTCAATAATTATTTTAATTATATAAATAATAAGGAATCGCGAGAAGATAAACTACAGAAAAAAGAAAAGAATGCCACAGTAGCAGCATTCTCTCTAATAGGATAAAAGCTTTGGCGAGCAATTAGGGCTCTTCACCCTAATCAGGTTATCCTTGAAGTCTTGCAAATGTGTAGAATAAAGAAACAATCTACAAGTGCCACGACTTTTGCTACTAGATTTTCTTATTAAAAGGATAATGAAAAAAACTAAAAAAGTAGAAGTGTCATTAAAAGAGCGTACCTCCCCTAGATTAACAGTAAATAAGACGGGCGAATATTTGTGTGCCCTAGCAGCAAGAAGGGCTAGGATTATTCATGACGCAAAATATCCACGAGATTTTATTACATCACGATACTCCAAAGCAGAGGCTGTTATCAAAGGTTTTTTTCTTGATGCGAATAGAAGCGAGCAAGTAATCCATCAAGCTATTGAGGAGTTGAGTAAACAGAAACCTACTAATAAGCATCAACATGAGGTAATTTATTCTTGTATTGAGGCTCTAACTCAATTTTTAGAGTTTATTAATAATTCAGAATTGCTAGAAGAGGACAAAGACTTCAATGATGGAATAAGCAAATATGCGTCGTTAACTATTTCAGGAGTTGAAATAAGTATCCGGCCCGAGATTCTTATTCATGACAAATCAGAAATTTCTGGAGGCGTTAAACTGTATTTCTCAAAAAGTTGTCCATTATCTAAAACCTCTGCTGATTATATAGGCACACTTTTGAAGATGTATTTAGAGCAACAATACGGCAAGCCTATAAAAGCGAGAAATTGTTTTGTTATAGATATCTTCAATAAGACTATATATACAGCACCAAAAGCTTATGCAAAGAGGCTACAGGATATTGAGGCTGCTTGTTCAGAAATTTCGCATAGATGGAATTTTATTTAGTTTTGCTTTAAAACAGGAAAGGAGGCCCGTAACGGCCTCCTTTTCCGTTTGTACGTATTGGTCAAAAAAGTTATTCTAAATTGGATATTATGAAAGATTTACCACATTATAACCAGAGGATGCGGCAAAGATCGTTTATGAAAATATACCGACTGCCCTGCGGGCAAAGCTCACTTTAGATGATATTTTGATTATCCTCGAGATTGAATTTGAGTTTTTAGAGGAATCTGGGGTTACAGACAATCCAGACTCTTCTCCCTTGTTGGTGTTTTCACCAACAAGCACCTCTGCGGTCCAACCACAAAAGGCCCTCAATTAATTAGCCTGCATCAAGCATAGTGGATCAGTTGTTCAGAGACCAACACCTTAAAGCTTGTTGGTGAGAACACCAACAAGGGCGGGCGCTACTGCTGTCTTTCTGATATCACGTAATATACTGCTTCCGTTTTAAAGCCAAAATCAGAAAAACAGGCCAAAAGTGATCTTCTGCTCATCACCCCATTGCTACCGCCAGGAAAAGAAGCAGTAAAATGGACGCTGGCACCAAGCTAAGAAACAACCCAAATTTTGCGGCTCTTCGGTCTTTGTCATAGGTGGGGCGGCTGGGATTTGCATTTATTTTGGAAAGAGCCAAGATGCTGAGGGAAACGCCTAACAGGGCCAGGATGCCATACAGGGTAAGCAAAGTCTAGCCGCCAGATAGAAGGGTGCCAATACCTATCAGGCCCACCAGCAACGCGGCAAAACCGAATAAAAGGCTTAAAGTAACCATAGTGTTAATGCCCTTGTCCAGAGGAGTTTTGTCTGCCTTGCGAGCAAACTTGTGCCGCATAAGCTGCTTATTCTCTTGGGTAGCAAACGGCGCTAGGGCCGGAGTGGTTTGTATAGCTGATGGCCTTACTACTACTGGCTGTGGCCGTGGCCTAGAAGTAGCGAGCAGCAAAGCAGGTGTTGGAGCAGCAGTAGACGCCAACAATGGGTAGCTTTCTGGTACGGCAACCGGCGTAGTCACCACTACCGCGGGTGGTGGGGCTGTCACCGAATCTACCAGCGGCGCTACAGTACTTTGATGAATATTGGAGGAAGGGGCAAAAGAATAAAATGGCTTTTGCGTGGAGCAGGCGGAAAGAAGAAGTGTAATGGCTAGAATAGAAACCAGGGGAAACCAACGGGAGGGAACTGATTGAAGAATCATGCCAGCTAAAGTAGCTAAAAGCACTTGGTTTTCAACCAGGGCTATCTCTTCTCCTTTGATGGTGTTCTCACTAAGAAAGGTGCTAGTAGCGTGCTCCTAGCCTCCTGTTTTACCCAACCCGCTACTTCTGTTTTGAGCCTGTTTTTCAGAAAACAAGCCTAAATCAGAAACCTGCTCTTCTTAACCTTTCCGCCAGGTTTCACCCAAAGCCAGGCACCAACCCCAATAAAATCAGGAACTTATATTTTTAAGTTTATTTACTATCTGGAAGAATTCCGCATCTTCGCCGGTAAGCTCCCCTACGAAGATGAAAAAGTTTTCCGCCCTTTGCCTTTTCCTCCTAAGCCTCGGCATTTGGAGCCCCAGTGTTTGGTCACAGACGGCCAATGTGGTGGTGCAGGGTAAGGTGGTGAATGAGCAGAACCAGCCGCTGGAGTTTGTGACCGTTTTCCTGTTGCAGGAAGGCAGTACGCAAAGCTTGAAAGGCACGGTGACCAACGGCAAAGGCGAATTCTCTTTGACGTATGCACCCACCGCCAGCCGGTTTAAAATAGGGCTCACTTATCTGGGGTACCAGCCGTTCCAGACGCCGGCTTTCCCGCTGGGCAACCTGCAGCTGGGCACCTTGCAGATGAAAGCCACTGAGCAGGCCCTGAAAGAAGTAAAGGTCTACAGCCAGAAAAACTTGATCTCCGCCGAAGACGGCAACCTGACCCTGAACGTGGAGCGGAGCATCGCCGCCCAGGGCGGCACGGCCTATGATGTGCTCAGCACGGCCCCGGGCGTGGCCATCAGCCAGGACAACGCCATCTCCCTCAACGGCAAAAGCGGCGTGCGCCTGCTTATGGACGGCAAACTGGTCTACCTGGAATCGGCTGACCTGGTGGCGCTGCTCAAAACCTTGCCCGCCTCGGCTATCAGTACCATAGATTTGCTGGCCAACCCCGGCGTGCAGTTTGACGCGGCGGGATCGGCGGGGCTTATCAACATCAAAACCCGGAAGAACATTGAGTTTGGTATGAACGGCTCGGCGACTATTGGGGTGGCGGGCTGGGTCACGCCCAAACAGAACCTGAGCTTCAACCTCAATACCAGAAAAGGCCCCTGGAACGTGTACGGCAGCTACAGCCATCTCCTGGGGGCGTATGCCTATGACTACACCTTTTACCGCGAGCAGAACGGGCTCGTCTACAACAGCCCCGTAGATGATTCTGACACCCGCAATCGCCTGAATGCCAGCGTAGGCGTAGACTACCAACTGAGCCGGTACCAGACGGTGGGCGTGATGGGCAGCGGCAACCTCTTCTTCGCCTTAACCGAAGGCAGCCATACCCACACCAGAACCAGCATTTACGACGAGTTTAATCAGCCACCCATACGGGTGCTCCAGGCCAACAATGACTATTACCACCAGCGCAACAACCGCTACAATACCAGCCTGAACTACCGCTTCGCGCAAGATAGCATAGGCCGCAGCCTCAGCGCCGCCCTGGATTTGGGCTATTTTGACGGCGCCAATAAAAACCGGCAGTCCAATACCTACTATTCCCCGGCGGGCGAGCAGGAAGACCAGGCCTTGTACCGCTCGCTCTCAGGCGCGGGCGTGACCCTGTTTGCCGTGAAGGTAGATTATGAAGACAGCCTAGCCGGCGGGAAAGTGCTGGCCGGCGCCAAGTTTTCCTCCGTGGAGTCAGACAACTCCTTCAAGTTCTTCCATCAACTGCCGCAAGGCGAAGTGCTGGATGACCACCAATCCAATGATTTCAACTACCTGGAACGCATCTCGGCGGTGTACGGCAGCTACCGGTTTGCCCTCTCACCCAAGGTAAGCGGGCAGGCAGGGCTCCGGGTGGAGCATACCAAGGCCAATGGCGAGCTGGCCTTCCGGAAAGAGGAACAGGCCGCCGGGCAGATGGTGAAGAATGACTACCTCAACCTTTTTCCCAACCTTTCCCTTTCTTTGAAGGCCAATGAAAACAGCCGCTTCTCCCTGGCCTACTCCCGCCGCCTGGACCGGCCCGCCTACCAGCGGCTTAACCCCTTTGTGGCCTTGGTAGATGACCTCACATTCTGGCAGGGCAATGCCTTCCTGCAGCCGCAGTTCAGCAACCGCTATTCCCTGGATTACGGCCACGCCAACGGCCTGGTGGTCTCATTGGCCTACTCGCGCACCAATAACCTTATTGCGCAGGTAGATGACACCATCAACGTGACCCAAATTGTGATGATGCCCCGCAACGTGGGCGACCAACAGCATTACTCCGTTAATGTGACCCGCACGTTCAAAGCCAGGCCCTGGTGGGAGGTATCAGTGAACGGGCTGTTCTACTACGTAGACAACTTTGTGGTCTTTGACGAGAAACGCAAGTTCAGGCAAGATGCCACCGCCTATACGCTCAACCTGCAGCAGACCTTCCGGCTCCCCAAGGATTTCACCGGTGAGCTTACGGGGCGGTACAACTCGGCCACGGTGGCGGGCGGCAACAAATACAGCCGGGCCAGCGGGCAGGTGAACGTGGCAATGAAAAAGAAGCTGAGCGAAGCCGCCTCCCTGAGCCTGGCCCTTACAGATGTGTTCCTGACCAACCGCTGGAATACCTACAGCTCCTTCAACGGCTTCTTCTACCGCAACACCGGCCACGGCGAGAGCCGCCAAATCAGGCTTAATTTCACCTACGGGTTTGGGAAGAAGTTACCGGCCCCCAAGAAACGCGACTCGGCCTTAGATACTGAGAACAACCGGTTAAATTAGACGCTTTCCGTTTTAAGCCCGTTTTTTGGAAAAGAGCCCCAAAACAGGCAGTGGCTTGCCGTCCCATCTAAAACAGTGGCCAAGGGCCGAAGACCAGCCAAAGACTTTCTTAAAGCTTATGGGTTGCCACGGCAATGGCATGTACCAAAAGAATAGCCGCGAGGGCCGAGACAAGAAATCACTCAAGCTTAGCGGCTTTTCGGGCTTTTGCATGGATAGGCGGCTCTGGGCTGGCTTTGCTGTAGGGACGGGAATGTGTACAAAGAATAACTCGGACCGAAGGGCGGTGATCAGTTTTCTTTTTTCATGATCAGGCTAATGTCACCGCTGCGTTCTAGGTAGGCTGTTTCAATTTTGGCAAGGTCTACAGGCCCTCCGTTAGATCTGAGCGCCTCCTGAAGGTCGCGCTCCGTGATGCTATGTTTCTGCAGGGCGTCTTGGAGAATATTCCCGTTCAGCACCAGCGGAATGGGTTGGCCTTTGATAAAATTACTAAGTGGTGACCCATGCCTCACCCTTAGAGACAGAAATGCCAGCAGCCGGTGCAGTAAAATGAGAGATAATCCCGCCGCCAGGGTGGCAAAGAAGGGAGCGTTGCCGGTAATGGCCCTGCTCATGACAGAACCGTACATAACGCCCAACACAATGTCAAAGGCACTGAATTTTCCGAAGATGCGCTTGTTGGCTATCCTGATATACCCCAGTGAGATAAGAAAGACCAAGGCCGCCCGTATGCACATCTGCCACCAAATCAGTTCTTTCTGTGATAACCCTAGCACCGTTTCTAGAAAGTCTACCATAGAAAGGTAAAACGGCCGTGGTGCCCTGGGGTTTTCGGTAAAAACTAAAAGGAAGGCGTAGCCTGGCCCTTACCTCCACCAGAACAACTAAAAGTCCTGCAGCAGCCACTGTAGCGCCGCGTCTTCATAATTGAAATCATGGATGGCCAGTTTGTGCAGGCCCTGGGCCCGTTCAATGATGTGCTCTATGGCGGCCACTTGGGCCTGGTCTTTAGAAACAAGCGTAGCCATGCGCCGAAGCGGCCCGGCAATTAATTGGGGTAGCTGGGTTTCAATAAACCATTGCTCGTCTTCAGGGGAAAAAGCCTTCATAAGCCGATTGTCTCCTAGCCAGCGGGTAAGGCTGTATTTTTCTACTACATGGTTGCAGAGCAGCACCCCTTCGCGTAGGTCAGAGCTTTCAAGGTGCCCTTTCCACTTGGCCGTACCCAACTGCTGCTCCTGATCATACCTGATAACAAGGCTGGGGCTCTCATAGTAAACCTGAGGAAGGGTGAGTTGCATGGCCAATTTTTCTGTCATTAAATCTAATGAATTGCCCTAAGTTAAGCAAGCGGTAAAACACTGCTTTGGGCAATGGTTTTGGCAATGCCCATTGACCTTTCCAGCCCTGCTGTTTTTACTTTTCACCCCGCTTTTGGGTAGTCTGTCATTTTGCCGGTTAAGCGAAAACTAGGCTTGTCATTTTGTCGGTATTTAGCCCTTGAAAGGCGGTTTACGTGCTTGGTACGCCCTTTGCATAGCCCTCTGTAAGAAATAGAGAAAGGAAAGTGAAGATCATGAAACTGATAAAAGACAAGAAGTTCTTACAGAATATAGCGCAATACATAGACCTTACCAATACCGTAGGAGGCGGCGTGGTTCAGCCGCAGGTTAGAATGACCAAGCGTAAGAAAGAAGCCATCCTGCAGGTAGTATTACCCGGTATTTCTCTGGAGCAGTGCCAAGTGGTGCTGGATAAAAATCAGCTTACCGTTATGGCGTTGCACCAGAGCGAGCAACAGCAGGCCATGCAGATACCTTTGTTTAACCAGAGTTTCCTGCTGCCTCCATTCACAGATTTCGGGCAACTGCGGGTAGAGTACGCCGGCCAGGAACTACGGGTGCATATCCCGTATTTGCCCCAGGGCCCGCGATTTCTGGAGATTGAACCGGCAGAATAATGTGCCGTAAAAATAAAAAGGCCAGACGGGCACAGTAGGTACGTAAAGAAACACAGTTTAAGGCTCTTTTGGCAAAACCAGGCTTAAAACGGCCCTTGTGTACTTGTGAGTGTGATGGTTACGGCAGAGCCCATGTCTCTGCCAGATGTTTCAGTATCATAAAAAGGAGGAACTATGGCTATTCAACGTTATGGAAGCGGCTTTGAAGACATGATGCCGCAATCCTTTAGCACCATGCTAGACAAATTCTTTAATGAGTCTGTCAACAGCAGAGAGCGATTGAACAAGTTTAACCCGCACGTAGATACCTGTGAAACCGAGAACGGGTACGAGATTGACGTGTCTTTGCCCGGCCTGAAAAAGGAAGACATCCAACTGGATTTCCAGCAAGGGCGTCTCACCATTTCAGGCGAGCGCCAGTTCAGCAATGAAAAGAAAGAGAAGCGTTACCACATGATTGAAAGCCAGTACGGCGCTTTCTCCAGGTCTTTTCAGTTGCCAGATACGGTTAACCCCGAGAGAATTGAGGCCACCTTTGAAGATGGCATCCTGCACGTAACGGTGCCTAAAGACGAACGGAAAACCACCCGTCACCGGATTGAGGTCCGCGGCGGCAATGCCCAGGCCCGGCAACTGGATAAAAACAGTGACCAGAAGGGCATGGCAGGCAGCAACGGAGAGTCAAAAGCCGAAGCCTCTGGCAAAGAGAAAGTAAAGGCTTCAGGCAAATAAGCCTTTATGGTTTTCTGAGGCCTAGTGCTCTAAAACAGGAACGCCCCTTGCAAGGGGCGTTCCTGTTTTAGAGCAAATACCAAAATCGGTGGTTAGCCTTGCATGCCACTGCTGAGTGCCGCGCCGCCGTTTCCCTTGTCATTACCCGTTCCGTCTGGCACGCTGCCGGAGTTAGGAGATACTTTGGTGGTTTGGCCCGGGGCGGCAGGCTGTTGCGGCCTACCACCAGAAATACGGGTGGTGGTTTCTTGCTGGGCTGCTCCGGCTTTGCTTGCCCGCACGTAATACACCGTTATGAACAAGGCAATTATCAGTAGAATAGTTAGTGCAATAAACATAGTCTGGTCCGTTAAGGTGGAACAAAGGGGATATTTCCTTTTACTGTTTCCTTAGGTTTTGGGTTAACTTTGGCCTGCGCTGCCCCAGGTGGCTAAAAACGGCACATATTTTTTTCTTATCTTTCAATAGCTTTCTGGTTTTTAACGTTTTGTAGGCATGATGAAAAAACTTTTCCTATTGGTGTTGTTGGGGTGGGCAGCGGTAAGCCAGGCCCAGGACGTTTCTAGCGGCACACCCTACTTTGTGGAGCTGCACAACGGCCAGCGCGTCTATGCCCGCCGGCTCCAGTTTAAAAGCCCCATCTTCAAACAAAACTATTTTCTCCTGGATGATACGCTGCGCTATAACCCCGAGATGGTGAAGTATTACCAGAGCCAGGACGGCTTTTTTGCCCGGGTAGAGGCCGGCCGCCGGTTCAGTGATTTCGCCCAGCGTGACCAGGCCGGCAAGGTGTCTACCTATTTTGTTTACCGGACAGATTATAACTCTTATGGACCGGGCGTTGGCATAGGTATGGGCGGCTACGGCATGGGTGGTTACGGCTATGGCGGTTATCCTACCCAACGCAAGGTTTACTATTTCTCCAAAGAGAACGGCCCTCTGCAGCCGCTTACCTACAAAAACCTGCGGCCTGCCTTGGCAGATAACCCAGGCAGCCTGGAAAGCCTGCAGGACTATAAACGCGGGCAGAACATACAAACCGGTATTTACATTGCCGGGGCCGGGGTATTGGTAGCCGGGCTGCAGCAGCAGTTCAGGGGTGGTTCTTCGTCTGGCTCCAACTTCTCTACCCTTACCTTGGTGGGGGCCGGCATCATGCTCATTCCGCAGATCATTAAGCTGGTTAAAAAAGACAAGCTCTCTGAGGCTATTGACCTGTATAACTATACTCCCGTAGAGCCTGCCCCCAAAGAGTAAACGTAAATTTAGACGCAACGCAAAGTGCCCGCTCTCTACAGAGCGGGCACTTTGCGTTTAACGCTAAAACGGGGCGCAGAAATTAAAGTCTGGCGCTTTTATTCCCGTCTTGTGATACTTTGGCGGCGGCTACTTTCTTGCCTTTCTTGGCTTTCAGGTAAGAGGTGAGCACGTAGCCTCCTTCTCCGTCAATAGCCACTAAGGTCCATTGGCGGTTCTGCTCCCGCATTACCACAATTTCATCTTCGGGGTTGAGAAGGCGCATAACCTCTCCTTTGGCGTCTGGCTGGCGGTACATCTTAACCTTATCTGCATTTACCCGGCTGGTTGGCCCCTGTGCCATAACTGCCATTACTTGTACTAAAACTAAAGCGGCGATTAAAAATAAACGTTTCATAGTAATGTGTTTTTAATGTGAAAAATGGATGGTTTTATGGTAAAAAATGAATTCGTATTTCACCTTTCTTAAAAAAAAGGACATAAGGGTCAGGGGTAGAAATTCTACCAGTTTGTTTTGGCATTTAAGCCTTATGAAATAGCTCTATTAGTTTTTGTTAGATGCTGTTCTCTTAAATAGATGCAGATTTAAAAAGATGGTTGCTTGGGGTTTGAAAAAAATATTTTAGTGTTCCTTTCCTTGCCTTCTCTCTGTGGTGTATAAAAGCGCTGGGTTGCCTTGGCTCTTGCTCTGTTACTTCACTTCCCCATTTGCAAGGGCTGTGCCAATAATGTAAGATACTGATTTTCAGATTGCTACTTATTTATATAGTGATCAATACTGAACAATGTCTGTCTAAAACCGAACAGTGTTGGGCCTTGACAGCTGAAGGAGAGTTATTTCCTGCGTACATGTGTACTTGTGTAAATGTAAAACATGATGTTACCTGGCAGCATATAATTACTTGGTGAAACCGTGCTAATAGAGGGTGCAATGGTTTTTATTAAAATAAATTTTTCTTCTTTATTCAATTGAATTCCTGCTGTCTTGCCTGTTTTATGAAGTAAATATAGAATGCCTGAATGGGAGTAAATAGGCATAAAATGTTAATTAATATATGTTTAACATTGGCGGCTTTTAATTGTCTATAACTTAACGTTTTCATAATGGCTGGCTTTGATGCCGTGCCAGGCGTATTATTTTTGCAGGTATTAACAAGAACCCATGGCGCAAGACCTAGAGATAAGAGAAATAACCTCGTTGACCGAGATGCTGACGTGCTTCCCCCTGATTCAATTCCTGAACCCCAACATGGAGTACAGCCGGTATGAAAGCCTGCTCCAGCAAATGCTGCCTAATAACTATAGAATGGTGGGTGCTTTTGCCGGAACCACCTGCGTGGCGCTTTCTGGCTTCTGGCTTGGCACCAAGCTATACAGCGGCAAATATTTGGAGGTAGATAATTTTGTGGTAGAGGAGCAATACCGGTCGCAGCGGGTAGGAAAGCAGTTGCTGGACTGGCTCACCCAAGAGGCTGCGCAAAACCAGTGTGAGATGATGATGCTGGATGCCTACGTAGTGAACCATGCGGCCCATAAGTTTTACCTGCGCGAAGGATTTGTGATCAAAGGCTTCCACTTTCTCAAGCGGCTAGCCTAGATAGCAATCCGCAATTTCCTGTTTTAGGGCTGTTTTCAGAAAATAAGGCTTAAAACAGAACGTTAGGCAAATAACGCCACCATCATTACCTATCACATGCCACCACTGCTTTTGCTACATGGGGCGCTGGGCGCCAAAGACCAGTTTGAGCCGCTGCTTCCGTTGCTCCCGCCCTCTTTGCCGGTGTTCCGGCTGAATCTGGCAGGCCACGGCGGAGAACCTTTTCCAGAGGAAGATTCTTTCTCCATTGAAACGTTTGTGGATCAATTGCTGGCCTGGCTGCAAGCGCAAGACCTGGGGCCGGTTTGGGTATTTGGCTATAGCATGGGCGGCTACATAGCACTGGAAGCGGCCCGGCGGGAACCTTCCCGGTTTGCGGGCATCTTCACCCTGGCCACCAAATTTACCTGGAGCCCAGAGGCAGCAATGCATGAGACGGCAAAGCTTAACCCTGAAGTAATAGAAGCGAAGGTACCCGCCTTTGCCCAAGCCCTGCAACAGCGCCACGCGCCCCAGGATTGGAGGCAGGTAGTAAAAAACACAGCCGTCCTGATGGAGCAACTGGGCCAGAACCCTTTGCTTTCTCCCGAGGCGCTTAGCCAGATAACCTTGCCGGTACGTATTGCCGTAGGAGACCGGGACCAGATGGTGACCATAGAGGAATCACTAAGCGCTTACCGGCAGTTGCCTCAGGCGCAGTTTCAGGTCTTGCCTGCCACCAAACACCCGCTGGAACAGCTTGACTGGCCTTTGCTGGAAAGCGCCCTGCGTCATTTTTTCAACTATGCATAAAACCTTCCCCCTTTTCAGAATTCATCTGTATTGCCTGCTGGCGGCCCTGGCGTTTTTTACCACCAACTGTACTTCTTCCGCCCCGGCTTTTGGTGAGCGCGGCTATAAAGAAACAGGCAAGGCTTCTTATTACTCAGACAAGCTCAAGGGAAACAAGATGGCCAACGGAGACCGCTACCAACCCGGTAAACTTACCGCCGCCCATAAGAAACTACCCTTCGGGACGAAGGTGAAGGTGACCAACCCCAGCAACGGAAAATCTGTGAAAGTTAAGATCACCGACCGCGGTCCTTTCACCCCGGGCCGTATCATAGACCTCTCCAGATCTGCCGCTAAAAAGCTGGACCTGGACAAAGCCGGCGTAGCGCCCGTGCAAATGAAAGTGCTCAGGAGAGCGGCCAAGTAATTAACCCCGAAGAAGTAACGCGCCCCTTTAATGCGATTTCAGCCAGTGGTAGATTTCTTCCACGTCTGATTTGCGGCACAGCTCTGAGCCAGGCGTCATGGTAGTGGCGGTACCGGTAGCCACGCCGTATTTGATCACATCTGTGAGGGGCCAGCCTTCGGTGAGTTTGAGTACCATACCGCCCACCATGCTATCGCCGGCACCCACGGCGCTTTCTACCTTCACCGTGGGAGAGGTCACGTACTCAAAGCCGTTCTCCGTGGCCAGCATGGCCCCCCGGGGCCCCAGGGAAACCACCAGCACGTTGCTCTTGCCTTCCTTGATTACCTGGTGGGCCAGTTCTTCCTGTTCTTTGGCGTTAATGGTCTCTTTGCCGGCCAGTGCCGCCAGTTCATTTAAGTTGGGCTTCAGCATATAGATACCTGCTCCGGCCGCTTTCAATAAGGCCTCGCCCGAGGTATCTACCACCAGCTTGAATCCTTTCTTCACCGCCAGGGCGGCTATCTGGGCGTAAAAATCGGCGGGCATGCCCGGTGAAATACTGCCGCTGGCCACCACAAACTCAGGGGTTTCCTCTAAGTCTTCCAGGGCCTGCAGCACCTGTCGCCATTCTGGTTCGGTTAAGGCTGGGCCTGGCATACCAAAACGGTATTGGTCTCCCGTGGCTACCTCCATCACCATCAGGTTCTCGCGGGTCCAGTGCTGGCACTTGAATTCCCGGTAGCTTACCCCTTCGGCTTGCAGCAGTTGCCCTATGCGCTCGCCGGCTGGTCCCCCAGACAGGTACCAGGCACACGACTCTCCGCCCAGCTTTTTAATGGCCCTTGACACGTTGATGCCACCTCCACCTGGTTCATACACGGGCTCCTCACAGCGGAGCTTCTTTTCCGGGGCCAGTTTCTGTACGCGGGTACTTTTGTCCAGGGCAGGGTTAATGGTGATGGTAATGATTTTCATAGCGAAAGCGTTGGGCTTAGTGACGGTATTACCTTACGTGCGAAGGTTGTTTTAGGCCTGTTTTCTGAAAAACGGGCTCGAAACGCCAGGGCGGTTCCTAAAAAAGAAGAGCCTGTCTACCACCGTAGACAGGCTCTTCGTTCACCTTATAAACGTCTGGCAGATTACCAGATTTTTACTCTTTTCTCTGGAGCCAGGTACAGAGAGTCTGTGGGCTTCACGTTGAAGGCAGTGTAGAACTCAGGTACGTTGCGCACCACACCATTTACCCTAAAGGTGGCCGGCGAGTGCGGGTCGGTAGACACCTGGTTGCGTAGGGCTTCTTCGCGGGCTTTGCTCAGCCAGGCCTGTCCCCAGCCAATGAACACACGCTGCGTGCCCGTAAAGCCGTCCAGCACCGGGGCCGGTTTGCCGTTCAGGCTGTTGTTGTAGGCTTTCAACGCAATGCTCAGGCCACCCAGGTCCCCAATATTTTCGCCTAAGGTAAAGGCACCGTTCACGTTCAGGTCTGGGAACACCTTAAACTCATTGTACTGGGCCACCAGGGCGTTAGTACGTTTCTTGAATTCCTGCTGGTCTTTCTCGGTCCACCAGTTGCGCATCACGCCGTTGCCGTCAAAGGTGCTGCCCTGGTCGTCAAAGCCGTGGCCAATCTCATGGCCAATCACGGCGCCAATACCACCGTAGTTCACGGCATCCTCGGCATCCATGTCAAAGTAAGGGGGCTGCAGAATAGCGGCCGGGAACACAATCTCGTTCAAAGGCGGGTTGTAATAGGCGTTCACGGTCTGTGGCGTCATGCCCCACTCAGAGCGGTCTACTGGTTTGCCCAGTTTGTTCACGTTGCGCTGGTACTCAAAGGCGGTGGCGCGTTTCATGTTGCCGTACAGGTCATTCTTGGCAATCTGCAGCGCCGAGTAATCACGCCATTTGTCTGGATAGCCAATCTTAGGCGTGAACTTGCTCAGTTTGTCCAGGGCCTGTGCCTTGGTTTCCTCGGTCATCCAGTCCAGTTCCTTGATGCTGCTCTCATAGGCTTTGATCAGGTTGCCCACCAGTATCTGCATTCGTTCCTTGGCTTGGGGCGGGAAGTGTTTCTTTACGTACACTTTGCCTACCATCTCGCCCAGGTTACCGTTCACCACGCCTACCGCACGGCGCCACTGCGGCTGTTGCTTCTGCATGCCAGACAGGGTTTTGTTGTAGAACTCAAAGTTCTGCTGGTCCAGGGCAGTAGTCAGGATAGTGGCTGAATTATTAACCAGGGCCCAATGTAGATAAGTTTTCCAGGTGCTGATGGGGGTAGTTTTGATGATGTCATTGACGGCTTTCATGTACGCCACCTGAGTCACTACCAGGCTGTCCTGTCCGCTCATTCCTGCCTCCTGCAAATAGCCGGTCAGGTCAAAGTCTGGCATGAGGCTAGGTACCTTCTTGATGGCGTATTTGTTGTACAGCGCCGCAATGTTGCGGGTGTCTTCCTTCTTCATGTGCTTGGCCGCCATCTTGGTTTCCAGCGCCATGATCTGGCTGGCCTTCTCCTTGCCCTTGGCGATGCCCGCCAACGTGAGCATCTTGTTGATGTGGTCTACATACTTCGTCCTGATCTCTTTGGACTTGGCGTCTTCCTTAAAGTAATACTCCCGCTCAGGTAAGCCCAAGCCGCCCTGCCAGGTCAAAAGCATGTACTGCGTTGGTTTCTTGAAATCTTCGGTCACGCCAATGCTGAACGGCGCAGTGATGCCGTATTTGTTGGCGTAGGCGAAGTAGCGGGCCAGGTCTTTGTGGTTTTTGATGGCCTCCACCTTCTGGAACTCGGCCTGTAAAGGCTTTAATCCGATAGAGTCTCTCACCTTGGTGTTAAGGTAGGCCTCATACAGATCGCCTATCTTCTGCTCTTCAGAACCATTGGCGAATTTTCCCGTCGCCGAGGATTCAATGATGGCCTTTACGTCTTCCTGGGCTTTGTCATTGAGAATGTACATGGCCCCGTAAGCCGCCTTGTCTGCCGGAATCTCGGTTTTCTTCACCCAGGCGCCATTTACGTAGGCCGTAAAGTTGTCGCCGGGGTTAACGGTAGGGTCCATATTGGCCTTCAGGATACCAGAGCGTAGTTGGGTCTCTTCCTGCGGAACGGTGGCCACCGCTACCTCTGCGGCGGGCTTCTGCTCAGTGGTCATAGATTTGCTGCAGCTCACGGCCAAAAAGGAGCCCGTGGCCAGCAGGGCGATCCCTGAGAATTTAAAGGTTTGTTTTATCATGGGTGTATTCTGGTTGGTAAAAGTGGAGGACCCTGGCAAATGCCCTTTTCTTTAGGGGTGAGTCCCAGAAAAGCCTGCCGGCCACGGCCTGACGTATTAGTAGAAGAAAGCGTTAAATTATTACCAAAAATAGCAAAGCAAACGGGAGAAGCGTAACTCCCATAAAAGTAGCCTGCGTTTACTCTTTACTTGGGGAGCCGGCGTTTTAAGGCTGTTTTTTCAAAAAGAGGCCTAAACCAGAAACTACTGCTTTGGCTGTAAGGCTACCGCTTTTCCGTTTACCCATACCTGCTGCAACTCAAGCTCCTGGTTTAGCACCACCAGATTGGCCACCGCGCCCGGCACCAACTGCCCTACGCGGTCTTCCATTTTCAACACCTGGGCGGGATACAAGGTAGCCATGCGCAACGCCTCGTCTATCTCAAGCCCTACCATGTGGACGGTGTTCTGTACCGCCTGCAGCATGGTTAAGGCAGAACCGGCCAACCGGCCGTCTTCGGTCTCGCAGCGGCCATTGCGGTAGTAGGCTTTAAAATTACCGAAGTCTGTGAACGGAATGTCTGAGCCTACGCAGGCGGCACAGTCAGAGACCAAGTGCAGTTTCTGGCCCAGTATCTTTTTGGCCAATCGCACGGCGTAGGGGTGGCAATGCTCGCCGTCCACAATAATGCTGGTCCAAGCCTGGCCGTAGTCCAGAGTAGCGGCGGCCAGCCCCGGCTGCTTGGTATCTATACCCGACATGGCGTTATAGAGGTGCGTGACAGAGGTGATGCCCTGTTGGAAAAATTGCAGAGCCTGGTCAAAGGTGGCCATGCTGTGCCCCGCCGAGAGCACGATGCCCGTTTGGGCCAGTCGCTGCAGAATACTTTCCTCCACGCATTCGGGGGCCAGGGTCAGGTATTTGATGATGTCATTTCCGGTAGCCAGCAGCACGTCCAGTTCCTCATGGGTAGCTGATCTAATACAGGCTGTGTCATGGGCGCCGGGCTTTTCAGGGCTGAAGAATGGCCCTTCCAGGTGCATGCCCAGAAACGTGTTGGGGTCTTCCTGCATGGCCTGCCGCACGGCTTCTATAGTCTTCAGAATGCGGTCCTGAAACGCTGAGATCACCGTAGGCAGAAAACTGGTGGTACCAAAGGGCAGATGCGCGTCTCTAATGGTGTGGAGGCTCTCCAGGGTAGGATACTGGGTGAAATACACGCCTCCTCCGCCGTTTACCTGCAAGTCTACAAAACCAGGGCAGATAATGCCGCCCTTAGCGTCCACCACGGTCACGTCCGCCGGAATTTCTTCTGTCTGCACCAGATCCAGAATCTTGCCGTCTTCAAAAAGGACCGCGTAGCCTTGGGCGGTAGTAAAGCCAGAGTAAATGGTGCCGTTGGTAAGTGCGAAGCGCATGGGGTGGAAAGTTATTTTAGGGCTAATTTCAGGAAAAGGGGCCAGAAACCGGAAAGTAATTTTCCGTTTCCAGCCCCTTTTTCGCAAAACGGAGGTAAAACACCCTCATTCCCTTATGCCTTATTAAAAAGGAGTCGATAGCAAAGTTGAAAGACCGACCGGCGTTTTAGGCCCGTTTTTTAAAAAACGGGCCTAAAACGCGGCTATTCCCACAACCCACGTACCAGGTAGCCAGACAACGCACTTACCCCGCCTACCATGGCCCCCAGAAAGGCGGTCACGGCCACTAGAATCCAGGCGGAATTCACGGTCATCATGGTGGCTACCCGGTTACTGAGTACGCCGTCGGTAGCCAAATGCCAGAACAGCGCGCCGCCCAGCCACGTGAGCCCAATGGCCAGAAACCCCGACAAGAAGGCCTGCCGCCCGTACTGCGCTTTCCAAAAGGCGAGGGCAAAGCAGACCAAGGCAATGCTCCACCAGGGCAGAAAGAACTGGGCCAGCAGCCCGAGCAAAAGAATGAGAAGGAAAAGCATGGCTAGTTTTTCTGTAAGGTCCAGGTGATAGAAGTAGCGGCCGGTTGGTCTTGTGCTGATTTCAAAAACAGCAGTTGGTGCAATTTGCCGGCCTGCCAGTCATGGAGCAATTGGTCATAGAAGCGGCTGCCGGGGTTGCCGCTTTGTCCGCCGGGGTACACGCCCCAGGCCTGCACCTGCGGCCCCATCTGCACCACCATTCGCCAAGACGGGCCGTGGCTGCCATTGAGGGCATTGATGGAATTGGCGCTTCCGCCGGCAAACAACTTCTGCCCGAAGCCCGGCAGCTGGGCCATGTGTTTGATGGTGGAGTTGCGCGCGTTGCCCCATTGGCCCTTCTGGTCAGTGGTGTATAGACTGTCGGCTACGTGCTTGAAGGTGGTGTTAACCAATTGGGGTAGGGTTTCTTTCTGGGGCGTGTTCACGTTGTCATACCAGGGCGCGTTGGGTTCCTGCAAGAGCATCTGCACCAGGCGGTCGCGCGAAGGTGCCTTCTGGGTTTCCGGCGGAAATTCATCAAAGAAAATAGCCTTGGCCAAGCGTTGGGTCCACTCCTCAAATAGGTACGGCGCGAGTAGGTTGGCCTCAAAGCGGTAGTTCCACCCAGCCAGGGTCTGAAAAGCTTTCCTCTGTTTGCCCGAAAGGGTGTTATGGTCAATCAGTCCCAGTAAAGTGGGCAGTATATTCTTAGGTACAAAGCTGTAATTATCGGTCTGCAGCACCCTGAAACTGTCTGGCGTAGCCTGGGTCATGGCCGTTAAGCGCTGGTTGATGCGGGCGCTCCGTTCATAGCCGGCAAACGTGGAACCCAGGTAATAGGGATAGTCCTTCGGGTTTACCGGCGATTGGTTCGCTGAGCTTACAAAGCCGCGCGCTGGGTTCAGGGTCATGGGCACCTGGTTCATGGGAATCCAGCCCTGCCAGTCATGGGCGGGATTGGTGCCATCCAGCAGGAACTTGCCTTGCCCTGGCCACTTGAGCGGGAATAAGCCATTGGAGACAATAGCAATGTTCTGGGTATCGGCGTAGACGAAATTAAACGCCGGGGCCGCCCAGGTAACCAGTGCTTGCCTGAACTGCGGGTAATTGGTGGCGCGGTTGATGAGGAACAGCGTTTTGAGTTCGTTTTGGTTGTCATGGGCAATCCAGCGCAGGGCGTGGCCTGTGGGTGTGTTGCCGCTCCGGAAGGGCTTCTCATTAGGAAGGTAGGCCACCGGACCGTGATGGGTGTAGAGTACCGTGTCTACCACGTCTTTGCCGCCTTTCACCTTTATTTTCTCCACTACCCGGCGCACCGGTTTCCATTGCCCTCCGTGCCAATATTGTCGGCGCGTGTTGTCCTTGAATTTGATTTCGTACCAATCCAGCACATCGGCGCCCACGTTGGTCATGCCCCAGGCAATATGCTCGTTGAACCCAATGCCCACGCCCGGCGCGCCCGGTATCATTACGCCGTAGGTATTAATGCCCGGTGCGTGCAACTGAACCCCGTGCCAGATGGAAGGCAGGGTGAGGCCCAGATGCGGGTCTGAGGCCAGCAAGGGATAACCGCTGGCGGTGCGGGCCCCGGCTACGGCCCAGTTGTTGCTGCCCAGGTTTTCGGGCTTCTGCCGTTCCAGGGAATGAAGCGCTGCGCCGGCCATAAACTCTGCGGGCGTGGGCGGAATAGGCACCGGCTTGAATTTGGGTTGGGCCCCGGCCACCATAATCGGCTCCTCCCGGAAGGGATAATCAGGGAACAGGTCTTTCATGGTGGCTGCGCCGAATTTGCGTAGGTTGTTGGTCATGCGCAGGTCATCTGAGTACCCGGTCATGTCATTGGTGAGCATCTTGAGCAGCAGAACTATCTTTACCGGCGACCAGCGCTCTGGGGCGTAGTGCAGCAGCTTGTACTCAAACGGATAGTCGTGCGGGGATAATTGGTCAATATAGGCGTTCACCCCGGCGGTATACGCTTCCAGGGCCATCCGGCTCTGCGGATCGGCGAGCATCTTCTGCAGTGATTTCTGGGCCGAGGTCACCATGCCCATGCGGCGCTGGTAGCGGTCCATCTCCAATGTGCGGTCACCAATAAGCTCTGACAGTCGGCCCGCAGCGGCGTGGGTCATGAACTCCATTTGCCACAGCCGGTCTTTAGCAGTAAGGTAGCCCTGCGCTAAATACAGGTCATGATCATTCTGCGCGAAGATGTGCGGCACCCGCAAAGAGTCAAACCGTACCTGCACCGGCGCCTGCAGCCCTTCCAACGCCAACTCCTCACTCTGGAATTCGCCTTCGCGCTCACTGTTCCGCCAGAAGCCTTCATACGGGCTCAAAAACGGCCCCAACGCCGGAATAATGCCGTAGGTGCGGTTAAGGCCATACACCGCCAATAAGGTGAGCGCAACAGAGACAAAGGCTTTGGTCCATTTCATAGAAGACAGTACGGGGCTTGGAAACTTCTTGAAATATAGTTGCTTCCGGAGGCAATGGCAAGGGGGGAATGGATTATAGGTAACCTTGTTTCATATCGGTTCAGGCATGTTATGTTTGCCGTTAAGACTCCCTCTCTCTTGCTACTACCTTGTGCACGCCTTTCCGCCTGCTGCTGGCGTGGTGCCCGCTGTCGCCTTAAGTCCTTATACAGTATTGTTGCATGGTTTCCCTCCGAGCGCTCACGGCCGCGGGGCCCCGTCTTTCCCCCTCGCACTGCCCTTGCGGCCGAGTTGCAGTCTGCCCTTAGCAACGCCATTGCCGGGCCACAAGCGAGGCGCTCGAAGTAAAGACTGGAATCGGGAAATGCGTGGTAGAAGCAAAGTAGAATTAGAGGTTATTAGCGTTTCGTGCACGTTTTTGAGGAAACAGGCCTAAAACGCAATAACGCTTAATAATGACAGCACCGCCTATTAAAAGCAGACTCTCCCCTTGAGGATTGCCCAAACGAGAGTTTGAGGCAGCGAGCGAAGCTCTGAAGAGGGGTGTTTACACCAGCAAGTCTTTCTTGGTTCAAGTTTCCAACTTGGACTCATAATTCGGGAAGCTTCCAACTTCCCTGAGGCGAAAGCCTCATCCCACGCATATCGTCCCCCTTTGAAGGGGGTAGGGGGATGACCAATCGTGCAGGTCCATTCCTATTTCCAGCCCGTTATCCGCAAAACACCCACTAAAGTAGTTGCTGTTTTTTCTCTTCCCCTGTTTCTCCAAGGATGTCCATTTGCATTTTAGAGGTAAGTGGAAATGGGCGCTTTTCAGAAAGAATTGGACGCAGAAGAAAATTTTTTAGCCCCAACAAAATTTTTAACAGTTGGCTTGGATGAGGCCTAGAAGCCCTGTCTGCGGCGATTATGCCGGGGTCGGTTGCCTCTCAGCGGCCTGTCAGGCGTCGCTCTCATATATTTGAATATGGAACTGTTTCAGTATTAAGTATTTTATATATCCAATTATCTTCTTTATACGTAAATCTGCAATAAGCCACGTCAACTCCGGCTAGCGAAGTCCCCGGCATGATACCTATACTATGGCAAGTGGCCATGCGTTAAAGTAGCAGAATGTTATGGTGCTAAGTAAAACGGGTTGTAGGGCGGGTTTAAAGGCGCGGTGGGCGCGTCTATTGTAGTACTGGTTTTAGTGTGTCATTTATGAAAAGTTTATTATCCAGAGTTGAGTCTAAGAAGATAGATAAGGCGGCGTCTATGCTCAAGGTGTTGGCGCACCCCAAAAGGTTGGCCATTGTGGATCTTCTGGGTAAAGAAGATAAAATGACGGTGACGGAGATCTATAATTACCTGGATCTGCCGCAGGCTATTGCGTCACAGCATTTGATCACCCTTAAAGACAAGGGCGTGCTCTCGTCTTTCAAGGTAGGCACCAAAATCTATTATTCCCTTTCCATTCCTAAGCTGATTGATGTCATTGACTGCCTGGAGGAATGTTGCGGCGATCTGTAACCTTCCTACTTGCTCTGTCACCCCCTGCGTCAAGTAAGTATTCCCTGAAACCGTTTCCAGCCTGTTTTGAAAAAAGTAGGCCAGAAACGGTTTTTATTTTTCAGGATATTCTACTTATTAGCCTATCCTAAAATGGTGAAAGGGAGCCAGGGAAGTTACTGCTTGTACTTGAGCACCAGCACCGCAGGCACCGGCCGCTGGCCTTCTTTATCTGAGGGTTTAATAGTATCCTTTCCTTTCACAACCAAAGCGCTGGAGCCACCCCCGTCCAGATTCAGGGCTTCATTGCAGCCTAGGCTTACCATCAAGCGGGCCAATTGGTCCAGGCTGGCGCCTTCGGCTATGCCCTTGTTGCGACCTTCTACCATGAGAATAATCAATTTTTGGTTTGGTGTGTAGCCCATCACGGTGCGGGGATTTGGCCCGGTAAAGCTGGCGCTGCCGCGCATCTCTTCCTCAGCGGTCACATGTACTTTCCCATCCTGCACCAGAACAGGGCCGCCGCCCACGGCTACCTGGGGTTTCCAGCGTTTCATGCCCTTCACGGTTTTCTTAGAAGGCGCCGGTGCAGCCTGGCCATTTTGGCTGGTGGCATAAGGGGCAGCCAGTTCCATGGTTTTCTTTTTCTTGCCCACGTTGTAGGCCCAGGTTACGTCGGCGGTGCGGTTCCGGAAGAAGCCGATGGCGCCGGTGGTGGGGTAGTAGGTGAGGGTATCTGAGCCTTTGGGGTTCTTGCGCCGCACGGCGGTCTGCGGGGCCAGCACCTTGCCGTCATTGATGACCAGGTTCAGGTTGCTGTTATCTGCGAAGGAGAAAAACGTGGTGTTGACCACCGCCAGCACGTTGCCGGGCTCCTGCTCATAATACTGCATTGGCGTATAGCGTTTGCCATTTCCTACCCTGGTGAGTACCTCCAACTTTGGGTCCTTTAAATCTGCCTCCAGGTAAAAAGCCCTGAAGGCTTTGCCATCCAAAGAATCTGACGTGGTGAAAACCCTCACCGAGGACGGCAAGCCTTGCTGGTGCTCTGGGCTAGGCACCCATTTTACCTGCGCTTGGCCGGTGAAAGAAACGAATACGGTAGTGACAAGGAGGAGGAGCTTTTTCATGCCGCCAATATAAGCAACCGATTGGTTCTTTTCCGGAATATAGGGCCCTGTGCATTTGCAAGAGATGAGCTTTTGCCACTGCTTTTCCTTTCTTCCTCCTGCTTCGGCTGCAACTTGCCTTTGCGCCTTCTCCTCTTTTGTCATCCTGAAAGGATTTTGGTAGCGTACGGTAATGACCATGATTACACGCTACTGCCGTTTGCTCAAAGGTCCTTTCAAGTTGACAAAGGGAATGAGTTAAGTAGGAGGGAATTTTCCGTTTTAAGCCTGTTTTCCTAAAATCAGGCTTAAAACCCTAAGTAGGGGCAATCCTTTGTGGATGGCCTAACGCTTAGGGAACGTAAGAGGGCAACCACAAGGGATTGCCCCTACATTCTGGTATCAAGAAGTATATAAAAACAAAACAGGACGCCCTGTGCGGAGCGTCCTGTTTCTAATAGTGATGTAATAAAGTATTAATGCTGAGCCTCTGTTGATTGTTTTTCCAGGTCAAAAAGATCAGTGAGCACATCAATGAGGGTTTCGGCCTCGCCGCGTTTGCAGGCGGCTTTCAGTTGGAGAACCGGCAGCTTGATGATCTTCTGCATCATGGACTTGGTGATTTCCTCTACGTGTTTGGCTTCCTCAGAAGAAAGCTTTTTCAGGTAGCGGGCCATTTCCTCCTGCCGGATGGTTTCCAGCGCGTTCTTTAGTTTCTGGATGGTAGGCGACACATTCATCTCCTTGGTCCAGTCTTCAAACGAATCTATAGACTCAGAAATGATCTGCTTTACGTGCGGAATAGCTTCTATGCGGCGCTGCAGGGCGGCAGATGCCTTATTCTGGATGGCGTCAATGTTATATACTAACACCCCAGGTATCTGCTCTATCTCTGGCTCTACGCTACGCGGAACGCTCAGGTCAATAAAGAACTTGTAGGTAAGCACGTTCAGGCGGCTCACCATCTCCTTGGTGAAGAAAGGCTCATCACGGGCTACCGAAGAAATGATCACATCGGCGGCTTTCATGGCCTCTACCAGATCCTCAAACGGAACCACTTCCATGCCGCACTCCTCGGCCAGCAGCTGGGCTTTGGCTTGAGTGCGGTTAGAGATTTTTACGTTCTTGAAATCAGAGTCTTTTAAGTGGCGGCAAACATCGGCGCCAATCTCGCCTAAGCCTACCACTAAGATAGAGGGGTTGGCGATTTCGGCCGTAAGGCTTTCCACCAACTCTAGGGCCGCGTAAGAGGTAGAGGCAGCCCCATCTCTGAAAGAGGTTTCCTGTACTACGCGCTTGTTGGTGAAGAAGGTGGTGTGCAGCAAACGGTGCAGGAACGGGCCGGCGGTGTCACTGTCTACGCTCCACTGGTAGGCGTGCTTTACCTGGTTGGAGATCTGCATGTCGCCTACTACCTGCGCGTCCAGGCCCATGGCCACGTTGAACAGATGCTGCACGGCGTCACGGTGCTCGTTTACAATGGTGAAGTAATCCAGGTACTGAGAAATATTGGCAATACCCTTGCTAATGCCTAGCAGCTTCACAATCTCGTGGCTGTAGTCATCATCTGAGGTGTAATAGACCTCGGTGCGGTTGCACGTGGAAAGAACTAAAATGTCAGTCGCCTGAATGAAGTCCTTGAGCGTTTGCAGAAACTGGCGACACGACCCCTCATCCAATGCGATTAGTTCCCTTATGTCTAAGGGAGCCTTTTTATAAGAAAGACTGACGGCTCTAAAATTCTGAAGCATACGGCAGTTTTGAAATAGTGTGCAAAATTACTTCAGTATCTATTAAAAAGGAATTACTTTTCATTCTTTCTTTTATTTATACTCATTCCAAATTGAAGGCGACAGACGGTTCTTCTGCTATCTTCGTTTAGAAAGAACTCTATCCCCTTGACGGGCGTATTGGTTCAAGCGTTGCTTTATCCATGATTCCAACCTCCATTTATTCTAAGAAATCACGCCTTAAGCTGCTTATCATGACCGTGGCCCTGGTTATTGGGGCTGCCACCGTCATTTATACCAACGTGCTGGTGGCTAAACTCTCTGAGCGCGAGCAGCAACTCATTGACCTGTACGCCAAAGGCCTCAAGTACATGGGCTCTCCTGAGATTGACAGCGAGAACCTGGTTTTTGTGCAGGAGGAAATCATTGACGCCAACCGTTCAGTGCCCGTTATCCTCACCGACGAAAAGGAGAACACCCTCGCCTATAAGAACCTTGAAATCCCCGAAAAAATTTCAGAAAGCCGCAAAAAAGCGCTCCTGAAACGTGAGGTGGCCAAAATGAAGGCCCAGCACAAACCCATTGTGGTCTCTTACCAGGAAGATTTCAAAAACTACATTTTCTACAAAGACTCTGAGCTGCTCACCCAACTGCGCTACTACCCCTATGTGCAGCTCACGGTCATTGCCTGCCTTTCAGTGATTGCCTACTATGCCTTCAGTTATTCCCGCAAAGCGGAGCAGAACCGCGTGTGGGTGGGGCTGGCCAAGGAAACGGCCCACCAGCTGGGCACGCCGCTTTCCTCGCTCATGGCCTGGTATGAGTACTTGAAAGCAAGCCCCCGCTTCGCGGAGGAACCTATTGTGGAAGAACTGGGCAAAGACGTGCGGCGCTTGGAGATCATCACCGAACGGTTCTCCAATATTGGGTCGGTGCCAATCCTGAAAGACGAGCCCATGCTGCGGGTGGTGGAAAACGCCATTGGTTACCTAAGAAACCGGGTTTCCAGCAAGGTGGCCTTTTACGTGGAGACTGATTTTCCGCCGGAGACCACAGCCAAGGTGAATATACCGCTGTTTGAGTGGGTGATTGAGAACATCTGCAAAAACGCCGTAGACGCCATGGACGGTAAAGGCAGTATTACCCTCCGCATCTTGAAAACGGGCGCCAAAGACGCCCTGGCCCTAGATATACAAGATACCGGCAAAGGCATCCCCAAGACCAAGCAGCAGGAAGTGTTTGTGCCCGGCTACACCACCAAGAAACGCGGCTGGGGCCTGGGTCTGGCGCTGGCCAAGCGTATTATTGAGAACTACCACCAGGGCCGGCTGTTTGTGAAATCTTCTGAGGTAGGCAAAGGCACCACGTTCCGGTTGATTTTAAATCGGTGAGGCGTTTTGAGGCTGTTTTTAGGAAAACAGGCTCAAAACAGGTTTAGGGCTTTTTCTTTTTAAACTGTTGGAAAAAGCCCGGTTGCTGCTCTTTCTTTTTGGCAGGCTTGACCACTGCGCCGCCGGCAATCACAATTACTTCGCCCATTTTTCTTTGATCTGGGCTGAGGGCAATTTTCTCAATTCTGCCTGGTTTAAGCTCAGACAATAGCCTTGTCTCCGTCATAAATCCTATAAAAGAAACCGTAATCTTTTCTTTTGAATGATTTAGGCCATTAGTAGGGATTTTCAATTCAAATTCTCCGTTGACGTTAGTGGGTGTGGCTATAGATGTTCCTTCAAGCTGTATCGTAACTCCTGGCATTGGTTCTCCGGTAGCGCTATCCACCACTACGCCCTTATAAATAGGGGCAAGTGATTGTTCTGGTTGAGCGGCCACAGAAGCCCTTGGAGATTGGTGGGATTTCTGGTTTGCAACTGAGAGCGTTTGCGCTTCCGTCGTTTTGGAACTCAGCCAGGCCGCAAACCCTACCAATGCTGCCCGCCAAGGCCACCGCCTGGGCGGGCTGGAAACAGCCACTAATTCTCTTGCTACTTGGTTTTGCTTGAATCTTCCACAAACGCGTCCGTTTTCTTTCCCCAGCCAATTCACCACCTCATAATCAGACATTTGGGTAAAGTCTACCACTGTTTTCTGGCAGTTTTTGCAAAAACGGCCCTGAAACTCAGGCCTCATTTCCTCCCAGTTTTCCTGGCAAGGCTGGGGCACGGAAACGGTGAGGCGGGTGGCGGTCATAGGCAGGGGTTTGTCTAAATATACGCATTCAGAATATTTTCCTTAACTTTTACCCCTGAATTTTACCTGAAGCCCAACACGTGAGTCTAAAAAGTCTTTTTCGTCGCAAGAGTTTAAATGCTGTTTTACACACGCCGCCCGCCGATGTGGCTACCCACCCGGGAGCCGTGGAAGAGGGGCTGGAGCGCAACCTGACCGTAAGGGATCTGACTTCCCTGGGCATTGCCGCTATCATTGGGGCGGGTATCTTCAGTACCATTGGCAACGCCAGCTATGAAGGCGGACCGGCCGTGTCTCTGCTGTTTGTGTTCACGGCCATTGCCTGTGCGTTCTCGGCGCTGTGTTATGCCCAGTTTGCGGCTACTATTCCGGTGAGCGGTTCTGCCTATACCTACGCCTATGCCTCTTTCGGGGAGTTGGCGGCCTGGATCATTGGCTGGGCGCTGATCATGGAGTACACTGTGGGTAATATTGTGGTGGCCATTTCCTGGAGTGATTATTTTACCGGGCTAATGAGCGGAGTGGGGCTGGATATTCCCGCCTGGCTGACCATGGGGACCCAAAGCGCCCATAAAGGGTATTATGAGGTGCTGGCCTTGTTGCAGGCGGGTAAACCGCTTTCGGCAGCAGACCCAGCGCAGTTAGTGGCCTACAATACCTGGCTGGCCGCCCCAGACTTTCTGGGTGGTAAATTTGTAGTAGACCTGCCCGCCTTCGTGATCAATGCCCTTATTACTACCCTGGTCTATATTGGTATCAAAGAATCAAAAAACGCCTCTAACCTGTTGGTGGTGCTGAAGATGATTGTGGTGCTAGTCGTGATTGCCGTAGGGGTTTTCTACGTGAACCCGGCCAACTGGAGCCCGTTTGCGCCCAACGGCATTGGCGGGGTTTTGAAAGGCGTATCTGCCGTGTTCTTTGCCTACATTGGGTTTGACGCCATTAGTACCACCGCCGAAGAGTGTCGGAATCCACAGCGCGATCTGCCCCGGGCCATGATTTACGCCCTTATTATCTGTACTGTTCTGTATGTGATTATCACGCTGGTGCTGACGGGCATGGTGCCGTATAAAGAATTGGCCGTGGGCGATCCCTTGGCCTACGTGTTCACCAAAGTAGGCGTTGATTGGCTGGCGGGCGTAGTGGCCGTGAGTGCCATCTTCGCCATGGCGTCTGTGTTGCTGGTGTTCCAGATCGGGCAGCCCCGCATCTGGATGACCATGTCCCGCGACGGGTTGTTGCCCCCGGTTTTCGCTAAAGTGCACCCCCGTTTCAGAACGCCTTCGTTCTCTACCCTGGTGACTGGTTTCTTTGTGGGCGTGCCGGCCTTGCTGCTGAACATGGACCTGGTTATTGACCTGACCAGCATTGGCACCCTGTTCGCGTTTGCGCTGGTGTGCGGCGGTATCTTAATGATTGACCCGCACGGCACCTCAGACGCACGATTCAAAGTGCCCTATCTGAACGGAAAGTTTCTGGTGCCTTTGCTGCTGGCGGTGGCCGGCGGCCTGGTACTGGTGTATAACCGGGAAGCCATTGATGAATTCTGGGGAGCGGTAGGCTGGAGCGGCGGCTATGAAGAATTCCGGCACCAGATTCCTATGCTGGTGTTCCTGATCTCCTGTGTGCTGCTGGCCTGGGTATCCTTCCGGAATAATCTTTCTTTATTACCAGTCCTGGGCCTTTTAACCAACCTGTATCTTATGACCCAACTGGGTGTAAACAACTGGTTGCTGTTCACCGTGTGGCTCTTAATTGGGTTGGCTATCTACTTCGGGTACAGTTACAAACACAGTAAACTAGCCCAACGCGCAGCAGTTGTCTAACGGTTAGTATCCTTTTTAATGGGTGGCCTTACGGTGGGCAATTAAAAAGGTTGTAACATCTTTAAATTAGTCAACTTCCGGGCGTATCTTGCGGGAAGATTCATCTAAGCTATGTTGTAGCTGGGTGGGTCTTCCCGCAATACGTTTATACCCAGTGATAGAGAGAAACTTACTAGAGAGCCAACTGCAGCTAACCTACCGCAAAGACCTGGACGTTTTGTTCCTGCGGTGGTTCAAGGCCCCAGATTCTGAGGGTTTGCGGAATGGGTATCTAAAGGCGTTGGAGTTGGCCGAAGAGGTAGGCGGCTGCTATTGGATGTTTGACCTGAGAAGTCGGGGTAAAGTCTCTGAAGAGGATGAGGCCTGGCTGCTGCAGGAATATTTCCCGATGGTGGAAGAAAGGCTGGGCCAGCAGAATTATTTCGCCAATTTGGTCATGCCCTCCCATTACTACTATATTGAACATAACTTCGGGTTTGACTACCTCATTAACCTGGGCAAGCTCACGCAAGTGGCCGTATTTACCTCAGAGCAGGAAGCGGTGGCCTGGCTACTGAGAAGCCGCGCCGATAGGTAGTTTCTTTATTTGGCCCTGTTCACCAGCAGCACTCCCGCCAGAATTACCGCCATCCCCACATAATGCATCAGGTGTATACTCTCGCCATCGGCTAGGCCCCAGCCCAGTGCCACAATAGGCATTAGGTAGGTAGAAGTGCTGGCAAAAAGCGTATTGGTCATGTGGATGAGCTTGTTGTAGAACACCAAGCCAATGGCCGTACTGAAAACCGCTAGCAGCGTAATGTACCCCAGCGCCTCCCAGGCCTGCGGCTGCGTGGCTAATTTGTTAAACGCCGAAGTAGAAAGTAGATACCCAAAGGCCAACGGGCCCACCGTGAGCAGAGAAAGACTGGCCATGGTCAGGGGCTTGATGCCGGCCAGACAATGCTTGATAATGTTCAGGCTGCCGCCATACAGTACCGTAGCCAGCACCACATACAGCCCAAAAAAAGAGTTAGAAGAGGTTTCCTGGGCGCTGCCCGAAAAAATCAACACCGCCGTTCCGCCTATCCCAATCAAAATACCCAGCACCCGCAGCAGCGTAATGCGCTGGTGAAAGAAGACCGCGCCAATAACTAGCGTGAAAAGGGCCGTCAAGGAGTTGAGCACGCCAGCAAGGCCACTGGCCAACTGGGTCTCAGCGTACGCGAACAAAAACGCCGGAAACAGATTTCCAATTAAGCCGCTAATCACCAAGAACTTCCACTGCCCAGGCTTAGGGGCTTTGAGGCCTTTCAACGCGAAGGGCAGCAGGGCCAGCATGGCAATAGTAATCCTCAGCGCGCCCAACTCATCTGAGGAGAAAACCGCCAGCCCTTTCTTGATCAAAATAAAAGAAGTACCCCAGATCAGGGACAGGCCGCCCAGAATAATCCAAGCCAACGCCGGGGTAGAAGGTTGCTCAGTAATAGCGGAAGAGGTGGTTTTGGTAGACACAGCGGTGGCGCAAAAAATGGAGGTGCAAAGATAGGGGATGTTAACGCGTTTCAGAGCCGTTTTCCAGAAAACGGGCTTAAAACGGTTGTCACGGAGACACTCGTAGGATCTCCGGACACTACGAGGTCATTTGAGGAAACGGTGTTGTGGTAACTTACACTACACTACTCTTAATGTCTTAGAAAAAACTGTGAGGTTTGACGCAGTAATATTTCCAGCTGTAAGACCTCGTAGTGTCCGGAGGTCCTACGAGTGTCTCTGCCAATAGCTTAGCCGGCCCTGAAAACAAAAATGCGTTTTGGGCCTGTTTTCTGAAAAACAGGCCCAAAACGCACCAGGCCACTAACCCAATCCTGAAAATTAAACCTAATCCTGAAAATCCTGCTTATAGTTCAGCGTATTCCATGGAGGTGGCAATCTCATCCAGGATGGCGTAGATCTCCTCGGGGTCCTCAGTCTGCACCAGGCGGGTGCGGTAGGTTTTCACGTTGGGCAGGCCCCGGAAGTAATTGGCATAGTGGCGGCGCATCTCAAAGATGCCCAGGCGCGGGCCTTTCCACTCCAGGCTTTTGTCAAAATGCATCTTGCACATGTCAATGCGCTCCTGCAAGGTGGGTGGGGCCAGCAGCTCACCGGTCTCGCGGTAATGCTTGATCTCCCTGAAGATCCAGGGGTAGCCAATAGAGGCGCGGCCAATCATGATGCCGTCAACGCCGTACTGCTCCTTGTATTCCAGCGCCTTCTGCGGCGTATCAATGTCGCCGTTCCCGAAGATGGGGATCTGAATGCGGGGGTTCTCCTTTATCTTTCTTATCAGGGTCCAGTCAGCCTCGCCTTTGTACATCTGCACGCGGGTACGGCCGTGCACGGTAAGGGCTTTGATGCCAATATCCTGCAGGCGCTCGGCTACTTCCTCCACGTTTCTGGTGCTGTCGTCCCAGCCCAGGCGGGTTTTCACAGTCACCGGCAAGCCGAAGGGCTCCACCGCTTTCACAATAGCCGAGGTCATGGCCACCATCTTGGGGATGTCACGGAGCAGGGCCGCGCCGGCGCCTTTGCAGGCCACGTTCTTCACGGGGCAGCCGTAGTTGATGTCAATTAAATCCGGGCCTACCTGCGCTGAGATCACCGCGCTCTCGCGCATAGATTCTATGTCTGCCCCAAAGATCTGGATCCCGATGGGGCTCTCATAATCAAAGATGTCCAGCTTCTGGCGGCTCTTGGCGGCGTCCCGGATGAGGCCTTCAGAGGAAATGAACTCTGTATACATTAAGTCGGCGCCGTTGGCCTTGCACACTGCCCTGAACGGCGGGTCGCTTACGTCTTCCATGGGTGCTAACAGTAGCGGGAAGTCCGGAAGCTCAATATTGCCGATTTTTACCACGTGATTGAGTTTAAATAATTCGCGTAAATTTACCTCATTAAAACCACACCGCCTATATGAAAGGTTTCATCTCGCCCGCGCTCCATCCTTTTAAGTCGCTTTTGCTCTTCTGTCTGTTTGTGGTGCCGGGCCTGTTCATTGGAAACTTTCTGGCCATGGTGCTCATCAAACTCTTCTGGGGCTACGGCCTCACGGAGGTAAGCGAGATGCTGGCCAACCCCAGCGCCTATCCCGGCAGCCGTAGCGCCCTGGTATTTTTCCAGGGAGTGGTGCATTTGGTAGGTTTCACGCTGGCGTCTCTGGGTTTTCTAAAAGTGTATGCGCACAAGCCGGCGGCTTTCCTGTCGCCCAGGCCTACTATTCCAGCTTATTTATTGCTGGGCAGCGCCGTGCTGATGCTGGTGATCTTGCCGGCGGCCTCCTGGCTAGTATACTGGAACGCTAATGTAGACTTCCCGGCGTTTATGGACGGCTTTGAGCAATGGGCCAAGGCCAAGGAGGAATACCTGCGCCAACTTACCCTGGAACTAACCAAAATCAGCACTGTGCCACAGTTACTGCTGGGTATGGTAGTGTTTGCGGTGTTGCCCGCCATTGGCGAGGAACTGGTGTTCAGGGGCATTGTACAGAACGAACTACAGCGCTGGTGGCGTAACCCGCATCTGGCTATCTGGGTAGCAGCCATCATCTTCGGTATTATTCACATGCAGTTCTATGGCGTGGTGCCGCGTATTTTCCTGGGCGTGGTGTTTGGCTACCTGTATTGGTGGTCTGGAAACATCTGGGTGCCCATTATTGGCCATTTCATGAACAATGGCTTTATGGTGCTCATGATGTACCTGCAGCAGCGGGGCCAGGTAGACATGAATGTGGAATCTACTGAGGCCTCGCCCTGGCATGTCTCTTTGCTTTCGCTGGCCATGAGCCTGGGGCTGCTGTACGTGCTGTACCACGGGTTCAGAAGGCTTCCGTTCCCGGCCCGCCCCGAAGAGGAAAGCCTGGTTTAGGCCTCTTTTCCAAAAAAACACCTTTAAAACCGATTTAAGAAAATCCCCAGCCCGCCCAGATGCGCGTATAAGCATCTTTTATATGGAGAAACCTAAGAAAGAACTTAATAACCTGCAGCTCAGGCTGCTGGCTGGCATTATAGGAGGGGCGGTGTTCATAGGGGCCATCTACTGGAACGAGTGGACCTTCTTTCTGCTTTTTCTGGGGCTTACCGTGCTGGGGCTACTGGAGTTTTACCGGTTACTCTCTGACAAAGGCTTTCAGCCCGACCGTCTGGTTGGCCTGGCCTTGGGAGTGGGGCTCTATCTGCTAGGTTTTGCCGTGGAGTACGGCGCCCTTTCCCCTGATTGGCTCTTTCTGCTGCCGCCGGTCATGCTCCTGGCTCTGGTAGCCGAGCTGTACGGAAAAAAAGAGCAGCCTTTCACCAATGCCGCGCTTACGCTGGTGGGGGTTTTTTACATAGCGGCCCCTTTCACCTTGCTGCATGTATTGGCTTTTCTGCCGGGCAGATACAGCTGGCAAATCATTCTGGGGATTATATTCCTGATCTGGGCCTCAGACACTGGGGCCTACGCGGCAGGCAAAAAATTTGGCAAGAATAAATTGTTCCCGCGTATCTCACCGGGCAAAACCTGGGAAGGCTGGGTAGGCGGCGTGCTGCTTTCCATTGCCATAGCCTGGTTGCTCTCCCTTTATTTCACAGACCTCACGTTGGGGCATTGGCTGGGGGTGGCCGTACTGGTTTCTGTGTTTGGCGTGCTGGGTGATCTGGTGGAGTCTATGCTCAAGCGCAGCTTGGGTGTGAAAGACTCCGGCACCTTGATTCCGGGCCACGGTGGCATTTTAGATAGGTTTGATAGCCTTATTCTGGTAGTTCCGTTTTTAGTGGCTTTTTTAGAGCTGGTAGGCTAAGATAAAAGCACGAATAAAGCAGGTCAGGTTAGGTTTCGTTTGTTTATTTGGTAATTTTGCGGCCATAATATACCCCTGGATTATTAATTTAATAATTATGGCAGCATACATTAATAACAAGATGGCCTACAAAGAGCCAGCTCCTATCAAGGACAAGGAAAATCCTTTTGAGTCCATGATGTCAAGGTTTAACATAGCGGCAGAAGCCCTGGGCCTGGATGACGAAACCTATGAGGTCTTAAAGTCGCCCACCCGGCAGGTGATCGTGAACCTGCCTGTGACCATGGATAACGGTAGTGTGCGCGTGTTTGAAGGCTTTAGAGTAATCCACTCCAATATCCTGGGCCCCTCTAAAGGTGGTATCCGGTATGACAAAGGCGTATTTCTGGATGAGGTGAAAGCCCTAGCCGCCTGGATGACCTGGAAATGTGCCGTGGTAGACATCCCGTACGGCGGTGCCAAAGGCGGTATCATCTGTGACCCTTCCACTATGTCGGCCGGTGAGCTGGAGCGTCTTACCCGTGCCTATACCGTAGCCCTGATTGATACCTTCGGCCCTGACCAGGATATTCCGGCCCCAGACATGGGTACCGGCCCACGTGAGATGGCCTGGTTAATGGATGAGTACTCCAAGACCAAAGGCATGACAGTGAACTCAGTAGTAACCGGTAAACCATTGGTGCTAGGCGGTTCTTTAGGTCGTGTAGAGGCCACCGGACGCGGGGTAATGGTTTCGGCCATGGCCGCCATGGAGAAACTTGGCATGGACCCCACCCAGTCTACCGCTGCGGTACAGGGTTTCGGGAACGTGGGTTCTTCTACGGCCAAGCTGTTGGCTGAGCGCGGGGTGAAGATCCTGGGCATCAGTGACGTGAGCGGGGCTTACTGGAACGAGAACGGCATTGACATTGAAGCGGCTATTATCTATAAAAACGCCCATAGCGGTAGGTTAGAAGGCTTCTCTGGGGCAGAAATCATCAGCAATGATGACCTGCTTACCTCAGCGGTAGATCTGCTGGTGCCTGCCGCCGTAGAAGACGTGATCACGGCCCGCAACGCAGACCAGATCCAGGCCAAGCTGATTGTGGAAGGCGCCAACGGCCCTACTTCGGCCAACGCCGATAAGATCATCAATGAGAAGGGCATCATGGTAGTGCCTGATATCCTGGCCAACTCTGGCGGGGTGACCGTCTCTTACTTTGAGTGGGTGCAAAACCGCCTGGGCTACAAGTGGAGCTTGGAGATGGTGACTGAGCGTTCTGACCGGATAATGACCGAGGCGTTCAACAAGGTGTACGCCACATCTCAGAAATACAACGTGCCTATGCGTATTGCCGCTTACATTGTAGCCATTGATAAGGTAGCGCAGACGTATAAGTTTAGGGGTGGGTTCTAGGCCATTAGCCGCTTAGAAACCTCCAGGATTATATAAAAATTGCCGCCCTGCTGTCTTTTTTTAGACAGGGGGCGGTTTTTTTTATATTTTTGCTACATAAGCCATAGAAGTGTCTAATGAAAATTCATAAAGAAGGCCGAAAGATTCTGTTTTTTACCTTGTTAGGTATGTTGGTGGTGAACATGGCGCTTTACTATTTCAACAGTACGCACCTTACATTCAACAGAATCTTCTCTGCCGTTTCCCTCATCGTTTTCCTGCTTATCCTTCAGTTCTTCCGGAGCCCGTACCGCAACCTGCTTCTGCATGAAGACCTGATTGTGGCCCCCGCCGATGGGAAAGTGGTGGTGATTGAGGATGTGGAGGAGCCCGAGTACTTCAATGATGTGCGCAAGCAGATCTCCATCTTTATGTCACCCATTAACGTGCACATTACCCGTAACCCGGTGTCTGGGGTGGTGAAGTATTTCAAATACCACCCAGGTAACTACTTTGTGGCCTGGCACCCTAAGTCCAGCACCAAGAACGAGCGTACCACGGTGGTGGTAGAATCACTGGCTGGCCCAGAGGTATTATTCCGGCAGATTGCCGGCGCCATGGCCCGCCGCATTGTGTGGTACGTGACCGAGGGCGACGAAGTAAACCAGGGCGAGGAGTTCGGGTTCATTAAGTTCGGGTCCAGGGTAGATATCTTTGTGCCCGTTGATACTGAGGTGAAGGTGCAGCTGGGCCAGGTGACCAAAGGCGGCCAAACCGTGATTGCCCAGCTGAAAACCCCGGCTTCTGCTTCTTTCTTTGGGTAGTAGCAAGTAGGGCGTATCACGTAGCAAGATTTTCTGGGATTCCAGAGTTTATATAAAACGAAGAAGCCTCATCTGGGAAAGATGAGGCTTCTTCGTTTTGGGCCTGTTTTAAGAAAAACGCCCTTAAAACGCCATGGTCAGAGAATCGTGATTCTTGCTACGCGCTCATGATACCAGCCTAAAACCAGTTCTCGGCCAGTTTCATGAGTTGCTCCAGGTATTTCTGGTCTGTCTCGTCAAAGTCATTGAGACGGTCGCTGTCTACGTCCAGAACCATTTTTACCTCGCCGTCTTTGATGACTGGGACCACAATCTCAGACTTGGAGTCACTGCTGCAAGCAATATGGCCGGGGAAGGCTTCCACGTCGGGTACCAGAATGGTTTCGCGGCGGGTGTAGCAGGCGCCACAAACGCCTCTGTGGAACGGAATGCGGGTACAGGCCACCGGCCCCTGGAACGGCCCCAACACCAGTTGGTCTTCTTTGACCAGGTAGGCGCCTACCCAGAAAAAACCAAACCCTTGTTTCAGGGCCGCCATTACGTTAGAAAGGTTAGCGATTAAGTCAGTTTCGGGCGCTACCAGGGCTTCAATCTGCGGAAGCAGGGCCTTGTATTTCTCTTCTTTGGAGAGTGTATTGTCAATGAATAAATTCTCAGCCATGTAGGTAAGGTGCTAATTTTTTTAATGTGCTGATGTGCTATTGGTCTGTAAAGCACAGCTTTTCTTTGAAAGGCAAAGGTAACTCGGGCAGTTCTCGGGTGCAACTTGTTGCTGGTATGGTGCGAGAAAGGGCGCTATAAGGCCTCCCTGTTTTGGGCCTGATTTTGGAAAAACAGGCCCAAAACAGGGAGGGAGGGTTTCTCTAAGAGTTTCTGTAGATAGTTAGCTCATCTGGGCCAATTTGCCGCCGGGATGTGAACAGGGAAGGAGACAATAGGGGTGCTTTTACGCCTTCATTTAAAAGAACAGGGCTTCTAAAGACCCGTATCTCATCCCAGAGGTTTCCCTTTATTAACGCTTCCAGCAATACAGCGCCGCCCTCCACCAGAACGGACTGCACGTTTCTCTGGTGCAGATCCTGCAGCATTTGCTCCAGAAACTCTTTTTCTTGAGAAAGGGTCACAAACGTTGTTTGGGCGGTGGCTGCTTTTTCTTGCAGGGTATAGAGGAGCGTAGGTTGAGAATTGTCCAGGAGGTGGTGCGTGGACGGTATTTGCAGCTGTTTGTCTATGGCAATTCGTAGCGGGGCTGGTCCGGGCCAGTGACGGACGTTTAACTGGGGGTTATCGTTTAACGCCGTGCGGGTGCCTACTAAAATGGCCTGTTCCTGGGTGCGCCACTGGTGCACCAGAAGCTTGGCCAGAGGGCCGGAGATCTGGCAAGGCTGGCAATCAGGCAAGCCAATAAACCCATCGGATGACTCTGCCCATTTCAATATCAGGTAAGGGCGATTTTTGGTTTGGGCGGTGAAGAAGCGGCGGTTCAGTTCCAGTCCATCCTCTGCCAGCACACCAATATGAACCTGGCAACCGCCGTCTATCAGTTTCTGGATGCCTTGGCCTGCCACCAGGGGGTTAGGATCTGTGGTGCAGATTACTACGTCGCGCACGCCCTGTTGGAGCAGGAAATCGGCGCAGGGTGGGGTTTTGCCATAGTGAGAGCAGGGCTCCAGGGTCACGTAGACCCGACTTTCGGGCAGCAGGCTTTTATCCTGAACGCTGTTAATGGCGTTTACCTCAGCGTGGGGGCCGCCATATTGCTGGTGCCAGCCTTCGCCAATAATCCTATCATTATGCACTACCACGCATCCCACCAGCGGGTTAGGGCGGGCGGTGCCGATTCCTAATTCTGCCAGGTCCAGGGCCCGCCGCATGTATTTCATATCGGTCTTCATGGTGTGTATTTACGCGTGTACCCGGTTTCCATACCCGAATATCGGGTGTTTTTTCAGAAATTGCCCAAAACCACGCGTATGCCTACCATTGAAGAGACGTTAAAAAGCCTGACACGCCAGTTAGGAGCCCTTTATGAGGAACCTGAGGCCCGGACCATTGCAGAGTGGGTGCTGCAACATTTTCTGCAAACCGGCAGGATGGGGCTACTGCAACGCCGGCAGGAACCTCTGCCTGTGGGTTTGTCTGCACAGGTGCAGCAGTGCCTGGAGCGGCTGCTTTGGCAGGAACCACTACAATACGTGTTGGGAGAGGCGTCTTTCTATGGCCGCGACTTTAACGTAACCCCGGCTGTGCTCATTCCCCGCCCTGAGACCGAGGAACTGGTGCAGCGAATCATTAATGTTTATAAGCGTCACTCTGAGGTGAAATTACTGGATATAGGCACCGGGAGTGGCTGTATTCCCATCACGCTGGCAGCAGAACTGCCTTCTTCCCAGGTTTGGGGATTGGATGTGTCTGAAGAAGCCTTGGCCGTGGCAAGAGCCAACGCCGTAGCGCTGCAGCATCAAGTGACCTGGCTCCACCAGGACATTCTGCAGGAGGTGCCCGCTCTGGCACCACAGAGTTTAGACGCGGTGATTAGCAACCCGCCCTACGTGCTGGAAGAAGAGAAAGGCCTGATGCGGGAAAACGTACTGGCCTTTGAACCGCACCTGGCCCTGTTTGTGCCCAATACAGACCCGCTGCTTTTTTACCGGCGCATTGGTCAGGTGGCGCAGGGGCTCTTAAAGCCAGGCGGCCGGCTCTTCTTTGAGATCAATGAGCGATATGCCCCGCAGACCATTGCCCTACTACAGGAACTAGGTTACCAAGAGATAAACGTGTACCAAGACCTGCGTGGGAAAGACCGCATGGCAGAGGCCGTGTGGCGTGGAAATACGGTTTAGGGACGTGGTAACAAATGGGTTACCCTAAATAATGAAAAACTTGTACCTTTGCGCTGAAAAAATAATATCTAAAGCGCCTGTTTCTTCGTAAGGAGTCTGATTCTTTTGATTCACCATATCCATGAGCCAACCCGCCCCCTTGTTTTCTGCCCATGAAACCGCCGTTATAGACGAAGGGTGTCAGATTGGGGAGGGTACTAAAATATGGCATTTTTCTCACATTATGTCTGGTTGTCAGATAGGAGAGCGCTGCAACATAGGGCAAAACGTGGTTATTTCACCAGGCGTGGTATTAGGAAAGAACGTCAAAATCCAGAATAATGTCTCTGTATACACGGGCGTGGTTTGTGAGGATGATGTTTTTCTGGGGCCCTCCATGGTTTTTACTAACGTGCTCAATCCCAGGAGTGCCATTAACCGGCAGGGCGAATACAAAAAAACCTTGGTGCAGAAAGGAGCTAGCATTGGAGCCAATGCTACTATTGTGTGCGGCCATACCATTGGGGCATATGCTTTGATAGGTGCGGGGGCAGTAGTGACCAAAGATGTGGCTCCTTATGCCTTAGTCTATGGGAATCCCTCCCAACAGCATGGCTGGGTAAGTGAGGCCGGGCATAAGCTAGGCTTCAATGAATACCAGGAAGCCCTTTGCCCGGAAACGGGTGAGAAATACATTTTGAGTAATAATTCAGTAACTAAATCTTCCATTTAAATAGATTAACTGTGTACCAACAACTCCTCAATAAAGAAGCCAAACTGGCAGTAATCGGCCTGGGATATGTAGGACTCCCTATTGCATTGGAGTTCGCGAAGAAGATAAGCGTGATTGGCTTTGATATCAATGAAAAGCGGGTAGAGTTGATGAAGAATAACATTGACCCTAGCGGCGAGTTGGAGGCATCAGCGTTTGAAGGTACAGATATCACCTTCACCCATGAGCTGGATGTTCTAAAAGAAGCCCGGTTCTTTATCGTAGCTGTTCCAACCCCCATTGACGCCTACGCTTTACCAGACCTGAAGCCTCTTTTAGGTGCCTCTGCTACTGTAGGGAAGGTGCTGAAAAAAGGAGATTACGTGGTGTTTGAGTCTACTGTGTATCCGGGCTGTACTGAAGAAGACTGTATTCCGGTACTAGAGCGTGAGTCTGGTCTGAAGTTCCCTACTGACTTTAAGGTTGGGTACTCACCGGAGCGTATCAACCCTGGTGATAAAGAGCACACGCTTACCAAAATTGTGAAAGTGGTATCTGGCTGTGATGAAGAGTCTCTGGATGTGATTGCTAAGGTCTATGAACTGGTGATTGAGGCCGGTGTACATCGTGCGTCATCTATCAAAGTGGCAGAAGCGGCGAAGATCATTGAAAACACCCAGCGTGACGTGAACATCGCGCTGATGAACGAGCTTTCCATCATCTTTGACCGGATGAACATCAACACTTATGAAGTGTTGGAGGCTTCTGGTACCAAGTGGAACTTCCTGAAATTCTTCCCGGGTCTGGTGGGTGGTCACTGCATTGGCGTGGATCCTTACTACCTTACCTATAAGGCAAAAGCCTTAGGGTATGATTCCAAAATCATTTTAAGCGGCCGCACCATCAATGACGGCATGGGCGCCTACGTGGCCAGCAAAGCCATCAAAATGATGATCAAAGAGGGGAAAGCCATCTCCAAGGCCAAAGTATTGGTAATGGGCGCTACCTTCAAAGAAAACGTGGAAGACATCCGTAACTCCAAGGTAGCCGATGTCATCAATGAGTTGAAAAGTTTTGGGGTGCAGGTAGATGTCGTAGACCCTTATGCCTCTTCAGAGGAGTTAAGCCATGAATACGGCTTTGGCCTGGTGGAGAATCCTACCAATGACTATGACGCCGTGGTAGTAGCGGTGAACCACAAAGACTACTTGGGATTTGACGAAGATTACTTCAGAACCATTTCCAGCGACAGCCCAATTGTAATTGACCTGAAAGGCATTTACAGAGGTAAAATCAATACGCTTCCTTACTGGAGTTTATAATTGCACATTATGAGTAAGATTCTTGTCACAGGCGGGGCAGGCTACATTGGGTCGCATACCGTGGTGGAATTGGCTAAGGCCGGCTACACCCCTATCATTATTGATAATTTCAGTAACTCAGAAGAGCGGGTGCTGGACGGGATTGCCCAGATTCTGGGCCATCAAGTGGTGTGCCATAGGGTAGACTGTACTGATGCCGTTGCCTTACAAGAGGTGCTTTCTAAAGAAGGGGATATAACTGGTGTGATTCATTTCGCTGCCTTTAAGGCGGTAGGTGAGTCTGTAAAGGAGCCCTTGAAATACTACCATAACAATGTGACCGGATTGGTGACCCTGCTGCAGGCCATGGAGGCCAATAAGCTTACTCGCTTGGTCTTCTCTTCTTCTTGTACGGTGTATGGTATACCAGAGAAACTACCGGTAACGGAGGAAACTCCAACGCAAAAGGCTAACTCACCTTATGGGAATACCAAGAAGATTGATGAGGAGATTTTGCAGGATGTTGCTACCAGCGGAAACTATGCCGTAAAGTCTATTGCCCTCCGCTACTTTAATCCTGTGGGCGCGCATGAATCAGCCTTGATTGGAGAACTACCCTTAGGGATTCCAAGTAACCTGGTGCCATTTATCACGCAGACCGCTGCGGGTATTCGGGAGAGCTTAACTGTGTTCGGTACCGATTATGACACGCCAGACGGGAGCAATATCCGTGACTATGTACACGTGGTTGACCTGGCGAAAGCCCACGTGGCCGCCATCAAGCGGTTAGAGAAGCCAGACGCCGTGCCTTATGAGGTATTCAACATTGGCACCGGTCAAGGCAGCAGCGTTTTGGAGGTCATCAAAGCCTTTGAGAACGCCACCGGCCAGAAATTCAACTATAAAATAGGGCCCCGCCGCGCGGGTGACGTGCCAGCCATCTACGCTGATGTAACCAAGGCCACGCAGGAACTTGGATTTAAAACATCCTTGTCACTAGAAGACAGCTTGGGAAGTTCCTGGGCATGGCAGCAGCAATTGATGAAGAAATAGAAGATACTATCTAATAAAATGAAAATACTATTAACAGGCGGAGCCGGCTTCATAGGATCACACGTGGTGCGGTTATTTGTGAATAAATACCCGCATTATCAGATTTTCAATCTGGATAAACTTACCTATGCCGGCAATCTGCAGAACCTGAAGGATGTAGAGGATGCCCCCAACTATACGTTCCTGAAAGGAGACATCACAGACCAAGAGTATATTAACAACCTCTTTCAGGAACACCAATTTGACGCCGTGATGCACTTGGCGGCAGAATCTCACGTGGACCGTTCTATCACTGATCCCATGGCGTTTGTCAGGACCAACGTGAATGGTACCTGCAATTTATTGCATGCTGCCAAAGAACTCTGGAAATCTGACTTTACGGGTAAAACCTTCTACCATATCTCTACTGATGAGGTCTATGGGTCATTAGGGGAAACTGGCTTGTTCACGGAAGAGACGGCTTATGACCCTCGGTCACCGTATTCGGCTTCTAAGGCTAGCTCAGACCACTTCGTGCGGGCGTATTACCATACCTATGGCTTGCCAGTAAAGGTGTCTAACTGCTCCAATAACTATGGGCCTAATCATTTTCCGGAGAAGCTTATCCCGCTGGCCCTGAACAATATCAAGAATAACAAACCAGTGCCGGTTTACGGCAAAGGAGAGAATATCAGAGACTGGTTATATGTCATTGACCATGCCCGCGCCATTGATGACGTGTTCCACAAAGGCCAAGTAGGGGAAACCTACAACATTGGCGGTGTCAATGAGTGGCGCAATATTGACCTGATTCACTTGCTATGTGATATCATGGATGAGAAGCTGGGTCGGGAGAAAGGCAGCTCCAGAAAACTGATCACCTTTGTAACCGATAGAGCCGGACATGACTTGCGGTATGCCATTGACTCTTCTAAAATCATGAAGGAACTAGGTTGGGCTCCGTCCGTTACCTTTGAGGAAGGGCTGGAGAAAACCGTGGAATGGTACCTTGACAATGAGGAGTGGCTGAACAATGTGACGTCTGGTAGCTATCAGGAATACTACAAAGGACAATATACGCGCTAGTACTAGTTTAAAGCATTTCGGTTTTGAGGCTGTTTTCAAGGAAATAGCCTCAAAACCTTTTTTATTAACTTATTTAATTTAAAATGTATTCATCACCTTTCCATTCCGGCACTTTAGAAAATACCTCCTTCCTGGTTACAGGCGGAGCCGGCTTTATAGGCTCTAACCTGGTAGAATATCTACTGAAATATAATGCCAAGAAAGTCAGAGTCCTGGATAACTTCTCCAACGGATTCCACAAAAACCTGAAGGCTTTTCAGAACAATGAAAGGTTAGAGATTCTGGATGGAGATATCCGGGATTTGGAGGCGTGTATGAAGGCCTGCGAAGGCATGGATGTGGTGTTGCACCAAGCCGCCTTGGGGTCAGTGCCCAGAAGCGTGAAGGACCCTGTTACCTCCAATGAGGTAAATGTAGGCGGTTTTGTGAACATGCTAATGGCTACCAAAGAGCAGAATGTGAAGCGGTTTGTATATGCTGCTTCTTCTTCTACTTACGGTGACAGCAAGTCCCTTCCTAAAGTAGAAGATAAAATTGGTAAGCCCCTCTCTCCTTACGCCGTGACCAAATATGCCAATGAGCTGTATGCTGATGTGTTCGGGAAAACGTATGGCATGGAAATCATCGGATTGCGGTACTTCAACATCTTCGGCCCACGCCAGGATCCAAATGGGGCTTATGCGGCCGTGATTCCATTGTTTATTGACGCAGTGCTGAATGGCAAGTCTCCTAGAATGAACGGAGATGGCGGACAGACGCGGGACTTCACCTTCGTGGAGAACTGTGTGGAAGCCAATATTCGCGCTGCCTTGGTGACCAACCCGGAAGCTATCAACCAGGTGTACAACATCGCGGTAGGCGACAGAACTTCTTTGAATGACCTGTTCAACATCCTCAAGGAAGAAGCAGGAGTAGATATCACCCCAGAATACGGGCCAGAGCGGGCCGGAGATATCAGAGATAGTCTAGCCGATATTACCAAAGCCCGTACCTTGCTAGGATACAATCCGCAAATCAGAATTCAGGAAGGTTTGCAAAAGACGCTAACTTGGTTTAAGGAAAACCAGGACTTTATCTACAACCAAAAATAAGCGCATGAAAGGAATCATCTTAGCCGGAGGCTCAGGTACCAGGTTGCATCCACTTACCTTAGCGGTTAGCAAACAGCTAATGCCGGTGTATGATAAGCCAATGATCTATTACCCGCTTTCTACCCTCATGCTGGCGGGCATCAAGGACATACTGATTATCTCCACCCCACATGATCTGCCCATGTTTGAGCGGCTGTTGGGCGACGGTAGCCAGATTGGCTGTAATTTCAGTTACCAAGTGCAGGAAGTACCCAACGGTCTTGCCCAGGCATTTGTGTTAGGTGCTGACTTTGTAGGCAGAGATAAAGCCGCCCTCATTTTGGGAGATAATATCTTCTATGGCTCTGGCATGAGCAAGTTGCTGCAGGCCAACAACGATCCAGATGGAGGTGTAGTGTATGCTTACCATGTGCAAGACCCAGAGCGTTACGGCGTGGTGGAGTTTGACGAGAACATGAAAGCTATTTCCATTGAAGAGAAGCCTGCGCAGCCAAAATCACATTATGCGGTGCCAGGGCTTTACTTCTATGACAACCAGGTAATAGATATTGCTAAAAACCTGAAGCCCAGCCCTCGTGGGGAGTATGAGATCACAGACGTGAATAAGGAGTATTTGCGCCAAGGCAAATTGAAAGTAGGTATTTTGGATAGAGGCACAGCCTGGTTAGACACCGGTACCATCCAATCTTTGATGCAGGCGGCCACGTTTGTACAGGTGATTGAGGAACGCCAGGGACTGAAGATTGGCTCTATAGAGGAAGTAGCCTACCGAATGGGTTTCATCAATGCCGAGCAATTGCAGCGCATAGCAGAACCCTTGCGCAAAAGCGGGTACGGAGACTATCTACTGGGCCTACTGAAGTAGACACATATATAACAAAACTGAATAGCCGGGAGGCAGGGTACTCATCCTGTTTTCCGGCTATTTTCATGAAAACGGGCTTAAAACAGGAGCTACCCCGGAAACAACAGGCCCGCGGCCAAACCGATAAGAATGAGCGCTGGCGCGGGTATCCTGGTCCAGAGCAGCAAGGCAAAGGTGAGCACCACCAGTCCGAAATTATAAGGCGTGTTCTCTATGGGATGGTAAAGCATAATAGCCGCCGCGCAGACCATGCCGGAGCCTACCGCGTTGATCCCTTCCAGCGAAGCCTGAATAACCCGGTACTTCCGCAATTCTTCCCAAAACCTGATCACAAAGAAAATCAAGAAGGTACCCGGCAGGAAAATAGCAATGGTGGAAACCACTCCCCCTAAAATCTGACCGCCCCAGCCGTAAGGCCTCATAGACAAAGTGCCAATATAAGAGCAGAAAGAGAAAACCGGGCCGGGCAGAGCCTGCACCAAAGCAAAGCCTGACATGAACTCTTTGAAGTTTAGGTACCCTTTAAACTCCACAAACTCGGTGTACATGACAGGTACCAAGACTTGGCCCCCGCCAAAGATAAGGCTGCCGTTCCGGTAGAAGTTCTCAAACAGCAGGACTGCCCGCAGTTGGGTGTACCTTCCCAGCAAGGCCGCCGCTATTAACACACCCACAAACAGCAGGAAATTAGCCCATTCCACCTTCATGGGTTTCTTTTCCAGCACAGGTTGTTTCTGAAACCTAAGGGCGGTGAGGCTTCCGCCGGCCAGTAGGAGCAGTGGGAACACCCACGGCGACCTGAAAAAGAAAGCCAGGATGGCAGATACCACCATAATCACAATGCCACCCTTGGTGTATACCACCTTTGAACTGATGCGCCAGGCGGCGAAGGCCACAAAACCCACGGCCATGGGCTGGATAAAACGGGTAAAGCCCAGAGGAGCGCCTTTGCCTTCCAGAAAAGACATGATGAGCCCGGCGGCAATCATAATGATAGCGGCAGGCGCTATCCAGACCAGAAGCGTAAGGTAGGCCAGGTTAGGACCTCCTACTTTAAACCCAATGGCGGTAATGGTTTGGGTGGAGGCCGGGCCAGGCAGAATCTGGCAGAGGGCATTCAATTCCAGCAACTCTTTTTCGCTGAGGTAGTTTCGCTTCTCCACCATCAGGCGCAACATCATGGCGATATGCGCCTGCGGCCCGCCAAACGCCGTGAGCGAGAGCGAGGCAACATCCTTCAGGAAAATAATATTACGAGGGCGCAAATGTCTGGGGTTGAGTTGCGTTTTAAGGCCGTTTTTTAAAAATAGGCATAAAAACGAAAGGAGCCTTTACGGCTCCTTTCTAAATGATATAAATCATCTTATTTTTTGAGCCCCAGCTCTACCAGACGCTCATTCAGGAAGTCGCCGGCGGTGATGTCTGGGAACTGCTTAGGGTTTTGGGCATCAATGCAACTCTCCAGGCAGGTTAAGTCCATTTCTGAGCGTGGGTGCATGAAGAACGGGATGGAGAAGCGGGATGTGTTCATCAGTTCACGCGGTGGGTTCACTACGCGGTGAATAGTAGACTTCAACTTGTTGTTGGTGTGGCGGGACAGCATGTCTCCTACGTTCACAATCACCTGCTCAGGTAAGGCGGTGATGGGAATCCACTTACCGTCACGGCGCAGTACCTGCAGGCCGTCAGCAGAGGCGCCCATCAATAGGGTAATCAGGTTGATATCACCGTGCTCTGCGGCACGTACGGCATCAGCGGGAACCGCATCTGGGTTCTCAATAGGGAAGTAGTGAATAGGACGCAGGATGCTGTTACCGTTGTGTACCTTGGCGTCAAAATAATCCTCAGACAGACCTAAGTAGATAGCCAAAGCCTTCAATACTTGCTTGCCGGCGGCCTCCAGACGCTGGTACGCCTCCAGGGCTACTTCCTGGAACTCAGGTACCTCTGTTGGCCACACGTTATCTGGGTATTCCTCCTTGATAGGGTCATTGTCGGTAACTTCCTGGCCCACGTGGTAGAACTCTTTCAGGTCACCGGTGTTGCGGCCTTTGGCGTGCTCTTTTCCTTTGCCCACGTACCCGCGCTGGCCGGCCAGACCAGGTATCTCATACTTTTGCTTCACCTCATCTGGCAGGGCGAAGAATTTCTTGATGGCAGCATATAAACGCTCGGTGAGGTCATCGCTCAAGCCGTGGTTTTTCAGGGCCACAAACCCAATGTTCTGGTGGGCGTCACCCATGGCCTGTACAAAAGCAGCTTTGCGCTGCGGGTCGCCAGACACGAAGTCGGCTAGGTCTAGAGAAGGGATTTCTTCTAATAATTTATCGTTCATAAACCTGGATTGACGTATTCTTAAAAAAGAGATTAGAAATGAGACGCAAGTTACAAAATTTCTAACTTTGAAACATTCGCCTACTATTCACGATACTTAATTACTATGAAAAAGAAACACTTATCCTTTGTGGCAATTGCAGCCCTGCTGGTTGCATCTGCCTGTGATGGAAACCGTTCCACCACTACCACCACAGAAACCAATACCACCACCGCCACAGAGCAGGAGATGGAGCATGATTCTGCCGGGGTGCAGCACAACGGCACCATGGGCACGCCCATGGAAAAAGGGGGCCTGAAGGTCTATTCCTACAGCAATTCAGTTGACTTCCCAGACGCCAAACTTACCCTGAACAAGCCGGAGAAAAACGCCAAACTCACTGGTGACTCCGTTCGGTTTGAATATGGCGTGGAGAACTTCCAGCTGAGTCAGCAAACCTCAGATGCCACGCAGCATGAGCACGCCAACTCCAAAGAAGGTCAGCACATCCATAACATAGTGGACAATGAGCCTTACACCGCGCATTACAAGCCTATGTTCAACAAGGCTGTGAAACCAGGCCAGCACGTGGTGCTCTCCTTCCTGTCACGGTCTTACCATGAAAGCATCAAGCACAAGGGCGCCTATGACCTTAGAACTTTCCAGGTAGGCAACGCAGCTGCCAGTGCCACCAAATTTGACGAGAACGGCCAGCACCTGTTCTACAGCCGCCCTAAAGGGGAATACAAAGGTGCAGACACCAAGAAAGTGATGCTGGACTTCTACTTGGTCAACACCACCTTAGCCAAAGACGGCAACAAGGTGCGGGCCACCATCAATGGCAACGAGTTTATTCTAGACCAATGGTTGCCCTACTTGGTAGAGGGCTTGCCTATGGGCGAAAACACCTTTAAGCTGGAACTGATAGACAGCCAAGGCAAAGTAGTGCCAGGCCCTTACAACACCGTAGAACGTAAAATTACCCTCAAAGCTTCGTAAGCATTTGGATTTTATAAATAGAAAGCCACCTCATGCGGGGTGGCTTTTTTTGTGCCTTTATCTTTACTAAGTTTTAAGTATTTGATTAGTATAGGGTTTGTTGAATATTTATGGAAAATTAATTTGGGAGCGCTGCTAAATTTTGTCCTGCAGAAGTTGTAATAAAAAGGGAGCGTGGGCTACCAATAAAAGGATAAAACCTATATAAAGCCTGGTTTGGGGCTGTTTTGGTAAAAACGGGCCAGAAACGCTTTATGGGCTTGTGCTTAAAATGCAACCATTTCACCCCTAGGGGAATCTATTAAAACAAGGGCCAAAGAATACCGGCATTTTTGCCCACCCAGAATTGAAGAGCCATGATTCACCTCCAGGACATCCATAAATACTACGCCGTAGCGGGCAACAAACTACATGTCCTGAAAGGCATAGACCTGCAGATACAGGAAGGGGAGCTGGTGTCTGTGCTGGGGGCAGCAGGTTCAGGTAAGTCTACGTTGCTTAACATTCTGGGGGTTTTAGATGAGTTTGACCGGGGCCATTACACCCTGGCGGGCTCGTCTATGAAAAACCTGTCGCAGGCCGGTGCGGCGCATTTCCGGAATAAGTTTCTGGGGTTTGTGTTGCAGAGCTTTGACTTGATCAGTTTTCAGAATATCCTGGAAAACGTGGCTTTGCCGCTCCAATATCAGAATGTAGACCGCCAAGAGCGCAATCAACTTGCCCTGGAATGTCTGGACCGCGTTGGCCTGAAAGACTGGGCCCAGCATTCACCCGCTGATTTGTCTGCCGGGCAGCGCCAGCAGGTAGCCATTGCCCGGGCCCTCATTGGCAGCCCGAAGCTAATCCTGGCAGATGAACCCACCGGCGGACTTGATACCCACGCCTCTAAAGTGGTGATGGAAACGCTCAAAGAAGTAAACCGGCAGGGCATAACCGTGGTGTTGGCCACCCAGGAGAAAAGCATCGCGGAGCAAGCCACCCGCAGGTTCAGACTCAAAGATGGCCGCCTACGCGAGGGTAACCCGGGCAAAAGCGCAATTAGTCCTCTGTCTCCCATGGCGTATACCCGTCCCTGACTTTTACCGGCAAGTTTTACAGCGTAGCCCCTTCAGTTGCGTGGCGCGAGCCAGGGGTTACAAGAAAGGTTTTTGCGTAGATCATACCTAAAAGAAGAAACCAGAACGCGGCAACCCCTAAAGGATTGCCGCGTTCTGGTTTTAGAGCCTTTGCTCAGGAAACAGCCCCTGGGGCAAACGCGTTTAACACCATTGTCTACTTCCAGTACTTCGGCAGAACTACCCATGAAAAACCAGCCTACCCACGTTGAGCTTCATTTTGACCCCAAGAAGAGTTTCACCACCACCGGCAAGCACGTGCGCGACGGCCTGTCTACCGTGCTACGCACCGGTGACTACCTCTGGCTAAGTTGTGATGAGCAGATCTCCCTGGAAAGACTCAAAAAAGTAAGCGACAACACCTTTGCCGAGCATACCCGCTTTGACCTGAGCCAGTTCCTGGATTTGCCAGACGGGAAAAAGACAGAGATTGACATTGAAGGCATGGGCGAGTCTGGGGGCTATTTGTGGCTGGTGGGGTCACACGGGCTTAAGCGCAAGAAACCCCGCAAGGAAGACTCCCTCCAGAAACAGATCAAACGCCTTTCCAAGGTCATCTCAGAGGCAAACAGGTACCTGCTGGCCCGCATTCCGTTGGTGCAGGATGCCGCCACCGGCGAGTATACCCTCTGCAAGGAGTGCACCAACCCCGAAGACGCCGCTAAATCTTTAAGGGCCGGCCAGCTTATGGGCTCAGACAAAGGAAACCAGTTAATGGAGGCCATTGCCAAAGACCCGCACCTGCAAGACTTTCTGCACATACCCGGCAAAGACAACGGCTTTGATATTGAAGGCTTGGCCCTGCATGAAAACCGCATCTTTTTGGGACTGCGGGGGCCTGTCTTAAGGGGCTGGGCCATGATTCTAGAGCTACAGGTAGAGTCGGGACAGGAGGAAGGAACCCTGCAACTCAAGGCGGCCAAAGACGGCGCGCTCTATAAAAAGCATTTCCTGCACATGAATGGCAAAGGCATCCGGGAGCTAAGGATCAAAGGAGAGGACCTGTATATCTTGGCGGGACCTACCATGGATCTGGACGGCATCATCGCGGTTTACCGATGGCCCAAAGCCATGGTAAAAACCCTACAGGAAGAGCAGATGGTGCACCGCCATGACCTGGAGCGCCTGTTTGACGTGCCCCACGGCAGCGGGGAGACCTCCGGCAAAGACAAAGCCGAAGGCCTGGCCCTGTATGATGAAAAACATCTGCTACTGGTCTTTGACAGCCCCACCGATGCCCGCAAACCAAAAGACGATGTAGTAGTGGCCGACCTCTACCCCATGAAATAATAGACCAAACCTATAAAAGTGCAGGATAATGCGGCTGAAGGAAAACCGTCCTGCCCTGTCATCTTCAGGGTTCAGGTTCCCAACCACTACCCGCCTCTGGCGAAGGGTTTCAACTTGCGTGAACTGCCTGCCCCAAAGGCTCACTTAGACAGGGCCACAATTCCTTTGAATGCCTTATAAAATATCACCCTGGCTCTTTGAAGGACCAGGCAACTATTGCTCTTACCCGAACCAATCTTTTTATATGAGGCAGCAATGGGCGTTGAGCTTCTGGCGTTGTACCTGTGCCCTCGGTAATTTCTGTTTTAAGGCCGTTTTTGGCAAAACAGGCCAGAAGTAGGAATTGGTCTCGGCAAAGTGGTAAATTGGCAGTATCTCATGAAACACGTTTTTCCCCTTTGGGCTCTCTGCCTCCTTTTCTCTTTCACCACGTACGGCCAAATCAAAGGCACTGTGACAGACCAAGCCACGGGCAAGCCGGTGGCGTTTGCCAATATCTGGGTGGAAAATGAGAATCTGGGCACTACTTCCAGCGAGCAAGGCGAGTTCAGGTTTACCCAGACGGGCCTATCCGGCAAGACTTTGGTGGTTAGTTGCCTGGGGTATGAGAAAGCCCGAATAGCGATAGTGGGCCCTGTCCTACAGATTGTGCTAGTGCCATCGGCGGTAGTCTTGTCTGAGGTCACTGTGAGGAAAGATGCCAAGCGCACCAAACGGGTTATAAACGCTTTAGACAACAATACCCAGTACAGCTTCGGGAGCAACGGCACGCCTTGGATTGTGGCGCAGTACATACCCTATACCGCCAACTTTGCCGCCACGCCTTTTCTGGATGAAGTGGCGCTCATCACCATGAACAACCTCAAGAAAGCCACCTTCCGGATTCACCTGCTGCGGGTAGGCGAAAAAGGAGAGCCTACCACTTCGCTGTTGAAGACGCCGCTACTGGTGCAGGCTCCACAGGGCATTAAAACGGTTCGGCTGGACCTGAGCCAGTATGACCTCCAGATGCCCGCACAGGGCTTGTTCATCGCCTTTGAGTGGCTTATCCTTAAACAGAACCGCTATGAGCCGGCAGACCCAGAGACCGGTGAAAAGCTGGGCCCCGCCCGAATCTCCTATGAACCTAGCATCCGGACATATGCGCCCAACAGCACCGGGCACAGCAGTTGGATCTATCACCAGGGCCAATGGGTAAGCACCAACCAGCGCGAAGGCGACGCTATTTCCTTCGCCACGCCCCATTTCCAACTGACGCTTAGTAACTAAATCTCTAAATATCGTTTTAAGCCTGTTTTTAGAAAAACGGCTCTAAAACGGAAACGCCCACCTCATTTAATTGAGGTGGGCGTTTCCGTTTTATCACTTTCTGAAAGTGTTATCTCCCAGAGCTGGCCGAGGTAGTATCAGTAGTTTTAGAACCGTTCTTGGCTTTGGCCATGGCGTCATAGACCACCTGCATTACTTTGGTGCGGGTATTGAGTTTGCTCAGGGTAGAGCTCTCACGGGTTGGGTGCACGCGGTTAGACAGGAACACGTAGACCAGTTGGTTCACGGGGTCTACCCAGCTGTAGATACCGGTAAAGCCGGTGTGCCCGAAGCTCTCTGCCGGGGCGCTTTCTGGGGCGTTTCCGTTTACGGTGCCCGGTTTAGAAGGGCGGTCAAACCCTAGGGCGCGGTAATTGTCTGGGCAGAACTGACATTTACTGAACGTGCTTACCACGTTAGGTGCAATGTAGCGCTTGCCGGCATAAATGCCGTTGTTGAGGTACAGCTGCATCATTTTAGCCAAATCATTGGCAGTCCCGAACAGGCCGGCGTGGCCGCTTACACCGCCCAGCATGGCGGCGCCTTCATCATGCACGGTGCCATGCAGCAGTTGCTTCCGGAACAGGGTGTCTATCTCGGTGGGTACAATTCTGCTCAGCGGGTAGTATTTGTACGGGTTGAAGGTGAGGGTGGTGGCACCCAGCGGCTCGTAGATGTTCTTCTTCAGGTAGGTCTCAAAGTCCTGGCCGGTGATGTTCTTCACTACCAGCGGGGCCAGAATAAAGGACAGGTCACTGTACACATAGCCCGGCTTCTCGTTCAACGGGGACTCCTTGATCTCCTTGTAGATTTCCTCGGCGTAGTCTTTGTGCATGTACAGGTTCTGCGCCACTTTATAAGGGTACTTAGCCGAAGAATCGGTTTCAAAGGTTTTGTGCTTGAACTTGCCATTCTCCTTCACGGTCTCTTTCCAGAACGGAATCCAGGATTTCAGGCGAGCCTGGTGGGTGAGAATGTCGCGGTACTTGAGGTTCTCTTTGTTAGAACCCTTCATCATGGGCAGGTACTCACCCAGGGTTTTGTCCACGTCAAACTTGCCTTCGCCGCTCAGTTTCATAAAGGCCGCCAGAGAGGTAGTGATTTTGGTTACCGAGGCCAGGTCATACAGATCTGTGTTCTGCACGGGCACCTTGTTGTCATAGGTATGCGACCCAAACGACTTGTAGTAAATCACCTTGCCGTTCTTGGCCACCAGCACTTGAGCGCCCGGGGTGGCTTTGGCTTTGATGGCCTCATTTACTAGGGTGTCAATCTGTGCCAGGTCCTGTGATCTCAAGCCAACCGCCTCTGGTACGGTGTACGCCAGGCGCAGGCCGCCATCGGTCTTAAGGCCGTCATTAATCCTGAAGTAGTTAGATACGTTCACGGGCAGTTTGCCTTTGGCGCCAATCCCGCCGAAGATCAGCTGGGCGGCGGCATCCTGGGTCAGTTCGTTTTCCTGGTACGTGGCAATCACGCCGGCGGCTTTCTCAATATCCTCAAAGCGGTTCAGGCTGTACACGTTGCCAAACACACTTACAATAGTGGGCTTAGAACGGATCAGGTCTTTCAGGAACAGGTTCATCTCAGCGGTAATGCCAAAGGTATTGTTACCGGAGGCTTTCAATTGCAGGCGGTGCACGCCCACCAGGATGGTGTTGTAGTCTTTAAGTTGTTCCTTAAGGGCCTGCAACTCAGCAATGGAGCTGGTAGGGGATAAAAAGAAGTTGTCTACCTTGGTGTATTTGGCCAGGCTGCGCTGGAAATCAGTCTCTACGTTAGTGCCCAGGGCCAGGGCTGCAATCTTGAGCGTGTCTAGGGTTTTGATAGGCAAAACGTTGTTCTTGTTGCGCAACAACGTCAAAGAAGCCTCCGTGAGCTGACGGTTAATATAGTCGGCGGTGGGGTTGTTGAGGTCTTTGATCAGGTTCTTGGTTTCAATGGGCTTCCATTTGTCCAGCCCGGCCCATTGCTTGGCGGCCAGCACTTTCTTGCAACGCTCATCAACCTCGGCTTGCGTGATCTCTTTGTTAGCGATGGCTTTCTTTACCTCCTCAATGGTGGTTTTCACGTCCATGGTGTTCAAAAGCACGTCATTACCTGCTAATAAGGCTTTCACGTCTACTATGCCGGGGCCATAGAATTTAGCCACGCCCTGCATATTCAAGGCATCTGTAAACACCAGCCCTTTGAACTTCATCTCATCCTTCAAGAGGTCTTGTACAATGTTCTTGGAAAGAGTAGAGGCCAGGTCTTTGGTGTTGTCCAGCACGGGAATGTTCATGTGGGCCACCATGAGGCTGCCCAGCCCGTTTTTGAATAACTCCCTGAACGGGTAGAGTTCCGTGGAGTCCAGGCGCAGTTTGGAGAAATGGAGCACTGGCAGACCGTAATGCGAATCTACGTTGGTATCACCGTGGCCGGGGAAGTGCTTGGCGTTGGCCAGAATCTTGTTGTCCTGCATACCCTTCACATAAGCGAGGGCCTTGCGGGTAACGTTGTATTTGTCTTCGCCAAAAGAGCGGAAACCGATCACGGGGTTGTTGGCGTTGTTGTTCACGTCTACCACCGGCGCGAAGTTCACGTGAATGCCCAGGCGCTGGCACTGGCGGGCAATCTCGGCGCCCATGTCATAGATAAGCTTCTCGTTCTCAATGCCTCCCAAGGCCATCTGGTACGGGAACCGGGTAGTGCTGTCCAGGCGCATGGCCAGGCCCCATTCGCCGTCAATGGAGATCATGAGCGGCACCTTGCTTTCGCGCTGGTAGCGGTTGGTCATGTTTGCCTGACGTACGGGCCCACCCTGGAAGAAAATCAACCCACCAATTTTATAGGTGGTAATCAGCTTACTGATGGAGTCTACGTGCGCCTGGTTCTTGTTGGAGTACACCGGAATCATGATCAACTGCGCAATGCGCTCCTCTGGGGTGAGAGACATGAACACCGAGTCCACCCATTTCTGGTTAGCACCATAGAAAGGCGGATCTGTCTTGGGGTTGAACGCCGGAACCACCGGTTTCTTGGCTGCCGGCTTCTTGGCCGAAGTTTTTTTGGAAGACGCTTTTTTAGCGACTACCGTCTTTTTAGGGGAAGATTTGCCTGCTTTAGCGCCACGGGTCTGGCCATGCAGGGCTACGGCTCCTACAAAGAAGAGCAAAATAACGAAGAGGGAAAGAAGACGATGTTTTTTCAAGGCAGAGTCAGATAAAACGGGTATGGGTAGGGTAAACGCCTGCAAATTACGGCAATTATATCAAAAACAGGGCCAGCGAGAAGCAAAGTTCCAAATCAGGCCACAGCACTGTTTAATAGCTTTATAGTACCAGCGGTGGCGTCCATTTCGGCCTCAGCGCCTACTGGTATAGTAAATTTATGGGTAATGTGCCCAATCATGGCGCCGGAGTACACCGGTACCTTCAAGGGCTGCAGGTGTTGCTCCAGTACTTCCTCCAGGGTAAGGGAACCGTAGCTGCCCTTGCCCGGCTCGCAGTCAGAACACTTGCCAAACACCACGCCCTTCACCTGGTCCAGCACGCCCGCCAGTTTGAGTTGGGTAAGCATGCGGTCTATGCGGTACACGGCCTCATTGGTGTCTTCCAGAAACAGGATGGCGTCTTTCCAGTGGGGCAGATAGTCTGAGCCCATAATGGCGGTGAGCACGGTCAGGTTTCCGCCCACCAATTTACCGCGGGCCGTGCCAGGCGTGATGGTGGTGATGCGGTCTTTGGTGACGGTGAGGTTATCGCCAATCTCCTTGGGGTTTTCAAAAAGGGTGGGCATGCCGTCAAAGAGCACTTGCTTGAAAGAGTCAACTGAGAATTTGTTCCAGGTGGCAGCGCCCACAGGGCCATGGAAGGTCACCAATCCGGTCTTGGCGTTAATGGCCAGCAGCAGGGCGGTAATGTCTGAGTAGCCAATGAGTGGCTTGGGGTTTTTCTGGATGGTCTTGTAGTCCAGCAAGGGCAATAAGCGGGCGCAGCCCCAGCCGCCGTGAATGGCCAGAATACCTTGGATACTTTTATCTGCGAACATGGTGTTCACGTCCTCGGCGCGGGCCTGGTCTGTGCCGGCCAGGTAGCCCATCCGGTCATACACGTGTTTCCCCAGCCTTATTTTAAGGCCAAGCGCCTCCAGAGATTCTATGGTAATCTGCACCGTCTCTTTACTAAACGCCGCCCCTGCCGGACAAATCAATCCAACGGTATCGCCGGGCTTGAGCCGAGGCGGAAGAATGGTTTTGAGGGCTTTCTCTGCCAACGCGGTTGAGGGCGCGAAACCCAGAAGGGGAAGAGCTGCGGCAGCCACAGAAAGCGAGGCCAGCACCTCACGGCGGGAACGGAATGACATAAGGCAGAAGGTTATAAAGGACGGAAGCTTTGAATCCGTTAAAATAAAGAGATTGAATAAGTTTCACGCGTTTTTCTGCTATTTTTCAGAAAACAAGTTGGGCGCGAGAGTACACGCGCGAGTCCTAAGTTCAAAGTCATGAGTCCTGAGTGGGAAAATGAGCTTTCCATAGAGAAATTGGTTTATGCATGAAACGAACCCGCATTTCGTCCTTTGAAAGCGGGGCCGTTCCCTACTACATTTTCCCTGGTTCAAGTTTTCAACTTGGACCTAAAATGATCTGAAGTTTTCAACTTCAGTGAGGCGATAGCCTCAAATTACGAATGGCTGATTTTGGGATTTCCTGAAACGGGTAGGATGAAACGGCCCCGCCTTCTACACGTGGAGGAGGGTGTGGGATGGGGCGCATGCCCCAAGGGAAGTTTCAAACTTCCCGAATGATAGGTCCAAGTTGCAAACTTGAACCAGGGAAAGCATGATGCGTTTTAAGCCTGTTTTTGGAAAAACGGGCTTAAAACAGAAAAGCTCAACACACTCCAGACTTCCATGGGAAACTAGAAGGAAACTGTTACGCCCTAGAGAAAGCCATGTGCAGCCGAAGCCGCAATTTTCTGCCTGAATTTTTGATGGTGTCAGATTCTTGCGCTAATTACGGGTTGTAAACCTGTACCCTATGAAAACCAGTCTCCTGGGCCGCCGCTGGCGCCTGATCCCCTGCCTTTCCCTGCTTCTGCTGCTAGGCTGTAAAACCACCAAAGAAGCCCCTGTGGCAGTGGGGCCGCCGCCTTACGGGCCTGAGGTTATCAAAGAGCAGATTCTGTCTTCTGAGATTGGCAAGAACCGGTTTGTAGGCTTCGCGTTGTATGACCCGGCACTGGGCAAGATGGTGGTGGAGCATAACGCCGACAAATACTTCGTGCCGGCCTCCAACACCAAGCTGTTCACCTTCTACGCCAGCCTCAAAATGTTGGGCGATTCCATTCCGGCGCTCAAATATGTGGTGCGCGGCGACTCCCTTATCTTTTGGGGTACCGGCGATCCTACGTTCACGCATATGGACCTGAAAAACTCCCTGGCCTATGATTTCCTGAAGAACCGTAAAGAGAAACTCTACTACCTGGAGGCTCCTTTCACCAGCACGCCCTTTGCCGTTAACTGGGGCTGGGATGATTACAACTATTATTACCAGCCCGAGCGCAGCATTTTCCCCATCCATGGCAACATCGTGAAATTCGCCCGTAAGGGCGGACCTACCCAAAAGTACACCACTACGCCGGCCATCTTTAAGCCCACCGTTAAGACAGATACCGCCCGTTACGCCCACGGCGATGCCTTTGTAAGAGCCTGGCGCACCAATGACCTGACGTATTTCCCCAAGCATGCGTCTGCTGATTTCTCCGTGGAGGTTCCCTTTATCCCGAGCCCCGACATGACCGTGCGTTTGCTCACGGATACCCTGAAAAGGAAAGTGACGCTCCTCAAGCCCCGTCCGCTGCCCCAGGGCGCGCAGACCTTCTATGGCCTTCCGGCCGATACTGTGTACAAGCGCATGCTGCAGGTAAGCGACAATCTCTTTGCCGAGCAGTTGATGGCTCTTTGTTCCGGTACTTTGTCTGATACGTTGAGCGTAGAGCGCGCCATCAAACACGTGGTGAAAAACTACCTCGCTGACCTGCCCGATTCCCCAGTGTGGGTAGACGGCTCCGGCCTTTCTTCTATGAACCTGTTTACGCCCCGCAGCATCATTGCCCTGCTGCTGAAAATACAGCAGGAGCGGCCCCAAGAACGGCTGTTACCCCTCATGGCGGCTGGTGGCCAGCCCGGCACTTTCCGGAGCATCTACAAAGCCGATGTGCCCTACGTCTTCGGGAAATCCGGTACCCTGGCGCACGTGCACAACCAAAGCGGCTACATCAAAACCAAAAGCGGAAAACTGCTGCTCTTCAGCTTCATGAACAACAACTTCAAAACCTCCTCTGGTGACATCCGCAACGAAATGGTGCGCATCATGACAGAGGTGCATGAGAAATATTAATGAAGTTGAATGTTTCTACTTCCTGATCTGCTTCTTTACCCATTCGTCCTCCAGTTTTTCTCAAAAAGTGGGAGGGGAAATGATTTTCTGTTTTGAGCTTACTTTCTGAAAAACAGCCTCAAAACAGAATATCCCTACACAAAAAAATCGGCCCTTCGTCTCCAGTGAAAATGGAAATGAAGGGCCGATTGCTTTTAGCCAGAAACTGGCTAGTCTGCCACTACTATGCGATAGGTGGCGCTGGCTTTGGGGCTGCTAACCGTCAGGAAATAAAGGCCGGGGGCTAAGGCCGAGGTGTCAAAAGAGCCATCGGCCGCTAAGGCCACTGAGGTGGTTCTACCTACGGCATCTAGCAAAGAAACCGAAAGCGCGGCATTGCCGGGCGTGGCTGTTTTTACAAATACTTTCTGGCCGCGGTTCACGGGGTTAGGGTAAGCCAGGTTGCCAGCCTTGTTGGGGCTTTCCTCACCCGCAGAAAGCACGTTGGGCGGAAACTTGGTGCGCAGCAGGTTGTTCAGTTCGGGATTCACGCCGGGGCTGTCATAGCCCAGGGCCCAGATACCAATACCGGCCAGCCCTTTGTTGTTCACCAGATCATACTTCAGGCCCAGGCTTTCGGCGTCATCATAAAAGGTCTGGAACCACTGCCCGTTCTCCTGGTACACATAATAGGGCACTGATCCCTGGCTGTTCCATTGGCGGGTGTAGCCTTTGGCGGCTATCTCCTCTTTAGCAGCAGCGTAGGTACGGGAGGCTGAGGCTACTTTGCTGTTTTGGGTAGTGCCCGTAGCCCCAACGGCGTTGGTGGAGGTAGCCCACCGGCGACCGTAGTAAGGCAACGCCAGCATAAGCTTAGCCGCCGGAAGAACCGTTAAATACCCGTCTACTGATTTGGTGAGGTTGAGGGTGGGGCCCCAATAGTCCCAGCCGCTGGGAGCCAGCGGCGCGACCGGACCAGCAGTAGAAGAGCCAGCGTACCAGTAATCATAGCCCATAATCAGGAAATCATCTACCTGGGTCATGCCGGCCACGTCAAAGGCATTAGTGGTGCTGAACAGAGCCGGCAGCGCAATGGAGACCCGGGAGCCGGGTATCTCGGCGTGGAACCGGTCAGACAGGGTGTTCATGAAACTGGTAAGCGCGGCTCTTTCAGCCGAGGCCACGGTCTCAAAGTCAATGTTCACGCCATCTCCGTTGCGGGCTTTCACTACTGAAATAAGCGTAGAGATAAGGGTTTCGCGGCGGGTGGCGTTGTTCAGGATAGAGGCGTTGTTGGCGTTCCCGAAGTTGGTGACGGTTAACACCACTTTAGTGCCGGCGGCGTGGGCGGCCTCAATCAGGCCGGTGGTTTCCCAGCTTCTGATGGTGCTATAACCGCCGGTGCTGGGGTTCACCTCATAAGAGAAGTAAGCCACGGTGCTCAGGTTGCTGAAATCATAGGTGTTCCAGGTTTCGCCCTGCCAGTAGGGGTGCCAGCCCAGAACTTTTTTGCCCAGCCGTTCGCCGGTACGCTGGGTACTGGCCTGGGTGCCGGTCTTGCGGGCCAACCGCAGTGCTTCGGTATCGCGGCCTAGGGCGCGGTCATACTCAGCATCGGTCTTGAAATCATATTTTCGGTAACGCGCCATTTCTTCGGCATGAATAGACTGGGCCTGGGTTTTTGCCAGGGGACCGGCCAGGAAAAGAAAGGAACAAAGGAGAACGTAGAGTTGCTTCATATTCAATACGGGGGCTATGATAACGCAAAGAGCTGCTGCCCGTTAAGTTAATTAAATAATTTAACAAGCAGCAGCTTTTAAAGACAATCCTTGGGGAAACTTAGTAAAGGGCGGCGGTGCGTAAATCCATAAGGGACGCCTGCGGCGAGATGCGCTTAGCCCTTAAGAAACGCTTCAGTTCAGGGGCATCAAAATTAGCGGCGGCGGGGTCCATGCTGCTAATGCGCACCCGGCCCGCAGAGTGGATGAATTCATTGTTGCCAATCCACATACCCACGTGCACCACGCGCTCAGATTTGCCGTCTTTGGCCGGTGACCCAAAGAACAGCAGATCACCGGGCTTAAGGTTCTGGAAACCGCTTTTGGTATCAATCAGTTCGCCAATATTCACTTGCTGCGATGCGTCACGGGGCAAGATAAGGCCGTTCATGAAATAGACGGTTTTAGTAAAGCCGCTGCAGTCTACGCCTTTGAAGGAGGTGCCACCCCATAGGTACGGAAGTCCTAATAGCTTTTTAGAGGTCTCCACCAGGTTCTGCTCAGAAGGTTTGCGGGTGGCGGCCCAGGTGGCGTATTTCTCGGTTTCAGAAACAGGCACAAACGCGGCGCGGCCATCTGGGAATTCTACTTCATAATAATCTTTGGTCTTGTTTTTCAGCACCATTACGTCGCCATACACCAGGTCTGAGACCGTGGCGCCCTGTTTGTTGGGCTGGGCAAACGCGAAGCCGTAGGGGTTCAGGTACAGCAATTTCTCGCCCTTCTGCCAAGCCACAAATGCCTGATCAGTCATGAGTTTGATGGCGCTGGCGTCTACCCAGGCCAAGTATTGGTCTGGGGTCTGCACCAAGAACCAGCCGCCTTTGTGCTTAAACACCTTAAGGGGCGTGCCCATGGTGGCCTGGGTGGCCAGTTCTGCCGGGTGCTTGGGCTCAGAGCGCAGGTTGGCTACTGAAAGCGTCACTACTGCCTGAGTGTTTCCTTCCAGATCGGCGGCAGGCAAGACCTGAATACTATCCTGGAACGGAAGGCCGGCCTTTTGCAGGCGCTCCAGCAGGGCGGCTTTGGCGGCCGGGTTGTTCGTTTCACCGGTCAGCACATTGCCCAGGGATTTCACGTCAAACAATACTACCCGCTTATCTGGAGCAAACTGCTGGCGTACTGCCTCAATGTGTGGGGTATGTTCTGAAGGAGCCATGGAGGCAACGGCCTTCACGGCATTCAATACCTCAGGATTTGGTTTGGTGCTGGTACAGGCGGCCAAAAAAGTGAGCAGCAGAAGAAAGGGGACAGTATTTTTCATAAAAGCGAGGTCAACTGGGCGAAATATAAGGCTTTTGCGCTTCATCCTGAACAGGAAGCGTGGGCAATCCGTTCCTGTTGCTTAATTTAGGCCATGCATAGTCCTGTTGCCCCCCGCGTTTTAAGGCCATTTTTTCTAAAACAACTCCAAAACGGGTTGCTCTTTTTTTGCCTGGCTTTCATGTTTTGGCAGTGCGGCCGGCCGCCCCAGAAATCTAAGCGCCTTTCTGGCACCCAGGTAGTGCAGGCCGCAGCGCGGCTTTCGCCGGTAGAGCGTGAGAAGTACCTATTGTCTCAGCTGGCCAAGGACAGCCTGCCCACCTTTCTGCGCACGTTCAGGCCCGTAACCTTAACGGCCACCGCACCCAACGGCCAGCTGCTGCAGGGCATGTGCTTTGTCATGCCAGACTACCTGGCCGTGGGCACCGACAAAGATTTTGTGCGCATGCCCCTTCAGCCCAAGACCGCCCAAAAGGTGGCCGACGCCCTGGGCTGCACCCTGCCTACCCGTAAACTTGTAGACGCCATTTACGCCGCCGCCAAAGTAAAACTGGTGCCCATTCCGTTAACCAAAGACCGCGACAGCGTGCGCACCTTTCTGCTGCACAACCAACTCATAGAAAACCAGCGCAAAGGTCAGAAGCTGGGGTTGCTCACAGCCGGGCCTAAGAAAGACGTAGTGCTTACGCCGCGGCTCAAACGGCAGCCGAGGGCCAATCGCGTGGCTATCTATGGGTGGCACAAAACAGACGGAAGCCCCATTCAGCCACTGTACCTGGGCCACATAGAAACGTACACAGACTATAGCCAGGGCATCAGGTTAGTATTGGATCGGTTTGAGGTGGCGGGCTCTGTGTATACCCTACAACAGTTGTTAGCCCACCCACTGTTTAAACACCTGGTCTGCGACGAAGAGATCTGTGAGCCGGTGCGGTATTAAGCTAGCTGTTTTGAGCCCGTTTTCTGAAAAACAGGCTCAAAACGCCTTTGCCGTTCCGTATCTTTGCCACCCACACAAGTAATGTTTTAGAATGAATGCATCTGCCGCAACGGTTTCCATTATAGATTATACGCCCGCCCACGCTACCCTCTTCCGGGAACTGAACCAGGCCTGGATTGAGCGCTATTTTGAGATGGAGGAACTGGACCATAAATCTCTGGGCAACCCAGACGGCTACATCATTGCCAGAGGCGGTCACATTCTAATGGCCGAGCATAACGGCGAGATAGTAGGCACCTGCGCCCTCATCAAAGTAGACGACCACACCTATGAACTGGCCAAAATGGCCGTCACAGACAAAGCGCAGGGTCTCAAAATAGGCAAGCGCCTGGGCGAGGCTGCTATCCAGAAAGCCAAAGAACTTGGTGCTACTACCTTGTTTCTGCTCTCTAACCGAAAACTGGAAACCGCCATTCACCTGTACCGCAAACTGGGCTTTATAGAAGTGCCAGATGATTTCAAAGACTACAAGCGCGCCGATATCAAAATGGAGATGTCCCTTTAACAAAAGCACCAGGTCCCAAAGCTCAAGATGGAAGCCTCAGGTTTATATGGCCTGGCCCGAAAGGAAGGGGTGATCTGCGGCAATTAGGTTCCGGTACTTTTACACTCTTTTTATGAAAGCTTTTTTCTCTCTGGTCCTGTTTGTGTTGCCCATAGTGGCCTCGGCGCAACGCGCCACTGTGCAGGACCGGGCTAGCCTTCAGCCTTTGGCCGGGGTGCGGGTTATCCCCGTGCAGGGCGGCGGCGCGGTCCTGACTGATGCCAAAGGAAGGTTTGACGTCCAGGGATTCCGGGTAACGGACAGCCTTCGGTTTGAGCGACCAGACTACCAGGCCCGCACCATAGCTGTGAGCCAGCTCAACACCCTGCATTACCGCGTCTTGCTTTCTGAGCGCAGCTATTCACTAGAAGAGGTGGTGGTGTCGGCCAGCAAGTTTGAAGAGAAGCGCGCCGATGTGCCGCAGCAGATTCAGGTATTGAAAGCAAAGGACCTGTCGTTCCAGAACAACCCCACCACCGCCGATGTGCTGCAGCAGAGCGGGCAGGTGCTGGTGCAGAAAAGTCAGGCTGGCGGCGGGAGCCCCATTTTAAGGGGCTTTGAGGCCAACAAGGTCTTGATGGTCATGGACGGCGTGCGCCTCAACAACGCCATTTACCGGGGTGGCCACTTGCAAAACGTGATCACGGTAGACAACACCGCGCTGGAGAAAGTAGAAGTGGTATTTGGGCCGGGCTCTGTGGTGTATGGCTCAGATGCCTTGGGCGGAGTGGTGCATTTCTACACCAAGAACCCGGTGTTAGGTGACAGCGCTGGCACCCGTATTTCGGGCAACGCCTTTACCCGCTTCGCCACCGCCAATCAGGAGAAAACCGGCCACGCAGATGTCTCGGTGGGCGGAAAACGCTGGGGCAGCTTTACCAGCCTTACCTATTCAGACTTTGATGACCTTCGGCAGGGCAAAAGACGCAACCCGTTCTACGGAAACTGGGGCCTGCGCCCTTTCTACGCTCAGCGCGTGAACGGCCAGGACATGATGGTGCCCAATGAGAATGTGAACGTGCAAAAGCAAAGCAGCTACCAGCAGTATGACGTGCTGCAGAAAGTGCTGTTCCAGGCCAGTCCCGCTACCTCGCATGTCTTGAACCTGCAGTACTCTACTTCCTCAGATATTCCGCGCTACGACCGCCTAACCGAGGTGGACAGTAAAGGCGTACTTAAAAGCGCCCAATGGTATTACGGTCCGCAGGAGCGTCTGCTGGCCGCCTACACGCTTGCTACCCAAGGCAAAGGTTGGTTGGAGAACCTCCGGTTTACCGCCGCCTACCAAAGCGTAACCGAGAGCCGCAACAACCGAAGCTTCGGGAAAACCCTGCTCCAGCACCGAAAAGAGAAAGTAGACATCTTCACGCTTAACGCAGATGCCAGCCGCCTGCTGGGCGACCATGAACTGCGCTACGGCCTGGAGGCTACCTTCAATGATGTGCAGTCCCGGGCCTACGGTGAAAATATCAATACCAGCGAGCGCTCCGCCCTGGATACCCGCTACCCCAGCGGCGGTTCAGATATGCGTACCGCCGCCGCCTACTTTACCCACACCTGGGAAATCACGCCCCGCTGGATTCTCTCTGACGGCCTTCGCCTAAGCCGGGTAGAGCTGAACGCCGATTTCTCTGACAAGCGTTTCTTTAATTTCTCGTTTGATAAAGTAAACCAGAAAAACACCGCCGTGAATGGTAACCTGGGACTGGTCTTCCAACCAGGCCATGACTGGCGACTGGCGGCCGTGGCTTCCTCGGGGTTCAGGGCACCTAACGTAGATGACCTTGGCAAGGTGTTTGAATCGGTGGCCGGGCAATTGATTGTGCCTAACCCTAATTTAAAGCCTGAGTACACCTACAACGCCGAGGTGTCTATTGGCAAAACCATCATGCAGAGCGTGCGGGTGGAAGGCACCGGTTTCTACACCTGGTACCGTGACGCCATCACCACCCAACCGTTCCAGTTTCAGGGACAATCTGTGGTGGAGTACAACGGCCAACCCAGCCGCGTTACCGCGAACGTGAACGCCAACAAAGCCTACATTTACGGCGCCAGCGGCTCTTTAAGCGCTGATATTACCCAGGCCTTCCGGTTGGCTTCCACGCTTACCTACACCTATGGCCGCATCACGGCACAACCCCAGGACATTCCGTTGGACCACATTGCGCCCGTGTTCGGGAAAACCAGTCTGTTCCTCACGCTGCCCAAGTTCGGGTCTGAGTTTTTTGTGCAGTACAACGGCTGGAAACGCCTGGAAGACTACAATCCCGTAGGCGAGGATAATCTGCAATACGCCACCCCGCAGGGCGTGCCGGCCTGGTATACCCTCAACCTGCGCACTGCCTACCAGTTCCACCCAAGGGTGCAGTTGCAGGCAGGTTTGGAAAATATCCTGGACCAGTTCTACCGCGTCTACGCCTCTGGGGTTAGTGCACCTGGCAGGAATTTGGTGTTGACGGTAAGGGGGAATTTCTAAGGAAGAAATAGTAAAAATTCTGAAATGAATTCGGCTTCTGTTTTGGGCCTGTTTTCAGAAAAACAGGCCCAAAACAGAAGCCGATGTTTAGCCCTCACAGGTGTTGAAAACCTGTGAGGGCTTTTCGTTTTTGGCGGAGACACTCGTAGGGGCTGCGCACACTACGAGGTCATGGGTATCTGCTGCCTTTTCTTTGTTTTCTGACGAGGGGCTTTCCTTTCCCTCTCCCTTTGTCATCTTGGAAAGATCTTATGGGCAAACTAGGAAAGCGTTTACTCAGGCGTAATTACCGTTCGTTACCGAGATCCTTTCAGGATGACAAAAGATGGGATAATCTTCTTAGAAAGACTTACCAATAGCAAATCTGGTAAACCGTAGCGCCCAATCCAGAAAGAAAAAAGCTCCAGTAGAAAAGCTTCCATCCAAGTCCTCTAGGGTAGGCCAATCCATCATAGTAAACTATTTTGATGGATTGGCCATTTTTATGAAAAGATAAATTGGTTCCTACAGCAAGTCTCTCTTGCATAAGCTTACCGTCCTCTGCGTAAAATTGAACAATTGGGTAGAACATGTAGTCAGCACTTCTTCTTTTATGATCCCATTTCCCGCCTGTATCAATTACAGTTCCTGTAGTATGAAAGCCGTATTGAAAAAACTTGTATTCACGAATTAAAAATAAAAGTCCTATTCCAAGGAGTACAGAACTAATTATCAGGCCTATATTGCTCGGTTCCTACTGCACCTGCGTCTTATCCACGCGCTTAGGTGTCTTTTTGCCTTGCACGAAATCTCTGGCGCCCAGGGCTACGGCTTTGATCATGTTGGTCATGTGGGCTACGTCCAGGCTTTCTACCTCGTCATCCACGGAGTGGTAGAGTTTGTCTTTGTCAATCTGCACCGAGGAGATGGTATGGGCCGGAACGCCCAGGCGGGCCAGGGTGGCGTTGTCTGAGCGGTAGAACAGGTTCTGGCCAGGGTACGGGTCTGGGTGAAAGCTGTAGGGCGTGCCTTTTACGGCCTGTTGCAACAGCGTCCCGAAGTCTGACTTGTCAAACCCGGTAATGTAGGCGCTGTTGGGACCGAACTTGGAGCCTTTGCCAATCATCTCAATGTTGAACATGGCCACAATCTCATCGGGGTTCAGTTGCCTGGAGAAATGCTGGGAACCGTAGCCGCCAATCTCCTCGGCGGTAAAGGCCACAAAGAGCAGGGTGCGCTCTGGCTTAGGCTGCTTTTTAAAGTGGTTGGCCAGTGTGATGACGGCAGTAATGCCAGAGGCGTCATCATCGGCACCGTTGGCAATGGAGTCGCCGTCTACCGCTTTCTGGATGCCAATGTGGTCATAGTGGCCCGAGAAGACAATGTATTCCTTGGCGCGCTTGCCCGGGATCATGCCCGCCACGTTGGCCAGGTTCATTTCCTTTACTTCGTTCTTGATCTCCGCGTCTAGTGAAGTTACCTCTGTAAGCGGGGAAAGCACGAAGATGAGCGTAGAGCCTTTGCCCAGTTCAGTGACCGGGCTAGACTGCCTGAAGTATTCGGCGTAGCGGCTGAACATCTCCTGGTGCTTGGGGTGCACCATCACCAGCAAATCTTTCTTCTGCTGGCGGGCTTTGTTGATCCCTTGCCGGAAATCATCATTCTCGCCAATAAATACTGGTTTAGGCGCTTTGTCTTCCCACTCTACCTTGCGGTGTACCGTGCTGTAGAAGAACTCCTCGGGCTTCAGTTGCTTGCCGTTTATTTCAATATCAGCTTTATCAGGAGATAGGCTGTACATTTTAAACTCCTGCTTAAAATCGGTGTCGCCGGCCAGGGGCTGCAGGCCGGCTTTCTTGAATTCAGAAGAGATGAACTCGGCGGCTTTCTCAATACCTGGGGTAAAGGTTTTGCGGCCCATCATGTCATCTGCGGCCAGGGTATTGACAATACGGGCTACATCTTTTTGCTTGATGTCTTTCTGCGCGAAGGCACCGGACAACGGCAGAAGCACGAGGCCAAGGGCAAGGGTTTTTCTAAGCATCATAGGTGGTTCAAATGAGATTATAAGAGGCCTGTAGGTAGGTAACAAGGCTAGCCAAGTACGCATTAGTCTCCTGAAAGAAGAATTTCTTACGGTTTTGCCGAAGGAAGATATCTGTTTTATGCCTGATTTTCATAAAATGTGCTTAAAACAGGGCAAATTCAAAAAGAGCAGACGTAGCCCGAAGGCAGAAGTAGGTGGCCGGGCACCTGTGCTAAGGCGTATTTTCTTCTGGCGGGATGGGGGTGCTTTCTTCCTGGGCAATGGCTTCCTCTTCGCCTTTCACTTCCACGGCATAATCTCCCAGGTAATCTTCAATGTAGAGCATCTTTACCAGCACCACCGTCACCGCTACCAGGGGCACCGCCAAGAAAAGTCCCCAGAGACCAGCCAGTAGCCCCAGCACCAGTTGGCCCATAATGGTGAGCACCGGCGGAAGGTCAATAATGTGTTTCTGCACCATGGGGGTGAGAATGTACCCCTCCAAGCTCTGGAGCGCTACAAAGAACAAGACCACCGTAAGGGCTTTGCTGGGGTCATCTACCAGAGCCAGGATGACTGCCGGAAATCCCGCAATGAAAGGCCCAAGGTTAGGAATAAACTCCAGCAAACCGGCAAACACCCCCAACAGCAGCGGCATGGGAACGCCTATCATATACAGGCCAAAGGTGGTAAGGGAACCGATAATGGCCATGGCCAGCAGGGTACCTTTAAGCCAGCCCCATAGCGTAAACCGCAGGACATGGATCACCTCACGGGCCCGGGGCCGATGTTTCTTGGGGACCAACCGTACCAGCCCGCTAGCGGTTTCCTGGGGCGAAATTGCCAGGTAAATGCCCACCACCAGAATAATAAGAATGTTGGCCAGCACCCCAAACGTGGAGGAGAAAAGCGAGAACGCGTTCTCTATAAAGGAATTCTCTCCCTGCAGGATTTCTTCCGGGGAAGGGATCTGCTTCAGCAATTGGTCTCCGTAGGGCAGGGAGGCCACCTGGGCCCGTAGCCTGTCTAACACGGTGGGCAGGGTCTCCCGCAGTTCCTCGGTCTGCTGCGAGAGGGTGGGCCCCAGATAGAAGAAGGCGCCCACTACCAGTCCCGCCAGCAGCAGGCAGACAGCTGCCAGGGCCCACCTGTAAGGCAGCTTGAGGTGCTGGTGCAGAAACCCGCTGAGCCCATGCAGGAGAATGCCAAAGAGCACCGCGGCAAAGAAAACCAGCAGGGTTTCAAAAGCCATTTTTATGACTGTGTACAGCAGAAACAACACCACAAACACAAAGGCCACTATTAACACTTTTCTGATAAAGTGCGGGGAAGAACCAGGGGTGGTTGGACCAGACGTTTCAGGAGCAGGCATAGGCGCAGAACAAGAGGTAAAACGGTTTCTACTGCCTTTTACGTAAATAAAACGCTAAGCGCTATATATTGCACCCTACATATTTGGAAGGCCTTAATTTGGCATGAGGCGCAACCTTGGCTGGTAAAAAATAGTAGAAAATATAGAAGTTGACGCAACCATTTGCGCCCGTTTCCGATAAAATGGATTCGCCTGCTTATGAACTTAGGTAGGTAGCGCCAGAGACTTTGCCCTGGCATTTAATAGGCATCTATACATCTTAAATTTTTTACAACTATGGAAAACAAAACTAACCAGCCGGGCCGTCAGCCAAATGCTTCTGCCCAGGATGCTACTTCGTATGAACAAGATTCAGCCAGAAACCAACGCTCTGGCAGCAACCAGAACCAGAACCAGAACCAGTCTTCTATGAATGCTTCCAGCAGACAGCAAGACCAGTCTAGCCGCCAGCAGCAGCCACAAGGCTCATCGCAGCAGCAACGCCAGCCACAGGGTTCTTCACAGCAACGTCAGCCGCAGGACTCAGCGCAAGGCGGTATGTTGAATAACCTTACCAGCGGACTGAGCAACGTGCAGGTGCCACAGGCCGTGAAAGACCTGGGTTCTAACGTAGCCCGTTCTTTCAACAGCTTAACCACTACCCAGAAAGTGATTGGCGGTGCCGCCATTGCCTTAGGCGCCTCTTACTGGGCTGCCTCTTCACAAGGCTGGATAGGCCAGGGCAAATCAAGCTCAGGCAGAAGATCTAAGTCTTCCGGCGGAACCCAGCATTCATAAGAACGCGCAATAGCTTAGGAGTTATTTGAAACGCAGTATTTGCAGAGGTGATGGCTAGAGTAAGGTGTTGCCAGAAAGGGCAGGTCTCACCGCCTAGAAACGGGAAACTCTATTAGCCCCGGAAAGCAACCACCAGAAACAGCGGTCACAAAACGCAAGGCCTGTTACTTAAGTAGCCCCTAAAACAGAAAAGCCGAACACATCATGTGTTCGGCTTTTCTGTTTTGATAGGTGAACGGTGATTAGCGGTTGCCGCCCCGGTTGCCACCGGAAGAACGTCTGCCGCCGCCACTTCCCTGGCTGGCGCCCTGGGTGGAGTTGGGTCTTCTGTTTCCGCCACCGCCCTGGCCTCTTCTGCTACGGCCAGCTTCGCCGCTGCGGTTGCTGCTTCCGGCAGAGGCAGCACGGGCTTTGTCCGTGGTTCTTCCGCCGGCCAACGGCAGTTTGGAATAGTTGGCGTGGAACGGCTGGTTTTCCTCTACCGGTATTTCCTGCTTGGTCAGTTTTTCAATGTCGCGCAGGTACGGGAGCTCCGTGTCATCGCAGAAAGAGAGGGCCATGCCATCGGCGCCGGCGCGGCCGGTGCGGCCAATGCGGTGCACGTAGGTTTCGGGCTCGTTAGGCAGGTCAATGTTGATTACGTGGGTAAGGTCATCTACGTCAATACCGCGGGCGGCAATATCAGTGGCTACCAGGGCCTGCAGCTCATTGTTCTTGAACTGGGTAAGGGCCTTTACGCGGCTGCTTTGGGCTTTGTCACCGTGAATAGACTGTGCCGAGATGCCCGCCTTGGAAAGCTCCTTGGCAATGCGGTCGGCGCCGTGCTTGGTGCGGGAGAAAACCAGGGCGCGGGTAATGCCTTCCTCTTTCAGGAGGTGTCTTAGCAAAGCGCGTTTCTCTAGTTTACCCACAAAATATACCTTCTGGGTGATTTTCTCAACGGTGCTGGAAACCGGGGTTACCTCTACATACACCGGGTCTTTCAAGATGCTGGCAGACAGCTTCTGAATTTCCTGAGGCATGGTAGCCGAGAACAGCAGCGTCTGGCGCTTGGTAGGTATCTGGGCAATGACCTTGCGTACGTCATGAATGAAGCCCATGTCTAGCATGCGGTCTGCCTCATCCAGAATAAAAGTCTCAATGTGCTTGAGGGACAATAAACCCTGGTTCATCAAATCCAGCAACCTGCCGGGAGTAGCCACCAGAATATCAACGCCGTTTCTGATCTGTTGCACCTGTGGCACCTGACCCACGCCGCCAAAAATAACGGTGTGCTTGATGTTGGTATGGCGGCCATAGGACTTAATGCTGTCGCCAATCTGCAGGGCCAGCTCGCGGGTAGGGGTTAAGATAAGGGCCCTGATGGCTTTGGCCGGATGCGCCGGGCCTGCCTCATGCAAGCGCTGTATAAGCGGCAAGCTGAACGCGGCGGTTTTGCCGGTTCCGGTCTGGGCGCAACCCAGCATGTCATCACCGTTCAATACCGGCGGAATAGCTTGTTCCTGAATGGGGGTGGGGGTGGTGTATCCTTCTTCCTGCAGGGCCTGCAGGATAGGGTCAATTAAATTTAGTTCTGAAAATGTCATGTGGATTGATAAAGGCCGTAAGTAGTTGGCCATACAAGAATATGCGGATGCCTTGGCCCCGCTGGATATAAGACACAAAGATAGGTAAAAAGATTCAGTGTGCGTTTTGGGCCCGTTTTCTGAAAAACAGGCCCAAAACAGGAAACTTGTCTGCCCTATTGCGGCCGTTGCTGGCAACCTTCCTCCCTGAAATCGTTTAACCTGTAAAGGAGCGAATAGCAGTTTTAGCTTAGACCGTTTCCTTTTCCTGTCTGATAAAAACAACTGAAACTATGGGATCTAAAAAGAAAACCAACCGACCAAAGACCAATAAAAAAGCCTCTAAGCAGCGGCTGAACAAATGGGTGCGTTCTGGCCTGAGCGGCCTGGCAGGCGCCCTGGCTGTAACGGCCGTGCATGAAACCGTGCGGCGGTTCTACCCCGATGCTCCCCGCATGGATATCCTAGGCATGCGGGCCATTACCAAGGGCTTGCGCTATGCCGGTGAAACTCCTCCTGAGGAGGATAAATTACATACCTGGGCCCTGGTAGGCGATATCATTTCTAACGGCCTGTATTACAGTCTTACGGGCGGTGGCAAAAAGGCCTGGTTGCGCGGATCAGTACTAGGAACGGCCGCCGGAATTGGCGGGGTGGTATTGCCAGGCCCCATGGGCCTGGGATCTGCTCCCAGTAACCGTACCCGCGAAACCCAGGCCCTTACCGTAGGGTATTACCTGCTGGGTGGCCTGGTAGCCGGCGGCGTGGCCAAATGGCTGCGCACGGTGAAGGTGTAGCTCTTTAGCATAAAAAAGCATCAGTCCGTTTTGGGGCCGTTTTTATGAAAACGGGCCCAAAACGGACTGATGCTTTTTAAAGGGTATTGGGTTCTTAGCTTTTCTTACCAGAGCCGCTTTTCTTGCCGCCGCCGTCATGTTTGTTCACGGTGGCCCAGGCGCGTTTTTCGGCTTCGTCTTCAGAAACGCCTTTCTTCTCGTAGCTTTCCTCTATGTGTTCGGCCTGCCGTTTCTGTTTGTCTGTGTAGGCAGATTTATCTCCTTGTGGCATGGTTTCCTCCTTTCTGGGTTAAATGAAACAATCTGTTCGCCTGTTTTATACGAAATTCATCTTAAAAGGGACACAAGACGCTGGATACAAGAGGCAAGACTTTTAATTCAACCCTTAAAGGAAATCTAGTGTCTTACGTCTTATGTCTAATATCAAGGTTTGCAATGGCAGAGAAGCTCCTTTTGAACGGGGGCGGTTTGGTAGTCTGGCAAGGTGAACTCCTTCATGTAGATGACCGTGAGTTCCTTGACCTGTTGCGGGGGTGGGTGGGCTTCATTCCAGCGCCTGAGCAGGTAGAAGCAGTAGTACGGCCGCATGTAGGCATTAGACACAAAGAGGTAATTTTCTGAGTACTTCCGCCATCGGTCATTCTTGAACAGGCTTACCACCGAGGCCGGTTTAATGGTGTCTGGTTCCTTGCCCTGCTGATTGAGGTCTACCTTGCGGTTTTGGTTGTTGATGCCCTCCAGCACGTACCAGCCATCGTCTTTAAATACATTGGGGGCAAACATGCTCCAGTTCTGATCTAACCGGGGAACCAGCGCCACCCACTGCACACCGGCTGGCACCTGAAAATACGGTTTGCCCAAAGTACTCAGGTTCCACCAAAGGGCAAGTGCCAGGGCTACCAGCACTACGCCTTCGCGCAAGTATTTGAGGGGGAAGTTTCCGGACCAGGTGGGTCTGTTCCAGGTAAGGCGTACCTGCAAGTCTACCGGTGAGCGCCAGGTGCGGGCGTGCCGTACCCAGCTTTTTTGTATTCGGTGGTACCCAGACCGCAGGTAGTGGTCAATGGTGTCCATAACCGGGGTAGGCAGCAATCCCATCACCGCCGAGATACTGATAAGGTAGAACAGGCCCACAAATAAGGAAAGGCTAATGCCAATGTGCAGCCCTACAATAGCTACAATGAACAGCATCCTGAACCAGGCGTTGCGCCAGGGAATGAGCAAGACGAAGGGCAGCCACAGCTCTACATAATAGGTGGCGTGGGTCAGGAACTTCATGAGTTCTGGGTACTGATAGAGAAGACGGCCGCCGGGCATCAGGATCTGGTCCAGGCTGAGGGCGTAATACAGGGCCGTGCCGTCTGTGGTCCATTCAGCGCCGCTTTTGAGCAGGGCGGTAAATACATAGACCCAGGCCACTTGCAGAATATAAGCCACCGTGGCGGCACTGAAGTAACGGGTAGAAAGGGCAGAGGAAGGGGTACGGCGGGCATCCAGGGAGTAATGCCGGTGCCAGGGCAAAAACATGCCCCAGAAGAGCAACATCCGAAGCAGGCTATCACCGGACTGGGTGATGAGCGGGTTGCGGTTATGCAGGGAGAGAAGTAAAATCCAGGAGACAAAGGTGGCCCAGCGGGTGTGGTAGCCTAGCAGCAGGCAAAGGGCAGCTATACCGGCCAGGGCAAAGAGAATCACCTCAAATTGCCAGAGCCCGCTTAGGGCATGGAAAGAAAAGAAATAAGGATTCCAGGCATTGGCATGCAAGACATGGAGCGGCAAGACACCCATGTTGGAGTAGTGCGCTTCCAGGTCTGTGGCCCGTATGCCAATATCCAGCAGCAAAACACTGGCTACCCAAATCCGGAGGAGGGAAAGGGCGCGGGTGTCTGCGTAGAAGACGCAATGCAGGTACTGCCTAAGTAGATGCATAGTCTGGGGTGATGGCTAGAAAGGAAACAGAAAAGGCAAAACCTTTGGGCCTTGCCTTTTCTGCACTATATACTTTTGCTTTTCTGCTAAACGCAGAACTAGTTGCCAGTAGTGGTACCGGTGGTAGTGCCGGTAGTGGTACCTGTGGTACCAGTGGTAGTACCAGTTGTTGTTCCGGTAGTGGTGCCGGTAGTAGTACCTGTAGTACCAGTAGTGGTACCGGTGGTAGTGCCGGTAGTTCCGGTGGTGGTGCCGGTAGTTCCGGTAGTACCAGTTGTGGTGCCGGTAGTTCCGGTGGTTGTTCCAGTTGTGGTACCGGTAGTTGTTCCGGTTGTGGTACCGGTAGTGCCATAGGTAGTGCTGGTTTCTGACTCAGTACTTCTGTCTGTGTTGGTAGTGTCAGTGGTGGTTTCAGTGCTGCCAGAGCAAGAGGTCAATGTTGACCCTGCTACCAGGGCGGCAACGGCGAAAAGGTTTACAAACGTCTTTTTCATAGTTTTGACAAATTAATGAATGATAGAAATGGGGTTTCATTTCAGGTTCCTCTTTTACGGCGATGTTCTTAGAAAGGTGCTACTTTTTTCGTTTAAATTAGCGAATACCCGTAAAGGAGGTGAAGCAAAAGAGAGAATATCCGTAGAAATACTGTCCTCCTTTTGCCGGAATAAATACCAGTCTTTGCCCACTATTACTTGCTATGCTTCCCTCTTCTGCCACCATTCTCTTTGACGGCGTCTGTAACCTGTGCAATGGATTTGTTCAGTTTGTGATTGCCCATGACCCGCAAGGGCGCTTTAAATTCGCTTCTTTGCAGTCTGAGGTGGGGCAGGAGGTGCTGAGGGCCCATGGTTTGCCCACGGCCCATTTCCAGAGCGTGCTCCTGCTGGAAGACGGCCACCTGTACTACCGCTCCACCGCGGCCCTGCGGATAGTACGGAGGCTGGCTGCCCCGTGGCGGTGGCTGTATGGTTTCACCTTGGTTCCTCGTTTTCTGCGGGACCCTGCCTATGACTGGGTCTCCCGGAACCGCTACCGTTGGTTTGGCCAGCGCGAAAGCTGTATGCTCCCTACTCCAGATTTGAAAGCGCGTTTTCTGTAGTAACTTGAAAGGGTGGTGTAGCCCCTGGATTCTTTTTAAGTGATTTTCCTATTCTCCTATAGAGTATAAGCGTTTTAAGGCCGCTTTTTCAAAAAGGCACCCAAACCGCCTTTCCATTTCCCAACTTCCTGCCGTAAGTTTGTCTTTTATAGCCTTAATAAATCTCTGTGGAAATAATAGAATCGTTTCTTGCTGAGGCCAGCAGCCTGGCCTGGGGCATGCCGTTGTTGATTTTGCTGATGGGCGGCGGCCTGTTCCTGATGCTGTACTGCCGCTTTGTCCCCTTCCGGCACTTGCCCCATTCCCTGGAGATACTGAGCGGAAAGTACGTAGATCCCAACGCGCCCGGACAAATCAGTCCGTTCCAGGCTATGTCCAGTGCGCTGGCCTCTACCATTGGTATGGGCAACATCAGTGGCGTGGCCGTGGGTATTGCCATGGGCGGCCCCGGGGTGCTCTTCTGGATGTGGATGAGCGCTATTGTAGGCATGGCCACCAAGTTCTTTACTTGTACCCTTTCTGTGATGTACCGCGGCCGCAATGAGCGCGGCGAGGTGGAGGGTGGCCCTATGTATATGGTCACCGAGGGCTTGGGCCAGAAATGGAAGCCTTTGTCTATTCTGTTCGCTGCCGCCGGTCTGCTGGGCACGCTGCCTCTTTTCCAGTCAAACCAGTTGACCCAAATTGTACGCGACGTGGTGCTTCGGTCCAGCGGCCTGGTCACTGGCGAAGATACTTTCCTGCCCAACCTTTTCATGGGTATCGCGCTGGCGTTCCCGGTGGCCATTATCATGTTTGGCGGCCTTAAGCGCATTGCCAACGTAGCCACCAAACTGGTGCCGCTCATGGTGGTGCTCTACACGGGGTCTGTGCTGTACATCATTGGAGTGAATGTGTCTGCCGTGCCGCATATGTTTGCCTTGATCTTTGAAGACGCCTTTACGGGCAACGCCATGATGGGCGGGGCCGTGATGCAGGTGATTATCATGGGCGCGCGCCGGGCCTCCTTCTCCAACGAGGCGGGCATAGGCACGGCCGCTATGATGCACGGCGAGTCCCAGACCAATGAGCCCGTGCGCGAAGGCCTGGTAGCGATGCTTGAGCCTTTTATTGACACCATCATTGTCTGCACCATGACCGGCCTGGCCATTCTGGTGACCGGCGTCTGGGAAACCCACAGCGACAACGGCGTGAGCATGACCGCCCAGGCCTTTGACGCCGCCATGCCCGTGATGGGCAAATACCTGCTGGTGATCTGCGTGTTCATCTTCGCGTTCACCTCCCTGTTCTCCTACTGCTACTACGGGGCCAAGTGCTTCACCTACCTGTTCGGGTTCAAGTACCGCCGGCTGTATGACTATTTCTACATCTTAACCGTGATTGTAGGCGCCGTGGCTACCATTACCTCTGTCATTAACCTCATTGACACCGCCTTCGCGCTCATGGCCATCCCTACCATGACCTGCGCCCTGATGATGTCCCCAAGGGTGATGGCGGCGGCTAAAGATTACTTTGCCCGCATGAAAGAGGAAAAGGTGGCTGTGGTAAAATAACACTATCGTTATCAGGTAGAACGTATCAAGTAGCAAGATTATGAAATTCCGTTTCGGGCCCGTTTTTCAGAAAACAGGCCCGAAACGGAATTTTGCTTTTAGACTAGGCCAAAGCTTGCTTGCAGAAGATACGGCTGTTTTAAGCCTAGTTTCAGGAAAACAGGCCCGAAACGCAAAAAGGGCCGCTCCTGCAGGAACGGCCCTTTCTCTTATCAGAAGTCATGCGATGTGATACGCAATACTTGCTACTATTTACTCAGATACAGATTACGCTCAGAGTAGATTTTGGTGAAGTACTCGTCTTCCAGGTTATCAATGAAATAGATGGCCTCACCGGTAGACTTCATCTCTGGCCCCAGCTCCTTGTTCACTTCCGGGAACTTGTTGTGGGAGAAGACCGGCACCTTGATGGCGTAGCCTTCCAGCTGTGGGTTGAAGGTGAAGTCCGTGACTTTTTTCTCGCCCAGCATCACCTTGGCGGCGTAGTTCACATAAGGCTCTTTGTAGGCCTTGGCAATGAACGGCACCGTGCGGCTGGCGCGGGGGTTGGCCTCAATGATGTAGACAATCTCGTTCTTGATGGCGAACTGGATGTTGATCAAACCAACGGTGTTCAGCGCCAGCGCGATCTTCTTGGTGTACTCGTCAATCTGGTTGAGCACGTTCTGGCTCAGGTCAAACGGAGGCAATACCGCGTAAGAGTCACCGGAGTGGATACCGGCCGGCTCAATGTGCTCCATCACACCTAGGATATGCACGTTCTCGCCGTCGCAGATGGCATCGGCCTCGGCCTCAATGGCGCGGTCCAGGAAGTGATCCAGGAGAACCTTGTTGCCAGGGCTGTCTTTCAAGATGTCCAGTACCTGCGCTTCCAGCTCTTTCTCGTTGATCACAATTTTCATGTTCTGGCCACCCAGCACGTAGCTAGGGCGCACCAAGAGCGGGAACTTGAGGTCTTTGCATACTTCCAGAGCTTCCTCCGCGGAGGTCACGCTGGCGAAGGGTGGGTACGGGATGTTGTTTTCCTTGAGCAGGGTAGAGAACGCGCCGCGGTCTTCGGCTAAGTCCAGGGCCTCAAAGGTAGTACCCAGGATCTTGATGCCGAAGCGGGTCAGTTTCTCGGCCAGTTTCAGGGCCGTCTGTCCGCCCAACTGCACAATAACACCTACCGGGTTCTCATGCAGGATGATGTCATAGATGTGCTCCCAGAATACCGGCTCAAAGTAGAGCTTGTCTGAGATGTCAAAGTCGGTGGAGACCGTCTCTGGGTTGCAGTTGATCATGATGGTCTCGTAGCCGCACTCGCGGGCCGCGAGCACCCCGTGCACGCAGGAGTAGTCAAACTCAATGCCTTGGCCAATACGGTTAGGGCCTGAGCCCAGCACCACCACTTTCTTGCGGTCAGAGACTATGCTTTCGTTCTCGCCGTCAAAGGTGCTGTAATAGTAAGGCGTTTTGGCCTCAAACTCGGCGGCGCAGGTATCTACCATCTTGAACACGCGCTTAATGCCCATGCTCAGGCGTTTGTCATGCACTTCGCTCTCTTTGCAGCGCATGAGGTAGGCCAACTGGCGGTCAGCGTAGCCTTTCACCTTGGCGGTGCGCATGAGGTCTGCGGGGATGGTGTCAATGGTGTATTTGAGGATCTCGCGCTCGGTTAGCTCCAGTTCTTCAATCTGCTGCAGGAACCAGGGGTCAATCTTGGTTACTTTCTGGATGGTGCTGGTGGCTACCCCAAACTTCATGGCGTCCTTGATGGTGAACAGGCGGTCCCAGCTGGGGTTGGCCAGGCTGTGCATCAATTGGTCATAGTTGGTTTTCTCTTTGCCATCGGCGCCCAGGCCGTTGCGCTTGATTTCCAAGCTTTGGCAGGCTTTCTGCAGGGCCTCCTGGAAGGTACGGCCAATGCCCATCACCTCACCCACAGACTTCATTTGCAGGCCCAGGGTTTTGTTGGCGCCCTTGAACTTGTCAAAGTTCCAGCGCGGTATCTTCACAATCACGTAGTCCAGGGCGGGCTCAAAGAACGCCGAGGTGGTCTTGGTGATGGAGTTCTTCAGTTCGTCCAGGTTATACCCGATGGCCAGTTTGGCGGCCACTTTGGCAATAGGGTACCCGGTGGCCTTGGAGGCCAGGGCCGAGGAGCGGCTCACGCGCGGGTTAATCTCAATAGCGATGATGGTGTCATCTTCGGGGTTCACCGAGAACTGCACGTTACAGCCGCCGGCAAACTGCCCAATGCCGTTCATCATCTTAATGGCCAGGTCGCGCATGCGCTGGTAGACGGTGTCTGGCAGCGTCATGGCCGGAGCTACGGTGATGGAGTCACCGGTGTGCACGCCCATTGGGTCAAAGTTCTCAATGGAGCAGATGATGATCACGTTGCCGATATTATCGCGCAGCAGCTCCAGTTCATACTCTTTCCAGCCCATGATGCTTTGCTCCACCAACACCTCGTGGGTAGGGGAGGCGTGCAGGCCGCGGGTAAGGGCAGCATCAAAGTCTTCCGGTACGTTCACAAAACCGCCTCCGGTGCCGCCCAGGGTAAAGGATGGGCGTATTACCAGCGGGAAGCCTATCTCCTGGGCAATCTCCTTGCCTTCCAGGAACGAGGTGGCCGTGTAGCCCTTGCAGACGTTCACGCCCAGCTCAATCATGAGCAGACGGAATTTCTCGCGGTCCTCAGTGGTCTCAATGGCGGCAATGTCTACGCCAATGATTTTTACGCCGTATTTTTTCCAGATACCGGCTTTCTCGCAGTCAATGGCCAAGTTCAGCGCGGTCTGTCCTCCCATGGTAGGCAGTACCGCGTCAATCCTGTGCTTCTCCAAAATCTCCACTATAGACTTCTTCTCCAGCGGCTTCAGATAGATGTTGTCTGCCGTAATGGAGTCGGTCATGATGGTGGCGGGGTTAGAGTTGATGAGGGTTACCTCAATTCCCTCCTCGCGCAAGGAGCGGGCGGCCTGGGTGCCGGAGTAGTCAAACTCACAGGCTTGTCCAATGACAATAGGACCAGAACCGATGATTAAGACTGACTTGATGGATTGATCTTTGGGCATTGGTAAATGAGTATGTATAAATTGCCCAAAGTTAAGGGAGAAAGTTGAAAGTTGCGGAAAAAATGCCTTTGAGGTTGAAAAAAAAATAATGGTCTTCCAGGATTATTTCTGCTTAAGGAATATTTAGGGCTGTTGCCTGGCAAAGTGATAAATTCTGGGTGTCTTCCTTGTGAGTTTGTTAAACTAGATTGGCAAAATGGACCGTTCCGGGAGGTAAGAGCCAAAAATAAGCCACTGAAAAGCCTCCAAGCCAGAAATGAAAGAGAACCCATCATGCGGGCTACCCGTAGTAAGGAGATTATATTGAATTCTTGGGAAGAGAATCTGGCGTTTGCCACCATTCTTTTTTCCCTGATGGATAAGAATTCAGGAGGTCCTTTTAGTAGGATGGTTATATTAGCCGAGCCAATCCTGGAGGAAAGGACCCGATATAACAACGTTCCCCATTCCTTATGAAATCAGAATCAGAAGTCCTGCCAATTATCCCTCTTGGCAGTCAGCCACTTGATAATTACCGCCTGCTAGTAGAGAATGTGACGGACTACGCCATTTTTATGCTAGACCCCACCGGGCATGTCTCTACCTGGAACCTGGGCGCGAAAAAAATAAAGCAATATGAGCCGCAGGAAATCATTGGCAAGCACTTCTCTATTTTCTACACCAGTGAGGCCAAAGACCGCGAGTTCCCTGCCTATGAGCTAAGGGAAGCCCAGGCGCAGGGCCGCTTTGAGGACGAAGGCTGGCGGGTACGCAAAGACGGCTCGGTTTTCTGGGCCAACGTGATTATCACTCCCCTTTATAATGAGGAGAAAACCCTGCTAGGCTTCTCTAAAATAACCCGTGACCTGTCTGAGCGCAAGAAAGCCGAGGATGATCTGTTCAAGGCCTATGAATGGCTGAAGGAAAGCGAGGAACGGTACCGGCTGCTGGTAGAGGGCGTCACCGACTACGCTATTTTCATGCTGGACCCGGCCGGCAACGTGGCCACCTGGAACCAGGGCGCCCAAAAGATAAAAGGCTATGAGGCCAAAGAAGTCATAGGCAAATATTTCTCCAGGTTTTACGGGCAGGACGCCATACGGCAGGGGCGCCCCGAGCATGAACTGAAAGAAGCCAAAGACCACGGGCGGTTTGAGGACGAAAGCTGGCGTATTAGAAAAGACGGGTCAGCCTTTTGGGCTAGCGTGGTTATTACAGCCATCTATAACAGCAAGAATGAACTGCTAGGTTTCTCCAAGATCACCCGGGACCTTACCGACAAAAAGCAGTTGGAAGAGAAACTGTTCCGGACCCACGTAGAGCTGAAGGAAAGCGAGGAGAAGACGCGCCTGCTCATAGACAGCGTAAAGGACTACGCCATTATCATGCTCAACCCAGAGGGTCTGGTAGTGACCTGGAATTCAGGCGCAGAACGTATCAAAGGCTATAAGCAGCAGGAAATTGTAGGCAAACACTTCTCAGCTTTCTATGGTCGTGAGGCTATTGAGCAGAACTTTCCGCAATTTGAATTGAGCAAGGCCATAGAAAACGGCCGTTTTGAGGATGAAGGCTGGCGCATACGGAAAGACGGCACGGCCTTCTGGGCCAACGTAGTGCTTTCCCCTATCTATAATGAGGAGAACCGCCTGCTGGGGTTTGCCAAAATTACGCGTGACCTCACGGAGCGTCGGCGCAATGAGGATCTCATGAAGAAGAACATGGAGCTGGTGCGCATCAACAATGACCTGGACAATTTTGTGTACACCGCCTCCCATGACCTGAAAACCCCCATCACCAATCTGGAGGGACTGCTGATAGCCCTTGTGGAAGATCTGGGCCCAGACAAGGAAAAGCACGAGCATATTCTGTCCATGATGCGGGGTTCCATCAAAACCTTCAAGAACGTGATCTCTGACCTGGCAGAAATTACGCAGCTGCAGCAGGAGGCCCATACCTCTGAGAAGGTTTACCTCACAGAGATGCTGGCAGACGTGAACGAGCACCTCAAAGGGCTTATAAACGCCAGTAAGGCCCGCATTGAACTGAAAACCGATGGCTTTGAGTTTCTGCAGTACTCGCGCAAAAACCTGCGCAGCCTTCTTTTCAACCTGATCTCCAATGCCATCAAATACGCCCACCCAGACCGTGCCCCGGAGGTCTGCATTAAAACCGAGCTGGCAGAAAATGGAGCGCATATTCTGTCTGTCTCTGATAACGGCCTGGGCATTTCACCCAAGCAAACCACCAAAATCTTTGACATGTACAAGCGGGCCCATGACCACGTGGAGGGGACAGGAATTGGCCTTTACCTGGTCAAGAAGATACTGGACAACTCAGGTGACAGAATAGAGGTGAACAGCAAAGAAGGGGAAGGAACTGTTTTCAGGCTAGTTTTCAAATAACAGGCTTAAAACGGAAAGTAGGATTTACCAAGGCTGCTATGGGTTTTCCAGCCAGTGGCGCAACAACTAGTAACAGGCGTTGTGCCGTATTTTTCCACTTTCAGTAGGTTGAAAAAGGGGCTAGGGACAGAATACATCACCCAACTTGCCAGGAAATTCCTACCTTGTAGGTCTTTGAGGTTTCTCCTGGCTAATAGGCTCCCCGGTCTCGTTTTATGCAGCTTTATAGTAGTTTGTCACGCATCGGCTTTTTAAAGTCGTATTCCCTTAAGTTTCTGTTTGTTGCTTTTTTGGGCATCCACATTCCCCTTATTGGAATTATCTTTTTCATAGTCCTCAACAAGGACCATCACCTCACGGCTTTCAACATTATTTCCTATACGCTGCTGTTAACGCTGGTAGCCACGGGAATTACGCTCATCATCCTTAACCAGCTGATCAAGCCTATCCAGCGCGCCAAGAAGGCCCTCCGTAACTACCTTGACCAGAAGGAATTGCCCAGACTGCCCACTTACTTCACCGATGAGGTAGGGATTCTGTTGCAGGATATTCAATTGACGGTGACTTCAGTAGATAATCTTCTCAATGAGAAGAAAGACCTGGTGTCTATGCTCTCCCATGACCTGCGCACGCCCACCATCACCATGCTGGACACCGTGCGGCTCCTGCAGGAAAGCCCGGAAGAGCAGGTCAACCTGGCACCTTACCTGGCCAACCTGCAACAGGTAGGGCAGAAGCAACTGGACCTCATGGACTCCGTGCTCAGTCTGCTTCGGCAAGATGAATGGACCGGGCAGACCCTGAAGAAAGTTCCGGTGATGCTGGGCCCCATGGTTAGGAGCGCGATTCTTTCTATGCAGATGACCTTGGTTAACAAGCGCCTGCAGATAGTACAGGAAATACCGGCTAAGCTTCAGGTAAACGTAGAGGGCACTTCCTTTGAGCAGGTCCTGAATAACCTGTTGGTGAACGCCGTTAAATTCTCTCATCCCGGGCAGACTATTTTCATTAAAGCTGAAGAAAAGGGGAGCAACGTTTTCATAACCTTCCGGGACCAGGGCGTTGGGTTTGAGCCAGCCACTGCCGAGCGCCTGTTTGACCGCTTCACGCCTTACCAGAAAGTAGGTACCGCCGGTGAGCCTAGTAACGGAATAGGTCTGTTCCTTTGCCAGAAAACCATGCAGAAGCATGGAGGCAGCCTTTCCGCGTATAGTGCAGGAATTGGCCAGGGCGCCACCTTCACGGTAGAGCTTCCTAAGAAATAAGTCTTTTGCTGGCTTGGTAGGATAGGCTGGTTTAGGCCTGTTTTACCAAAAACACCCTCAAAACGGAAAGAGGCCGCATTGCTAGTGCGGCCTCTTTCCGTTTTTTGGTAATAGTATGGTGCTTTACTTCCTCTGTGTAATTAGGCTCTAACCATTGGACAAGTTGATGTTTTATTTGTCTGGGGTATTGGCAAATGAACAGCGTTAAACTTCCCAACGATACGTAGGGAAATGAGAAGGTGGAGTTGCCCCTAGGCTAGGGCATAAAAAAGCACGCACCCGGTGTTGGCCAGATACGTGCTTTTTAAGGTTAAGTGCGAAGTGTCAGACGGCTCTAATTGTTAGAAAAGAGAGCTGCCTTCTGGGCCAGTTACTGCCTTACCACGCGCATGGTCTGCACGCCGTTGGTAGTGACCAGTTTGATGAAGTAAACCCCCACATTGTGTGAGTTGTCTCCCCAGGTTACCTGCACCGGTGTATTGGCCCGCGCTTTGCCTGATTTCAAGGTTTTCACCAAAGTACCATTGGCGCTGTAGATAACCAGGTTGTAGTCCTCGTCTTTGTCAAAGGCAAACTCAATGGTGGTTTGGTCTGTGAACGGATTAGGATAGCTGGTCAGTTTGGCCTGCGGTTTGGCTGACAGGTCTGGGGCGGCAATGGATTTGGCGGTAGTGGTAGCTACTGGAGCAGAAGTTGTTCCTACTTCTTGTTTTACTACAGCTGAATTGTTGCCAAACTTGCTGTCACCACCATAGTAGGCTACTATGTCATGAGATCCTTTTTCAAGACTGTTAGTAGTAAAGGTGACAGTACCTGTTGAACTCACTGCAAAAGTAGCTAAAGTTTTACCAGTTGTGAGGTTTAAGAAACTTACATTTCCTGTTGGCTTACTTGTCCCTGAGCCAGTAACTGTAGCTGTAAATAGTACTTGCTCTCCTACTGCAGATGGATTTTTTGAGGAAGTAAGCCCTACAGTTGTAGCACCACTACCGGTGGTAAACGAACCGCCTAGTACTTTCAGGTTGCCTCCATCTAATTGCTGTTCGTTGGTTCTTGTACCATCATAGCTGTTGGCAAACCATAAGCCACCATTTTTATCCCAAAGGGTAAGGCCAATCCTATCATTCTTGCCAGGCTCTCCCAAATCCGTCATGGTCACCTGTAAGGAAGCATTGCCATCAACCGATACGGGAGCAGTTGGGTTGGTAATATCCTGGATATTAGCTTTCCCATTGAATACTGCTGAAGCCGGTGAAGATGAGGTTGCATTGGTAATGACAAGTGATGTCATGGCATTCCCTTTTATCTGATATACATGCAGACCATCACTTTCCATCCTTCTGACAATAGTGTTAATCGTCCCTTTAGGACCGCTTTTATCATTCTTAACATTAAAACCAAAGTTGTTGTTTGAACCGATATCACCCGCTTTCAAACCACCAGAATTTTTAAGAATATTATAACCACCCCCTGTAATCATACCGGATACCGGCTTGGCAATGGTAATAATAACATTATCCTCTGAAGAGTTACGGTCATAATAATTGTTGACAATCATACCAATGGTATACTGTGCAGCATCTGCATTTCCTGTGCCTAATGAAACGTTTACAGTTGCAGTTCCAACTTTTGTGTCATTTGCATTAATTAAGCCCACAGGAACATTAGCAGCAAAAACAGTACCATTGTCTTTATTGATAAATGATACTTTAGCGTTTCTTACATCGCCGCCATTTAGGTCATTGCTGCCATCTACGGCAGTTATGTCCTTGATAGTAGCACTTAAGGTAACTGTTGCAGTTGAACTTGTGGTGCTAGAAGTTGAGGCAAACAAGGCGCCGGTGTAATAAGCACGTGCATCTTCTTTTGTAATATTCAGAACCTTAGCACTTGTGGTTGGATTGCTAAAGGTTAAGGTATAATTACTATTTAATGCCAGGTTGCCTAAGGTTATTGCGTACGCTCCAGGAGCTTCGCCTGCTACTCTACTGAGTGCACCGGTAAATGCATCACTTGAAATAATGGCAGGAGAAACATTATACTCAAATGTTGGATCTAAGTCACTGTACTGTCTAGAGTAAGAGGCTTTAGGAGTTACGGTAACTGCCAGAACGGTAATATTAGCTTTAGTAGAAGCAGTTGTGTTACCTAAAGTATAATTTCCAGCATCCAATCCCCCTGTTACAGATATACCACTAACATCTACCGGCTTTTCATTGCCAATATTAGCATCATTGAAGGAAGCTGCAGTATAGGCGGTAGTTACCAAATCATCTTTTACCTTATCATCAGATAAAGTTACGGTGGCCTTTGTAGTGCCATCATAAACTTTATTAGCCCCTGTTGCGCTGACATTGAGGGTGCGAGGGGTGATAGAAATGGCTACTGTGCCACCACTTACCTTGTAGTTGTTGTTAGAAGAAGTAAGGTTATTGGTGGCAAAGCCAGTGTAACTATTTACGTTCTTGCTTGAAACGGAGCTGCTTCCGCTTACCGTCACAACATCATTGTTTACCGTATTGCCCACTTCTAAAAGGTCTGCAGCAAAAGTAGCACTACCATTGTAATCCCGCGTGCTAGTAAAGTACAGTGAACGTTGGGTAATAGTTAAAGCAGTCTCATTAGCAGTTGCCTGGGCAAAGGTATAGTTAGTCGCGCTCAGGCCGGAACCATTGATAGCCACAGTACCTATACCGGTGGTACTGGTTGCCGGAGAAGTAAAGCTTAAAGTTCCGGTAGTAGCATTACCTAAATTTTCACCGCTAACAAAGCCTGTTACAGTTCCGGTTAAATTGCCATTGCCGTCTCCATAAGTCTTGCTCGCTGCCGTAGCCACATAGGTTAATCTGGCTTTGTCAATCTTGTTGGTGATATTAGTAGAAACAACATCCTTATAGTTACCGGTCACATCGGTGAAGCTCCATACGTCAGTTGTAAAGGTTCCAGCGGAGGTGTGCGTGGTTTTGCTCAGGTCAAGGCCATCTAGGGTCTCGCCCTTCACCCCCTTCGCTGTACCAATTACAGTATGCACATTGCCGTCATAGGTAACCTCGTAAGGCGTCACAGTTATGTTGGGGTTCGCCTTGCCGATGGTGAAGGTGTTACTGCCAGCGGAAGCCAAGTAGTTGTCAGTCTCCTCATAGGAGTAGGAGGCGGAGGCAGTACCAGCGTTGACGTTATTGGCGTAAGTGGCGGTTGGCGTCAGGTCCAGCCCGCCTGCGCCGGTCACTGAAACAGTGGCCGGCTGAATGGCCGCTCCTGTGTAGGTGAAGGGACCACCTGCGATGGTCACTGTGGTTTTAGATGAGGCTCTGGCAATGGTGAAGGAAACAGCCTGAGAGGTAGCAGGCTCATGATTGCTATCTCCAGCCAATGAGGCTATTACACTATAAGTACCTGCCATGGTTGGTTTAGAGCCTGATGCGGCGTAAGCTATATTGCCGTTGCTGGTACCGCTGTAGCTATAGGACACCGTACCGGCAGAGCCAGTCGAAGTTACTGCAGCTGGGCCTTGGGCAGCTCCTGTGTAAGTAAATGTGTTGTCACCAATTATAATAATCGTTGAGGCGGCCTTATCTATAGTAAAGGTCTTGCTGTCTGTGGCTAAATTGTAGTTGGTTGTAGCCGCATAGGAAGCAGTTACTTTGTAGGAACCCGCGTTGACCGGAGCCTCTGCTATTGCAGTCCAGGTTGTGCCGTTGGTGGTCTGCTCATATGTAAATGTCAATGCAGAAGACAGGTTCTCAGGTGGTGCCCCAACACCAGTGGCAGTGGCAGTTCCGCTAAAAGCACTTCCGGAATAAGTGCCGCTAGTAGCTGAGGCTGTTACATTGGGAGTAGCCTTATCTATAGTAAAGGTCTCGCTGTCATTGGAGCCAGTATGGTTGGCATCGCCGGCGAAGGTATATGAAACCGTGGCTTTGCCCGCGTTTATATTATTGGTGTAAGAAGCGGCTGGCGCCAGATTCAAGCCCCCTGCCCCAGTTACACTCACGGTAGCCGGCGTAATGGCCGAGCCGGTGTAAGTGAAGGGCGCACCTGAAATGGTTACTGAGGTAGTGGAAGAAGCCTTCCCAATGGTGAAGGTTTTGCTGTCAAAGGCCGGATTATAATTTGTGGTTTCTGCGTAAGAGGCAGTTACTTTATAAGAGCCCGCACCAATAGGAGCACCCTCAATCTCAGTCCAATTTGCGCCATGATCGGTAGTTTGGGCATAAGAAAAGGTTATAGCAGGAGACAAATCCTCCGAGCCTACGCCAGTAGCCGTTCCTGTGCCACTGTAAGCACTGCCATTGTAAATGCCACCTATAACTGAAGCCGTTACGATAGGGGTGGCCTTAGCTATATTGAAAGTCCGGCTCACGTCTTCTGGCTTTATGTAATTTGTGGTCTTCGCAGAAGTGGCTTTTACGGTCACTTTGCCCGCGCCGGTCAAGGTCAAGGTAGAACCATCTATTGTAGCGGGTCCACTTACTACCGTAAAACTCACTTCAGCCCCAGAAGCAGCCGAGGCCGTCACACTGAAGGCTGCATCTCCGAAGGTTTTGTCGGTTATTTCAGTGAATGTGATGCTGTTGGAAGCCTGCGCCACATTAAACTTATGCGTAATTGCAGTGGCTTCGTTGTAATTGCCATTTCCCCCCTGGGAGGCTGTGATGCTGGCAGAACCGGCACCAGTAATGGTTACCCTGCCAGTAGTTGCATCATAACCAATGCCACCAGTGGTAGTAATACTTACCGGCAATTCTGAAGAGGCACTTGGATTAATGTTGAAAGCGGGCTCTCCGAATGTCTTGTCTGTTATTTCGGCGAAGGTAATGGTCTGGTTGGCTCTATCAATGGTAAAGGTCTTACTGTCTGAAGCAGCCTTATAGTTATTATTACTTCCGTCAAAAGAGAATGTTGTTCTATAGGTGCCGGCATTAGTTGGAGGCACACTGCTGGCTGAATATTCCGTTGGGCTTATTCCTTCATAAAGAATATTCTTACCTAAAGCTACGCCGCTAACCCCGGTTACTGTAGCTACTGTGGCACCTTGTGGACTTCCAGTAAATGTATAGGAAGGAGCTAGTGTTAAAGTAACCGTAGGGGTAGCCTGGCCAATAGTCAGGGTGCCAAATTTAGAGGCCTTAATGGGCAAATAATTGTTGCTACCCTCATAAGAAGCTATTACATCATAATCACCAGCATCAATTGGAGTAACCACATCACCACTTTGCTTATACTCCACTGTAGCGTTTCCAAGACTAGCATTGTCAATTCCCTTTACAATAGCACTTTCTACCTCTTTAGCTGTGTTAGTAAAGGTAAAGGGGCCGCCTACCGTTAATGAAATCACCGGCGTAGCCTTACTAATAGTTAGGGATGCAGCAATGCTTGCTTTGCTTATGTAATTGTCGTTTCCAGCAAAACGGGCCGTTACAGTATATACGCCAGCCTCCGTTGGTGCAACTTCACTGTTGTAGCTGGTTGAAGCCCCTCCATTAGGTGTACCCACATAATTTAGTGTCACTGCAGGCATAAGCGACTCTGCAGGTATATGTACTCCCTTTACTGAGCCGCTTCCAACTTTGGGTGTTCCATCATATTTAAAATCTCCACCTATTGCTGCCACAGTAGGGGTAGCCTTGTCAATAGTGAAGGCTTTGGTCTCAGAAACTGCTTTGTAATTAGTCTCTGTACTAGCCAACGCCACTGTTACTCTATAGTTTCCGGCAGCAGTAGGCGCGGTTGAACTGGAGGTGTAGTTAGTGGGGCTTACCCCTTCATATGTTACTGTTTTAGCTAAGGAAACACCCTCCAGTCCATTTACGCTGGCGGCTGTGGCACCCTGTGCTTCGCCGGTGTAGGTGTATGAGGAGGCAACAACCACACTGGCCGTTGCATTGGTGGGGTTGATGTTGGCGGTAGAGGTGTTCACAAAAGTGAGGCTGTAATTTTCTGCCTGGGAACCAGACAAAGTAGCACCAGTCAAAGTGACTGTTTTGCCGATGCCTGCGTTCTCATCAGAGAAGGTAGCTGAGCCGCCAATGAGGTTCACATCGTCTGAACCAAATTTGGTAGTTACTGAGTAGCTTGTTACGGTGGCGTTATTTGTGCCATCATAATCCTTGTTGTCAGCAGTGAATGAGCCAGTCAGAGCAAGTGCCTTAACTGTTAATTTTGCTGCACTACTTGTTGCTGTTCCACAATCATTAGTAATAACACAATGATATGTATACCCATTCATAGAAACAGTTGGCCTATTAATGGCTAATGAGGCAGAGGTTGCCCCCTCTATATTAACAAAGCCGTTACCATCGTTTACTTGCCATTGGTAACCTAAGGTGCCTGTGCCAAAAGCCTCCACTGAGAACGTAGCATCACTTCCGTAAGTAAAGGTTGATGGAGTGGAGACAGGTTGAGTAGTTACAACTGGTGCCGCTCCTACAGCAATGCTGATAACTGCAGTTGGTGAGCTACATGCATTGGTTGCAGTAATAGTATAATTTGCTGCGACTACCGCTGTGGTGGGAGTACCAGAAATAATCCCTGTATTAGTATTTAGACTTAAACCATCAGGCAATGCAGGACTAATAGAATAAGTGGTAACCATGCCTCCTGTTGTAGTAGGCGCATTATTTGTAATAGCCGTTCCAACACAATATTGATTAGGAGTAGTATAGCTTAAGGACGCTATAGCAGTACAAGTGTTATAGGTAATTGAATTATCTATACTAGTAGATGCAGTATTGCCATTGCCTATTGTGTTTTGTGCTACGTTGGCATTAATAGAAGCCGTAACTGTGCCGTCGGTGGTCATTCCACTTACTGCAACATTATAATTTTTGCCGCTACCTGTTACACTCGCCGTTGCCCCAGCAGGCGCGCTTAATGTAATGTCGCTGCTGGTAAATCCGATAACACTTTCATTAAAGACAACTGTAAAATTAACTGGGGATAGAGTTGTGGGGTCAGCTTGATTTAAAGCTTGATTGATTGTAACGGAAGGGCGATCATGATTAACATCAACATTTTTTGTTGGACCAACAGTAGGAGATACTGATGATGGTGATGTTGTGTTACCTAATGCATCCACTACTCTAGCTGTATAACTACCAGTTGGAACTTTGGTCCCTACTCTTGGTGAGCCTATTGGTAAATTATAGGTACCATTCCATACAGCAGCATCAATCGTTGAATTATTATTGATGTCAAATTCAGTTGATTCCCAAATTAATTCTGTAGATGAACCACTACCTTTTATAATTTGAATTTTGTGGTTAGATTGTTTGCCGTTTGTATAATTAGTTACTTTAATAACAGTATTCCCAACATATCCGGAGAAAGGGGTAGGACTTATACTGGTAACTCTAACGTCTCCATCAGTAAAAGTAGTGGTAGCATTGGACCCAGTTGTTTTGCCTTCAGCGTTCACGGTAAATTTTACTCCCAAGTGCCTTTCCTCAATAGGATAAGTGATCTGCCAAGTACCATTTTCCTCTACCTTCACATCATGATAATCGTGGCTGTGTATGTAGGCGGGATCTTCTTCAAGATGTACATCTACATATTTATCGAGAGTCCAACCTTTGCCACTTATAGTGGCAATTTCCCCCGGAACATAATCATCTTTATCAGAAGTAACCGTAGGAGCGGGTAGCCCGGCATCCACATAGGCATCGCCCAGGGCGAAGGCGCCCACCGTGGCCAGGATCATAAGGGAAAGCAAGATGCCGTAGCGTCTGGCGTTTGCCTTAATAGAAGAGAGTAGTTGTCTGGTCATAATTTTTTTGAGTATGAATATGTAATAGGCAAATGGTTGCAAGGGAAGGGTAAAGGCACTACATGGAACTCCTGCCTCCTGATTGTAATGCAGGAGTAGAAAACACACATAGGTCTAGCTGCCGCAAAGCAGTAGAAAATAAAAAATGGAAGCGGTAAAGGGGGGAGACTTTAAGGCAGAAGTGATTCTTCTGGTAATAGTTAGGTATGGGTAAGGAGGTAAGCGGGTAAAATGCACTGGTTCCAAACCAGACATTTCCGTTAGAGGATTTCCTTTCTCAATAAGTGATTATTAAATCAGTATTTATTTATATAGTATAACTACGGATATAAAATGCATCGCTGAAACATTACAGACATGCAGAAGTAAATGTATTCAAAAAAATATAAATAGAATGCAAGTGTTGAGAAAATTTATGGGATCATTTTTATAAATACTTAGTTTTGGGTAATAATTAAACTTGAAAAGGGATAAAAGCGCATTCTTATCTATAGGAAAGGCGGTATATACCTATGTTTTAATGTATAATGGAATATTATAGACCATAAATACTGCTTCTTTGATAAGAAGCTTGGAGAAGTAAGCTGCCAGGGCTAGGAAGCCCCTACTATCTATCTATCTATCTATCTATCTATCTATCTATCTATCTAGAAGATGGTGCAATCTAGTTTAGCCAAATCCCAACTATCCCTAACACCACAGTTTTAATTGCTATTCTAAAGGCCAACGTAAACGAGGTTGGTATTCTGGTATTAAGCAAAATGTAGTAAAGGAGACCTTTTTAGCTGGGTCTGAAGAAATAATTAGCTCAATAAGGCAGCCACTCTAATTCTGTTTTAGGGGTGTTTTCCTAAAAACACCCCTAAAACAGAAAAGGCCGCACTAACAGCGCGGCCCTTTCTTTATATGCAGTGGTGTATTCCTTTACTTATTTTTCTTGCTCTACTTCAGCCAACACCGGGTAATCGGTGTAGCCAACTTCAGCGGTGTTACTGTAGAAGGTGTTGGGATCTGCTTGGTTGAGAGAAGCTTCCTGCGCGAAACGGTCTACCAAGTCTGGGTTAGCAATGAATGGTACGCCATAGGCAACTAAATCTGCGGTTCCTTCTTCAATAACCTTGTTTCCGGTTTCTTGGGTGTAACCGCCATTGGTAACCAAGGTACCTTGATAGATTTTCCGGAAATGCTTGGCCACCTCTTTGATGGCGTGCGGCAACTTTCTGGCACCGGCGCCAGCCTCTGTCAGGTGAAGATACGCCAGGCCGTAGTCATTCAAGCGGCGCACAATGTACTCAAAGGTCTCTGGGCCATCTTCTGGCAACTCAATACCAAACCCGCCGTGCATAGAGGGGTTCAGGCGAACGCCTACCTTGCTCAGGTCCAGCACTTCTTTCACGGCATCCAGAATCTCAAACAAGATGCGGGCGCGGTTCTCCACAGAGCCACCATATTCATCGGTGCGCACGTTGGTGAGGGAGCTGAAGAACTGGTGCAGAAGATAACCGTTAGAAGCATGTATCTCTACACCGTCAAAACCGGCGGCCACGGCGTTGGCGGCGGCATTTTTGAAGTCCTGCACAATGGCTTTGATCTCAGAAATCTCCAGGGCACGGGGCGTCACGGTTTCCTTGAACCCTTCGGGGGTGTAGGCCTGGTCGTTGGGGTTAATGGCCGAAGGAGCTACCGGCAGCGCACCATTGTGGAAGTCTGGGTGCGACATGCGGCCTACGTGCCATAACTGCGCAAAGATCTTTCCGCCTTTGGCGTGCACCGCTTCCGTCACTAATTTCCAGCCAGCTATCTGGGCGGGTGTGTAAATACCCGGCACGTTAATATAACCAATGGCTTGGCTGCTCACGGGCGTACCCTCACTAATGATCAGGCCGGCGCTGGCCCGTTGGGCATAGTATTCGGCAATAAGGGGCGTAGCGGCGTTCTCTGGGTTATTGGCCCGGCTACGCGTCATGGGGGCCATCACTAACCGGTTTTTAAGGTCTAAAGCGCCTTTTTTGTATGGCTGTAACAGTGGTTGATTTTGTGGATTGCTCATAGTTCTATATTTGTGTTAAAACATAAGTTGTATCTACAACTATATAGGTAAAAAAATATTAACGCTCACGCAGCTTGTCCATCAAGTCGCCAATGAGGGTGGCCTCTTGGGGAGAAAGGTGACTGAACCGCTCTTCCAGGGCATGTAAAAGCCTATCTGTTTCTTGGAGGAGTTCCAGGCCCTTATCAGTGATGATAATGTCTACCTTGCGGCGGTTTTCTGAGCATTGGCAGCGGGTTACCAAGCCTTTCTCCAGCAGCTTATCTACCAGACGGGTAGCATTGGAGTCACGGTCTAGCATGCGCTCCTGCACAAGGCCCAGAGTGGCAGGATTGGGGTGCTGGCCCCGCAAAATGCCCAACACATTGTGCTGCTGCAAAGACAACCCAAACGGCTTCAGCAAAGAGGCAATCTCCTTCTGAACCCAGTTGCCGGTGAACATCACGTTCACAAACATGCGGCGGTAAGGGTTGCCAAAGGATTTCTGCTTTATCTCGTCTTCTAATTTCATATGCTCTCAGCGGCTACGCCGACAAATGTACTTATAACTATTGTATATACAATTGTTGCTAGCTTTTTGTTCCGCTTAAGGTTGGTTTCTTTTGAGAAAGCAGTACTAGTCGGATATTGGGAGGCAGTAGTTTGGCGGCCACTTACATTTTAGGGCTATTTTCCCAAAAACTGCCGCTGAATGCGCTTACCCGTATATCTTCTCCAGGATCTCTTCCACGTCCTGGGCTTTTGAGTAGCCGCGGGCCACCAGAAACAGTTCCTCGCCCTTCTGCGCGATCATAGCCGGGAAGCCCTGAATGCCCCAAGCCTGCACCTGCGCGAATTCCTGCTGGGCCAAAAGCCGGTATTTGTCATCTGAGAACCGCTCCCTGAATGTCTCCTCTGAGAGGCCGGCTTCCCGGGCCAGCGGCAGGTAAATCTCCACCTGGCTCAGGTCTTTGCCTTCCTTGAAATGAAGGTCCTGGATGGCCTTGGCGTATTTTACCTGGTCCTCTGGCTTCGCCTCTTTGAAGATGGCCAGGGCCACCGATGGCGGTTCAGAGTTGCTGACATAGGTGCCCTCGCCTAGAATGCCTTGAACATACGCTTCGCCCATAGACACTCCGGTTATCTCCGTGAGCCGGGGCAGGGCCTGTTTAATGTAATCGGCCATCTGACTGATGGGCCCCACGCGGTCGCCGGTCATCATGCCGCCGCTGAGCACCTCAAAATTGAGTTTGTCACCGTAGGACTGGTGTAACTTCTCTACCTGCGGGCCCATGGCAAAACACCAGCCGCAGAGCGCATCAGAGATATAGTATAGGGTATTAGTCATGGTAGTTAAGGGTTAGGAATTAGTATAAGCGAACAGGGGCCGTTTGCGTTTTAAGCCTGTTTTCTCAAAAATGGCTCTAAAACAAAACCTCAACAATTAGCAAACAACAACCAACAATTACTCCGGCTTAAGCCGATTCTCCAGCATGCGGTTGTTGTATTGCTGGATGAAGGCCTTGAGTTTGTTTTCCATGGCCACGCGCACGGCGGGAAGGCTGTCTTTGAGATTATGCTTGAGGAACTTGTCCTGCTGGTAGTTGAACAGGCCCAGGGTGTTGGTGCCGTCAAACTGCAGGAAATATTCGCCCTCGGTCCATTGGTAGCCGCCCTGGTAACTAATCGCGAAGTTGCCTTCCTGGGGCTGGAGCATGTTCTTCCCGAACGAGAAGTACGGCTGGTCATAGCCCAGATAGCCCAGCACGGTGGGCATAATGTCCAGCTGCTGCACCACGCGTTCCTTCTCCACACCTTTAAACGAGGCATCGCCGGGGGCGAAGAAGAGCAGCGGCACGGCAAAGTTGCCCCAGGCGGTCTGGTACTCGGGGTAGTAGGTGTAGGTGGCCGAATGGTCGGCGGTGATCACAAAAAGCGTATTCTTGAACCAGGGGGCCCGGCTGGCGGTCTGGAAGAACTTGCGCAGGGCCATGTCTGTGTACCCAATGGTCTCAAAGATCTCAAAGGGGCCTTTCTTGAACTTGCCTTTATAGCGGGCCGGTATCTTGTAGGGGTGGTGCGAGGAGGTAGTGAACACGGCGGTCATGAACGGCTCCTCAAACGTGTTCAGCTTGCCGGCCATGAACTGCAGGAACTCCTCGTCCCAGATGCCCCACATGCCGTCAAAGTCCTCAGGCTTGCCGTACTCGGTCATGCCGTAGTACTTTTCCACGCCAATGAGGTTCATGAACGCGTCAAAGCCCATGGAGCCGTTGGGCGCGCCATGGAAGAACGAGGTGTGGTAGCCGCTGTTCCGGAGCGTGCGCGGCAGGCTGGGGAGGTCATTGCTCACGTACTGGGTGAGCACGAACGGCTCCTGGATGCTGGGGATGCTGGTGAGCACGCTGGGCAGCGCGTCAATGGACTTGCGGCCGTTGGCAAACGAGTTCCAGTACACCTTGCTGTGCTGCATGAGCGAGTCAATGAACGGGGTGAAGCCGGTGTAGGTGCCGTTCTCCAGGTGCTGGTTGTAACCGCCCACGGCCTCCTTCCCGAAGCTCTCCAGAATGATCACTACCACGTTTTTCTTCCGGAAGGGAATAGAATCTGATGGCTGATGGATGGGGTTATAGAGCTGCGCCACCTCCTTTTCAGGGAAATACTCCAGCTTCTTGAAACTGGTCTTGTTAATGGTCCTGATTACGGAGAAGGGCGTGTTGAGCACAATATAGATTTCCTGGGGGCGCTCCACATACTCACCGGCGTTGCTGAGCGTGATGGGCCGCGTGCTGTGCCGGAACCCGCCCCGCATGGCCGCAATGCTCAGGCCCACAGTAAGCACCAGCAACAACACGTGCCAGGGGTAATACACCCAAGGATTATAGCGCGGCGCTTTCTCTAGTTGTATGCGGTTGTAGAGCCACACCAGCAGAAGCACCAGCGCCAGCCAGATGGCGGGCACGTACCAGAAATCCACCAGGAAACTGCCGGCCAGGCCGCCCCAGTCCTCATTGCCGAACTCGCGCACCACGCTGCCGGTGGTGCGGCGCAACGTGAAGCGGTAATACACAAAATCTATGCAGTTAAGGGCCAGGCCCAGGGCGTTGAAGAAGATAAAGACGCCTTTCACCACTTTGCGGTAGGCCGGATGGTGCCTGAACCTGAAGGGCAGCACCATGAGCACGATGAAGAGCAGGTTGGTGTAGAGCACCGCCACCAGGTCAAAGCGCAGGCCGCCCCACATGAGGTACAGCAGGTCTGACAAAGACGTTTCTTGAAAGAAACCCCGGTTGAAAACGTAAAAGAGGACCCGGCAGAGGGAGTACAGCAGCATGACGGCCGCCAGGGCCAGCAGCATAGCCACGTGCGCGCTCTTTTTCAGCGCCTTCGGGTGGAAAGATTTTAGCATGTTCAGAAATAAGCCCCGCAAAATTACGTAACCCAGCGCAGAGTTTCACCAGAGAATGAGCGGCCGGGACACAGGTAAGGTAATGCTACCCCGTGGGCACAGAAACAACTCTGATTAAACAGAAAACGGCCCCGAGACAGAATTCCTGTTTCGAGGCCGTTTTTAAGAAAGTAGGCTTAAAACGGGTTACTTGTTAAAAACGCCTTTCAGTTTAGACACAGCTAAGGCTTGGGCTTCTTTGGCTTCCGGTAACACGGCGGTCATCCCGAAGAACTCATGCGTTACCCCGTTGTAGAGCTTGTGGTCTACGGCTACGCCATCGGCTTTGAGTTTGTCGGCTAGTTTCTGGCCATCGGTTTGCAGTGGGTCCAGTTGGGCATTGATGATGGTGGTAGGAGGCAGGTTTTTCAGTTTGGCGCCCACTAGGTTGATCATAGGACTTTTGCCGTCTTCAGGGGAACGCAGATACTGCTTGAAGAACCACTCCATCATGGGCTTGTCCAGGGGTTTGGCACTGGCGTATTTCTGGTAAGAGGCAGTGTTGGTATCATAGGCAGCAATAGGGTAGACCAGCACCTGGTGCAGTGGCATCTGTACTTTCTGATCGCGGGCCATCATGCTCACCGAGGCCGCCAGGTTTCCTCCCGCGCTCTCGCCTACTACGGCTACTTTCTTAGGGTCACCTTTCATAGAGGCGGCGTTCTGCAGCACCCATTTATAGGCGGCAAAGGAGTCGTTATGGGCCGTAGGGAATTTATTTTCTGGGGCCTGACGGTAGGCGACAGAGACCACAATGGCATCGGCCTGCTCGGCTAAGCCTTTGGCAGAGGCATCATAGGTGTCCAAGTCAGCGATCACCCAGCCGCCGCCGTGGTAGTAGACAATAACGGGGTAAGTGGCTTTGCCGGATTTGGGCGTGTACACCCGCGCATGAACCTGACCGCCGGTTACGGGGATCATTTTACCCACGGTGTCTACTTTAGATGGAGGCAGGGTGATATTGTTTTCCTTGATTAGGTCCATCACGGCCGTGGTGGGCGTAGGGTTCTGGCGGGCCTGCTGCGCGGTTAACTGCGGAATAGGCTTGGCTTTGTAGCTGGCCAGTTTCTCCAGCACGGCTTGCATAGGTCCGGTGATCTGGTCGGCCCAGGCGGGTTTAGGGCCGGTGGGTTTGAGCGCAGTACCTGCCGGGGCAGTGGCCGTTGACTCATTTTCATCGCCTATCTGGTTGTTTGACTTTTCGGTTCTGGCCGCTTCATCGCGGGCTTCGCGCTCTACTTCATTGCTGCGTTTGCTCTCACAGGAGAGGGTGAAAAAGCAGCAAGCCGCCAGCACCGCCACACCGGCTTTTCTGGCGAAGGGTATAAATGATTTTTTCATAGTTGTAAGTAGTAATTGTGTGTTATAAGTACGTACGGGGCCCAAAGAATTCTGGATTGATAGGGTGGGGTGCCAGACGCAGAAAAGAACAGCTTTTATAGATAGGCAAGGCCTTTGCGCAAGAACAGCTGCTTTTCCCTCCTCCTAGTTTCCCTACCTGGGAAGAGAGTTTCTCAACCTTACCATCAGATGCGTTTTAGGCCTGTTTTTCAGAAAACGGGCTTAAAACAGAAGACTAGGCTTTGGGTAGGTTGGCCTTGTCTGCCCGGGTTACATTTCCCAAGGCCAGAAACTATTGCTGTTGTGCGTAGGGGAAAGGCTACCTATATTTGTCTGATTAGCATTCAGGTGCCGCCCGCGAGAGTAGCTCAGTTGGTAGAGCATCAGCTTCCCAAGCTGAGGGCCGCGGGTTCGAATCCCGTTTCTCGCTCCATTTTTCATTTGTTTTCCTTCATTGTATGCGCGTAAGAGGATTCTTTTCTGCCCCAGGGTCATGGTTGTTTTTAGTGGTGTTAGCCTCCCTGGCCAGCTGTACCGCGCCCCGGTCCATTATCCACTCTGGGCGCGTAACGCCGCATGGGCAGTTTAAGGTAGGCGCCAATTTTGGCGGGAACGTAGCCTCTGAGCCCATTGGCCAGCTGAAAGACGTTACTGAGGATGCCATCAAAGCCCTGGCCAACCGTGACTCTGTGTACTATGACGGACTGGTAAAGTCGGCTACCAAGGCCGCCATTGCCTATTCTCTTGACCCCGTGGGGCCCACCTTTGATTTCTATGTGCGCTATGGCGTGTTGCCGCGGGTAGACGTGGGCTACAAATATGCCTCGGGCGTGCACGTGCTGGATGCCATGTACCAGTTCATGGGCCCCGAGGCCGGGACTGGCTCGGGTAACAACCTGGATTGGTATGGCAGTCTGGGCGTGCAGTATGCCGGGCAGAAATCAGATATTTTTGACAAGATCTTTCTGGGCAAGCTCACGCCAATTCTGGAGTTTACCGCCAAAAGAAAAGATATTTTGATTCCCTTGGTGTTTAGCCGGTCGTTTGGGCCCGATGAGGAGTTTGGCAATATCTCCTTCGGGGTAGCCTATAACCACACCTTTGTGGAGTACGGCCTGGTACCAGGTAGACTGTATGAGAAAGTGGGTGGCGGGAAAGCCGTGAAACTGGAAGGCCTCACCAGAAAACAGAGCTTCGGGTCTTACGGCCTGTTCGTGAACGGCAAGATTGGCGTGAAGCGCATTTACCTGGTGCCCGCCCTTTCTATGTTTTACCAGAACTACGGCACCTTTGAACTCCTGAAAAACGAGACCGTAGATTACTCGGGTATCACTTTTGTCCCTTCCATTGGCGTGCAGATTGGCTTAGGCCAAGGAAAGACAGGTAAGCGCTAAACCTGTTTTGAGGCCGTTTTGCCAAAAACGGCCTCAAAACAGAAAGCAGAGAACAGAGCTTAACAGGAGACATTACCCCTGGCTTGTTTAGGCTTTCCTTATTGGTTGGCTTCCACAAAGTGCCAGCATACGCCGGCCATGTCAATCACGTTTACTTCTTTGCCATAGGGTTGCTGAGTAGGTTGGCCCACGGTGATGCCATACTTCTCTGGTAGCTTCTTTAGGAGTAAATCATTTCTGAACCCCTCTACATCACTCACTCTTACATTGAACATCAAGTTCTGCGCGAAAGCGAGGTTGTCATATTTCTGCAGGATGAACTTGCAGGCATCACGCTCGAAACCAATATAGTCCCCGGCATCCCAGGTAAGGGTAAAGCCCAGTTCCTGAAAGAATAATTTGGCCTCTGCGAAGTTCTTCCCTGAAGGGACGAAGGGCTCTAGCGATAGAAATTTCATAGGTTGGTTTTGGTGAGGTAGCTGCTTCGGCCCACAAGGTACTTACTTTTTAGGAGCCACCACCATCAGGAAAGCGCCTGCGGCGAAGGGCTCCCGGCTGGCCTTGACTTGTCTTCGGGTAAGGGGACAAACTCGGTGTTATCTGTGGGCGGTAAGAGAATGCGGCCTTCTTTCCAATCTGCTTTGGCCTGTTCTATGCGGTCTTTGCGGCTGGAAACAAAATTCCACCAGATAAATCGCTCGCCCAGGGGCTCCCCGCCTAGCATCATGAGCGTAGTGGGTTCTTTGGCCAGAATCACCGGTTCGGCAGCTTTGGTGAACACCAGCATTTGGCCAGCGGTATAGACTCTCCCAGACACTTCCAGGCTTCCTTTGGCAATGTAAATACCTCGTTCGGGGTGTTCTGTGGGTAAGCTTAGCCGGGCTCCGGTTTCCAGCACCACGTGCAGGTAAAACAACGGCGAATGAGTCTTTACAGAATTACGTAGGCCATAGGCATCGCCGGCAATGAGGCGCATCCAGACACCGGTATCCGTGAAGATGGGCAACTGCTCGGGTTGGTAGTTGGTAAACGCGGGGGCGGCTTCTTCGTCTTTCTCGGGCAGGGCCACCCAGGTCTGGATCATCTCCAGCTGTCCGCCGGCCAGGGCGGCGGGGTCTTCAAAGCGTTCTGAGTGGGCAATGCCGCTGCCGGCTGTCATCCAGTGCACCTCGCCGGGCCGTATGATCTGCTCCATCCCCAGGCTGTCACGGTGCGTGACCTGGCCGCCAAACAAATAACTGACCGTAGACAAGCCAATGTGCGGGTGAGGCAACACGTCCAGGTTATGCTGCAGGGGCGGCTGCACGTTTACCGGGCCCGCGTGGTCCATGAAAATGAAGGGTCCCACCATGCGGCGTAGCCGGAAGGGCAGAATGCGGCGTACCTCCATGCCTGGCGCCAGCAATGCCTGGCGGGCGTCTATGACAATATCCAACATAGGTATCTGGGTTAGTTTTTATAAACGTAATTAGGATGATAAAAGTAGTGAAGTATTCCTCTTTTTGTCATCCTGAAAGGACCTTGTGAGCGAACGGTAATGACGCTTCCTAAATGTGGATTCTCCCCTTGAGGGGAGTGTAGAGGGGTGTCTACATATGCCAGTCCACGCATTATCGGATCTTTTGACTTTTAAATAAATGGAATGCTTGTGCAATGTGAAGCAATGCGTGCTCTCCTGTATAAACACCCCTCTAACTCCCCTCAAGGGGAGAGTCTGCGTTAATTAAGCGGGATCAAGTGATAGTACCAATCTGATTTGAGCCTCTCTACTTCACCAGGTATGCTTTTGTATAGCCGGGGCCCTTAGCTGGAATCCCTGAAGCTTTTCTAACTTTCCTGCGTTAGAATCAAGGGGCTTACCGCCTTGTATCACCCAAAACAGAGAAATACCCATGGAAATAGGCATCACCACCTTCGTAGAGAATACCCCAGACCCGGCCACCGGAAACCTGTTGAGCTCCTATGAGCGCATGCGCGACCTCATGGAGGAAATTGAGCTGGCCGACCAGGTGGGGCTGGATGTCTTTTCCATTGGCGAGCACCATCGCCCCGACTTTGTGGTCTCCTCGCCGGCGGTGGTGCTGGCGGCCGCGGCCATGAAAACCAAGAACATTAAGCTTTCCAGTGCCGTGACCGTGCTCAGCTCAGATGATCCCGTGCGGGTGTTCCAGGATTTCGCCCACGTAGACCTGCTCTCTAAGGGCCGCGCCGAGATCATGGCCGGCCGGGGCTCCTTTACGGAGTCTTTCCCGCTGTTTGGGCAGGACATGAAAGATTACAATGAGCTGTTCTCTGAGAAGCTGGACCTACTGGTGCAGTTGAACAAGGGCGAAAAGATCACCTGGAAAGGCAAGCACCGGCCTTCCATCAACAACCGGGGCGTGTACCCCCGGCCGTACCAGAAAGAGTTGCCTATCTGGGTGGCGGTGGGCGGCACGCCCGAGTCTGTGCTGCGGGCGGCCAGCTATGGCTTGCCCATGGCCCTGGCTATTATTGGCGGCAACCCCGAGCGGTTCGTGCCCTTCACCAACCTGTACAAACAAGCTTGGCAACAGGCGGGGCATGACATGGGCAAGCTGCAGCTGGCCATTAACTCACACGGCTATATAGCCGATGACTCCCAGAAAGCCGCCAACGAGTTCTACGGGCCTTACGCTTACCTCATGGGCCAGTTAGGCAAGGAGCGCGGCTGGTCTGGCATGAACCGCGAGCAGTATGACCTTATGCGCCAGCCCGAGGGCTCTCTGCTGGTGGGCAGCCCGCAACAAGTCATTGACAAGATTCTGTGGGAGCATGAGCTATTTGGCAATACTCGTTTTTTACTACACATTAGCGTGGGCACTCTGCCGCATGCGCAGGTCATGCACGCCATTGAGCTGCTGGGCACGGTGGTGGCCCCGGCGGTGAAGAAAGCGGTAGGGGAGAAGAAAGGGAAGGAGTAGACGCATTAATCTAATCCAGATTTTTTAGAGAAACCAATTTAGGAAGGCTGGAAAAACCCGCCCTTACGGTGTTTTGTCACCAGCAAGCGGAAAAGCTTCCCTGTTTTTGGTTCTTAGAAATATATAGGCGGTAGGCAGTTAGGTTAAAGGGAACAAGAAACACTTTCTGCATTTCTCTTCCCCTTTTTTTAAATTTAAATGATTGTTATTTGCAAATAACTATTGCTCTGAAATCTCCTTTAATCTATCCAAGGCCGTTGGGTAGGTGCTTTTAAAATAATCTGAATAGTCGTCAATTGTATCTAAATCTACCGTTACGGTAGTTATTCCGTTGTTTTCTTGATAGGAATAGTTTTCGTATCCACCTGCCCATTTCTCGACTTGTTCACCGGTTGTTATTTCAGTATCTCCATCCAAAAAGCCGTAATGCTTGATAGATACAAATTCGGCAGGTTTATTTTCTTCAATTTTAGAAACCATTCCACCCTTCTTTCCGTTTTCGTCCACCCCTACAAAAAGAATTTTACTTCCTTTTACCCAACTTCCTTCATAGGTAGAAGTAGGATTAAATACTGACGTCCAATGCTCATAAGTGCTTTTGTCTTTTAAGCCTAACATTGCTTCATAGACTTTTTGAGACGTTGCGTTTATCTCTTTTTTGAATTGTAGCTTTTCCATTCTTGCTGTCGCTATTGATTTTTTAAAATTATACCTATTTATTGGCAGTAGTGTGTTGTTTTAAACTGACAACTAACTAGCTGCTAAACGAAGCTCTTTGGCTTATCTATCATAACCAACAAAAAGCTGAGTAACATCTCAATATACTAATATAAGCATTACTAAGGGATATCTCCTTTTCCCATGTAAAGGCATTTTCCTAAAAACGCTTTAAAAGCAGAAGCCCCACCCGTTCACATAACGGGTGGGGCTTCTGCTTTCTAAAAAGGTAATGCTATTCTACAACTTCCGTCACCAGGTCCTTTTTATAGGCATCGGCGTGCACGTTGGCCACAGCCCTGCCCGAAGGGTCATTCAGGTTCTTAAACGAGGCATCCCACTCCAGGGCAATGGGCGTACTGCAGGCTACCGACGGTACTGACGGCACCGAGAGCGCCGCGGCGTCACTGGGGAAATGCTTCTGGAAGATGGACCTATAGTAGTATTCCTCTTTGCTGGTAGGCGTTTGGATAGGGAACTTGAAGCGGGCGTTGGCCAGTTGGGCATCGCTCACTTTCTGGTTCACCATTTCCTTGAGGGTGTCGATCCAGTTGTAACCTACGCCATCAGAGAACTGTTCTTTCTGGCGCCAGGCCACGCTGGCGGGCAGGTAGTCTTCAAAGGCCTTGCGCAGCACCCACTTCTCCATGCGCTCGCCGTTGATGAGCTTGTCATGGGGGTTCAGGCGCATGGCCACGTCCATGAACTCCTTGTCCAGGAACGGCACGCGGCCTTCAATGCCCCAGGCGGCCAAAGACTTGTTGGCGCGCAGGCAGTCATACATGTGCAGCTTGTCCAGCTTCCGCACAGTCTCCTCATGAAAGGCCTGGGCGTTGGGGGCCTTATGGAAGTACAGGTAACCCCCAAAGATCTCATCTGCGCCCTCGCCAGAGAGCACCATCTTAATGCCCATAGACTTTATGGCGCGGGCCATCAGGTACATGGGGGTAGAGGCGCGCACGGTGGTTACGTCATAGGTTTCCAGGTGGTAGATCACGTCTTTGAGCGCGTCTATGCCTTCCTGAATGGTGAACTTGATCTCGTGGTGGATGGTACCCAGGTGGTCGGCCACTTTCTGGGCGGCGGCCAGGTCAGGGGAGCCTTCCAGGCCAATGGCGAAGGAGTGCAGTTGCGGCCACCAGGCAGCCTCGGTGTCATTGCTCTCAATGCGTTTCTGGGCATATTTCTTGGCGATGGCCGAGGTGATGGACGAATCCAGGCCGCCGGACAGCAATACTCCGTAGGGCACGTCGCTCATTAGTTGGCGGTGCACGGCGGCCTCCAGGGCTTCGCGCAGCTGCTGAATGCTGGTCTCGTTCTCGGCCACGCTGGTGTATTCCTTCCAGTCGCGGTCATACCATTTCTGAAAGCCTTCTTCCTGGCTGCTCAGGTAATGGCCCGGCGGAAAGAGCTCAATTTTGGTGCAGGTCTTCTCCAGGGCCTTCAGTTCTGAGGCCACGTAAAAAGTGCCGTTCTGGTCCCAGCCAATGTACAGGGGGATTATGCCTATGTGGTCACGGGCAATGAGGTAGGCGTTGTTCTCAATATCATACAAGGCAAACCCGAAGATGCCGTTCAGGTCATCCAGGAATTTAGCGCCTTTCTCTTGGTAAAGGGCCAGAAGCACCTCGCAGTCAGACTGGGTCTGGAAATTATAGTCTATGGTAAGCTGCTCGCGCAGGGCTTTGTGGTTATAGATTTCGCCGTTGGCGGCCAGCACCAAGGTCCCTTCCTGGTTAAACAAAGGCTGCTTTCCGGAGATAGGGTCTACAATAGCCAGGCGCTCATGCGTCATAATGGCCTTGTCATTACTGAAGACGCCACTCCAATCCGGACCGCGGTGCCGGATAGATTTCGCCATCTCCAATAGCTGCGGCCGAAGCGCCTCAGCAGGTTCTTTTAAATCAAATGCACAAACAATTCCACACATACTAGTTGACTTTAAATGGTCAATCAACAAATGTGGTAGAAAAAAATCAGAATAGAAACAATATTGGCAAGTAATTTCCTTTAAAAATAAAAATTAAGCAAACATTGTGTCTTTTCTATAAAGGAATGCTATTAAGTGAGGGCTGGATTATGCCATTTGCGTTTTGAGCACGTTTTGGCCAAAACAGCCCCGAAACGCACCAGGCGCAAAGACTGTGAGAGCGCAATCTCTGCGAGCATCTCGTTCCATTTTCGTTTTAAGCACATTTTGGCCAAAATGTGCTTAAAACGAAAATGGAGTTATCAGGGGCTTTAAGCAAAAGCTATGAAGGGAAGAAAGAAACAGCGATTATGCCCTCGTTGCCGGGATTATAAATGGGCTGTCAATTTCCCTTGCTTGCCGTGTTTGGCCGCGCTGTCTGCCGGAACGGGGTACAAGAAATGCCTGAGCTCCTGTAAATAGCTGAAGCTGCCGTTGGGAAGGTTGCTGAGGATGATTAGGGCGCTATGCTCTTTGGGATTGCGCAGCAGGTAGCTGGAAAAGCCATGCCACAGACCACCGTGGTACACGGCGGTGTCGCCGTTCTCCAGAGGTTTGATGCGCCAACCAAAACCGTAGTCCTCGTCTTTCCGCTTCTCCTGGCGGGTGCCGGTAAAGGCTTCGTTCAGGGTCTCGCGCTTCACCAGCTTTTGGGTATAAAGGGCCTGGTCCCACTTGTAAAGATCCTCTACAGTAGAGTAAATGCCTTTGTCGCCCAGCACGGTGTCCAGGTAGTCTGAGGTGCGTTTCTGCCGGAAGCGGGTGTGGCCGGTGGCGATCTTACCGGTAAGCGTGGCCACGTCTGGGCTATAGGTGAAGGTTTTGGTCATTTCCAGAGGCTCAAAAATTCGCTCCCGCAGGAAGGTGGCGAACGGCTTCTCAGATACTTTCTCTACAATAGAGGCCAGCAGGCTGTAGCCGGTGTTGCTGTAGTCAAAGCGGGTGTTGGGCGGATAGTAGGGCTTGGGCTGGTGCTGCACCATCAGGTTGACCACGTCCTGGTTGGTAAGGTTCTTGTGGCGGTCTGGCCACAGTTTGTCACTGAAATAGGTGTAGTTAGATAGCCCGCTCTGGTGGGTGAGCAATTGCCGGATAGTGATGCCGTGATACGGAAAGGCCGGAAAATACTGCTGCACGCTGTCTTCATACGTGAGCTTGCCGTCTTCCTTAAGCATCATAATAGCCATAGCTGTGAACTGCTTGGAGACGGAGGCCAGCTGGAAAGCGGTGTTCACCGTCAGGGAATCGCGGTGGTAGAAATCGGCCATCCCGAAGGCATTTTTGTAGATAACCTTGTCATATTTGGTCACCAACACGGTGCCATTGAAGCCCCGCCGCTTATGAAAATGCTTGAACACCGAGTCTAGCTTCACGGCCAACTGGCGGGCGCTGTCTTGGGTAAACCAAGCCGGGACGGCTACCTGCTGCCGGCTGTCTTCTTTTTCTTCCCATAACCCGTTCTCCTGCCTTTTTTCTTTACACGCAAAAAAGAAAAGACACAGAAGCGCGGCCCCAATACCTCTAACTAAAGAATGATTTACTCTGCAAATGGCCATACCTAGAAATTTCCAACCTAAACACCAGCTCTAATATAAGTAGTTCGGTTCTGTTTTGGGAGAGATTTCTGAAAAACGGCTTGTTTACAGGAATTTAGTTTTTTCTCAAACGATTATAGAAAATCTTGTAGCAGATGTATTACTAGGTCTGGATGTAAATGGGAGCTAATACGTTAAGGCCAGGCTGTTCTCAAAGGTAAAGAGTGGTTTTTGGCCGCTTACGGTTTTTACCTCTGTAAATACCACGTTCTCTGCGTCTTTCACCAAGACCTGGGCCTTTTCTGGCAGAAGGATGTTTTGAAAAACTACGTTCCTGAGGCGGTGACCGGGCTCCTGGAACCCGTTTATATTGATAATCGGCTCTTTAGGGTTCGCCATGGTCAGGTCAATGTTCCTGAAGACAAAGTTCTCAAAGATGGGTATTTGTGGGGCCGGGGCACCGTCATTGTTGTAGTTCACCGCCGAGAAAATGGTGATTTTGAGTAACTGGCAGTTAGTAACGGTGACGTTTCGTACGTAGCCGCCCCGGTCTTTGGTGCCTTTTATCTGCATGCCATGGAGTAGGGCGCCGGCCTTGCAATCCTGTACTAGCACGTCACTCACGCCGCCAGACATTTCAGAACCTATGGAAATGCCGTGGCCCCTAATGAAATTACAATTGGTGATTCTTACGTTGCGGGTAGGTTTGGCTATTAAAAAGCCTTCGGGGTTTTTGCCAGATTTAATGGCAATGCAGTCATCGCCGGTATCAAAGGTGCAATTGAAGATGTAAGAGTCAGTGGAGGAGTCTGGGTCTATGCCATCGCCGTTGCGTATGTTGCGGGTAATGATGTTCAGGTTCTGGCAAGTGATGTTGTTGCTGTAGATGTAATGGATGGTCCAGCTGGGCGGCTCTGTGATGGTGAGGTCAGAGATGCTCACGTTCTGGCTGTTCATGAGCAGAATCAGGCGGCCTCTGCTGCGCATGCCGTTGGCCTTGATCATGGCCTCGCCCAGTTTTCTGCCGCCCCCAGAAATAGTGCCGCCGCCCGTGATCCTAAGGTTCTTTATATTGTAGCTGCCATCACGGTTAAGGGTGCCGGCGTTGAGCAGGCTGGCGTAGGTCTTCAGTTCCCAGCCTTCAAACCGGTTATGGATCATGGGTAGGTAATCTTCTACCGCCTGCGATCCTTTCAGGACGCCGCCTTTTTCTATGTGCAGTGTCATGTTGCTTTTGAGGAAAAGCGCACCAGACCTGAAAGTGCCTTTGGGGATATAGACGGTTCCACCCGGAGTGCAGGCATTAATAGCCGCCTGAATGGCCTTGGTATTCACGGTCTGGGAGTCAGCCTTCGCCCCGAAGTCCAGGATATTGAAGGTCTTTCCCTTGGCAGTTGTTTTGAACCGGATAGTGCGCAGTTTTGGGGCAGCTTTTCCATCTGTCTGTTTTAGCCGCACGCCGGCGGTGTAAGAAGTGGCCGGCGCCAGATTGGTAAGAGTGTAATTGGTCTTGCCGGTGGAGCCTACTACCTTGCCGTTCAGCAGAATCTCATAGACTACGCTGTCTTTGGCGTATTGCTTGTCCCAGAGCAGCGTAGCCGCGTTCTCTGTAACCGTAGCCGGTGCCAACAGCAAGTGGTACTCTGCCGGTGGGGGAGACATACCGCATAGCTTTCCTGAGAACAGCACAAGAAAAAAGAGGAGAGTGGCGCTTCTATACATACAAGAGGTGATAAGAAGTGATGACTGGTAAAGATATCTCCCTCCCGTAGCATGCTTATCCTGTGCTATCCTGACTTCGCCCTAAACGGGATGAACTCTTTTGGTGTAGAAAAATAACGACCGTTTTACCTGAGGGCACCGCCCAAAATATCCAGTTCCTGGGCTTTTTGGGGTTTTTCGGCTAAGAGAGGCATGGCCTGGGTAATCAGTTCGCGCACCCCGGGTACCTGCAGGGAGTTGTCATAGTCTTCTTTGCTGTCCCAGACTTCGGTGACCCAGATAGCCAGCGGGTCATTCTTGTCTTCACTGATAAAGTACACATGGCACCCTTTCATGTTGAACACCAATCTGGAGGCTTTTATTAAGATAGCGGCCAGGGCGTCCTTGTTGCCGGTAGTGGCGGTTAACTTGCCGTGCAAGCCGTATTTCTTTGCCATATAGGTTGATTGTTGCGTTCGGAAGGTAAGCAGTAAATGTAGTGACTTGCTAAACTGGTTTTCTTAAGCCTGCTTCTGGCAAATGGCAGGCAAGGTAAAAAATAAAAAGAACCCACTATTTTTTAGGCTGCCGGGCGAAGCCTGAAACCTCTCTTATTTGGCCTGGAGGAACTCCGTGATCTGCCGGCCTATTTCCTGAATCGTTAACAACGCGGCCTCATTTTGAACGCGGGCAGCGGCCTCTGCATGGTCCAGTTCCTCTTTCCCTTTCTGTGACATAAAGTCTTTGGTGACAATAGTGGAAAACGGAACCAACCCTGTGCGCACGTCAATGATGGCCAGTTGGGTGGTGGCGAACGCTTTTAAGTCGGGCCGGGAGAAAACCTTGTATTTGGAGTAAAGGTCACTGGAGATAGTGTACACCACTATGACATCTGCCTGCATTCTCACGGCTGCCTCCCTGAGGTTGGTAAAAGTGGGTGCTTTGGCCAGCAACAGATCAGGAATGACAGATAGCTTGGTTACCCTGCCTGATTGTTTCAGCTTTTCTGAGAACAGATCCAGATACGATTGCTGGGTTTTTAAATACTGCTCATCTGCCCAATAATATCTCCTGGTTGGTGGGTCCATCCTGACAATAGCCACGCGCAGCTGCTGCGGCAACTTATATTTCCCGTCCAGAATCTTTTGGATGTTCTCCTCTGAGATAGTGGACGCCCTATCATCAAACAAAGATTGGGTCATTAGGGGGTCGCTGCTCTGGTACTCTTGGCTTTCCCGGCTGCCAGTAGGTGGGGCGGTGGTGCATGCCGTTAACAAACCAATCACAGCCAGAAATAAAGCTATTTGTTTCATGGGGCTTAAGGGTTGCGCTAAATGGGTGGTCTTATCCTGTTTAAGGGCAATAGCTGGTATTTCACTTCAGATATTGTCTGTTGATCAGGTTAATGGGAAGTTATTTGGGTGGTTATTCTAAATGCTTTTTATGGTATGACCTTTCAAAAGCCGGTAACAAGTTACAGAGGGTTCCCTAAAAATAGTAACCAATCTTCAACGAGGCTTCTGGGTTTATCAAAGGAATGGTATAGCTTTTGTCATCTACCAATACGTTTTTATCGCCGGCTATTCTAAGGTTTAAACTTCCCCACGGCGATACATAGAAATGCTTGAACACCGGTACGCTATAGCCTAAACTTCCGTGGGCCAGGTAATTATGAAATGTTGCTGTCTGGGCCTTGGCCTCTGTCTGGATAGTGCTTTCCCACAAGACCAAACCCGCTCCAGCCCACCAACCTTGCCAATTACTTTTTAGAAAACGGTCTACCACCGCCGCGTAGGCATGTATCTGGTGATTGGAAAACCCTTTAGTGGTGGACCAGTCGGGTTTGTTGACAAAGGCCGTCAACGCTCTTATTCTCCACACATCTTTACCCACCCACCCGGCGCCAAAATAGCCACCCGTGGCATACGGCAGTACATCCAATTCTAGGCCGACGTCTATTTTTCTAGATTCATTTACTTGTGCCTGCGCCTGCATGCTAAAGTAGAAGGCGAGTAGGAGGAGTAGGAGGTGTTTCATTGTATTGAAAAAATTAATTTATTAGAAAATGAGTTGCTGTAGGATTAAATAGGGATGATTTTTTGCATAAAATAAGTGGTGCTACTCTGAGAATGACAAGTATTAAATAACTTTTATTGAATAAAAATTATTTTTGGAATAGTTTACTAATTAAGTCATTTGGCATAGTGGGTGAAGAGTCGTCTTTTAATAACCCTGTTTCTACCCTAGAAAATAAGGATTGTAAAATAAGTTTCCTGTCATCATCTTTTACATCGGTATCCTTAATAAGAGCCAAATAGAAGAAGGTTAATGTATGTCTCTCTTCTGCGTCCCTTGCTAAATGATAAGAACTAAACATATACTTAGTTACTGCTTTAACTGTGAAAGCTATTAGTGTAAGTAATGTGACAAAAATTAAAGACCATCTGACAATGGCTATTGAGTTTCCTTGGAATACATTAGTAAATATCCAATTTGGGGAAATTAAAAGTATTGATGAAAGAAGTACTCCTGTTAATCCGATAATCCAGAACAGATTTCTTTTTGCTGCGTTTCCTTGCTGGTAATAAAGGTTCGATTTTATTTGCCAATATTTAGCAGGCTTCTCTAATTTAAGTTTAGCTTCATAAGTTTCTTCAAGCTTTTGAAGTTTAATTACCTTCTCATCATACCAAGATTTCCATTCTGAATCCTTTGTGTTTTCAAACCATTCATTGAAATCCTTTTCTTTGGTGGCTTTTAGATCATCTATTTGTTTTGCATGGTCCTCAAAATCTTTATTGGTTTTCCGTAAATGATCAATAATTTCTTTTTCAGAAGCTGAAAGGTATTCTTGAAAGTCTGCTTTTAAATTATTTAATGATTTCTGCTCGGTCTTTCTTCTTCCTGTAATTTCAGTTCTATCTTTTAAGCTATATTCATAAGCCAATATTGCGCCAAAGAAAAGCTCTTTAGAATGGGTGGCAGGATTTGAATTTGTTACAAAATTGAATGCTCCATTATAATACTTTGGAGACTCTTTATAAGTCGTTAAAAGGAAATAGGTTTGGGGAGCATTGTATGGTAATGGATAGGAGGAGGTGTTATTAATCGTATTTCTAACTGATGACCAATAGTGTAATAAATTAGAATCTTGTGATTTAGTATAGTTTTGAATAAAATGTATTATTGCATTTTTAACATTTTCAAAATAAATCAAACTGGCACTTAACTCTGAAGGTAAATCTTCTTTAATGCTTTTCCACCCTTTAATTTGTTGATTTGTGTATTCATAAATAGCACTGACTCCTATGAAGCTTTGTGCAAGATCAATGTAGGAGTAATTGAATGTTTCTTCTATTTCTTTATGCCATTCAATATTTATAGCATTTGAAATGGCTGACTTGACTTCTGAATTTGTCATTTCTTTATAGATGATATTTGATTAAAATTATTGAATATATAGTAATAATATAATATGAAAAATTTGGAACAAAATTTATTTAAAACTAAAATTCTGTTTCCAGCCCATTTTTTCCAAAAACACCCTCAAAACGCTTCCTTTTGTTTTCTCCCCCCAGATTGCAGAACTTTACCGCGTGAAACTTCTCCGCAAATTATTAGTCAAGACGCTCGGGTTTGAGAGCTATCTGCGTTTGGTCAGCCGCATGTATATTATCATGATCGGTTCGGGCCGGGGGCGTGATAAGTACCCAGAGCTGTTTTTCCTGCGCAAAATCATCAGGCCGGGGTCTACCTGTCTGGACATTGGGGCCAATCTGGGTTATTATTCCACGTTCCTGTCTAAGCTGGCCGGGCCTACGGGCAAGGTGCTGGCCGTGGAGCCGGTGCCGCTGTTCGGCCGAATCTGGAAAGACAACGTGCGGGCCAGCGGGGTAGACAACCTTACGTTGTTGCCCTATGCGCTGGGCGGCGAGAACACCACCATTGAGATGGGTACGCCCGTACGCGACGGCCTGGTGCACCACGGCATGACCAAGATCGCGAGCTCGGCGCAAGAACAGTACGCCCAGACCTACCAGGTAGAGATGCGCGTGCCAGATGAGCTGTTCGCAGACCTGGACCGGCTAGATTTTATCAAGTGCGACGTGGAAGGCTATGAGCACCAGGTGTTTGCCCACCTGCAGGAAACTATAAAGAAATTTAAACCGTTGATTCAGACAGAACTGAACGGCACTGACAACCGCAAGGCGGTAATAGAGATTTTAACCGGTTTAGGTTATGGCGTATACACGTTAAGCCCAAAACAAACGTTAACTCCCTGTAGCCCCTTTGAGGTGTACCAGTACCAGGGCGGCGACTTTTATTTCAAACCAAACCCCAACGCCTAGTGAAATTCTTTTTGATTATGCTAGCGGTGATGATTTTGATGCGGTACCTCATGCCGTACATCATCCGCTTTTTACTCAAAACGTTTGTACAGAAGCAAATGCGCAACGCCCAGCAGTACGTGTATGAGGCCCAGGCGCAGCAGCAATACCAGCAGCAACAGCAAAGATCTGCAGGCCCCACGTTCTCCCAAACCACTGGTGGCAACGGCAAGGTGAAGGTCGCCTACGTGCCCGAAGAAAAGCGGCCCCGAAAAGACTTCCCCGGTGGGGAGTATGTAGATTATGAAGAAGTGAAATAAACCTAGTATCTTTCAAGCCCGATGCCTCCGCATCGGGCTTTTTGTTGCAATTCATAGTCATCATGGCCTCTAAAATTGATTTCAAACGGCACGTCTTGCCTCACCTGCTGGTGGTTTTGTTTTTCCTGCTGCTGGTAGTAGCGTATTTCTCACCTATTTTCTTTGACGGCAAAAGCCTCATGCAGCATGACGTGGTGCAGTTCCAGGGCGGCGCCAAAGAAATTGCAGACTTCCGGGAGAAAACCGGCCAGGAGGCCCTCTGGACTAATTCCATGTTCAGCGGAATGCCGGCCTACCTCATTAGCGTGCAGTTCTCCGGTGACCTTTTCCAGTACGTGCACTCCCTCTTCACGGTAGGCTTGCCGTTGGTGGCCTCCAACATCTTTATCACGCTGGTGTGCGCCTATATCATGTTTGTGGTGTTTGGCCTGCGGCCGATGCTGGCAGCGGTGGGGGCTGTTGCCTATGCGTTTGTGTCTTACAACTTCGCCATTCTGGAGGCCGGGCACAACACCAAATCATTGGCCATTGCCTACTTGCCGCTGGTGCTGGCCGGGCTCTGGTACGCCTACCGCAAGAATCTGTGGATAGGAGCGGCGCTGTTTGCCTTCGGGTTGACCATGCACATGCGCATGAACCACATGCAGATCACCTACTATCTCCTCTTTATCGTGCTCATTTTTGGCATAGTGGAGTTGGTAGCCTGGGCCAAAGAAGGCCGCCTACCTGATTTCTTCAAGCGCACACTTATATTAGCCATTGGCGCAGCCCTGGCCGCCGGCGTGAGCTTCGGGCGTATCTATACAACTGCCGAGTATGGCAAGTACTCCATCAGGGGGGCTTCTGAACTGACCCAAGGCAAAGATGCCGCAGAGGTGGGTTCTGGCCTTGACCGCGAGTATGCTTTCCAGTGGAGCTACGGCGTGGGCGAGACCATGACCCTGCTGGTGCCTAATTTCTACGGCGGTGCCTCACAGGGCCCTATTGAGAAAAACTCGGCAACCTACAAAGCCCTGTTGCAGGGTGGGGTGCCAGAGTCACAGCTTCAGAACTCTACCATGCCTTACTACTGGGGCGACCAGTCTTTCGTGGGTGGTCCGGTATACATGGGCGCTATCATCTGCTTCCTGTTTGTGCTTGGTCTGCTGGTAACGCCGCGTCGCCTGTGGGTGTGGCTGCTGAGCGCTACGCTGCTGTCTTTCCTGCTCAGCTGGGGTAAGAACTTTGAGGCCTTCAACTACTTCATGTTTGACTTCTTTCCGGGTTACAACAAGTTCCGAGCGGTGAGCATGGCCCTGGTGATTGCCCAGGTGACCATGGTGCTGCTGGCTATTCTGGCGTTGTGCCGCGTGCTTCAGAACCACCCTATTGAGAACCTGCAGAAGAAACTGATGATTGCCCTGGGTGTTACGGGTGGGCTTTGCCTGCTGTTGGTGCTGTTCAGTGGCATGTTTGATTATGTGGGCGCCGTAGATGAGCAGCTGGCGCAGTACCAGTACCCCTTACAGGCCATCCGGGAAGACCGGGAATCCATGCTTCGTGGTGACGCGCTGCGGTCTCTGGTGTTTATTCTGCTGGCAGCCGGTACGCTGTACCTTTACACCAAAAATAAACTGACCTCTTTCGTGGCCACCGGGGTTATAGGATTATTGATCCTGATAGACCTTTGGGGTGTAGACAAGCGCTACCTCAACAATGATGACTTCCAGAAAGACTACAGCAAGGCCTATTTCCAGCCTACGCCCGCCGATCTGGCCATTATGCAGGACAAGGAACTGAGCTACCGCGTGTACAATGCGCCTAACCCATTCAATGATGCCCGCACCTCCTACTTTCACAAATCGATTGGCGGGTACCACGGGGCCAAACTGCGCCGCTACCAGGATGTGATTGAGCACCACATTGCGCAGGGCAACGTGCAGGTTTTGAACATGCTCAACACTAAATATGTGATCACCGGACAGGAGAAACAACCCGTGCAGTTGATTCCGGGCTACCTGGGCAACGCCTGGTACGTGGAGGAAGTGCGGGCCGTGAACTCCCCGGACGAGGAACTGAACGCGCTCAAAGGCATTGATGCCAAGCACGAAGCTATTGTAGACGTCTCTAAATTCCCGAACGTAAAGCCGCAGAACTATACTACTACTGGTTCTATTATTAAACTGGTGGAATATCAGCCTAACTACCTGAAGTATGCGGTAAACGCAGCTCAAGACGGAGTAGTAGTGTTCTCAGAGATTTACTACAAAGATGGCTGGCAGGCGTTCCTGGACGGCAAACCGGTAGATCACTTCAGGGCCAACTACATCTTGCGGGCCATGAACATGCCAGCCGGGCAACACGCCCTGGAGTTTAAGTTTGAGCCCAAGGAATACGCCCTAGGGAACACCGTAGCCCTTATTTCTTCGCTGCTCTTGCTGGCTGGGCTGGCCGGGGCCGTGTTCTACGGTTTCCGTCGGCGCCGTAACCACGAGGCGGTTTAAATAATACGCCTTTTATATTTGCCTCCGTTTCGGGCCTGTTTTTCTAAAAATAGGCCCGAAACGGAGGCAAACTTTTTTAGTTAAATTCCGCTCCCTATGTCTGTGCTCCTGCAACCGCTTTCAGATCCATGGCTCGCCCAGAAAGGGATTCAGGTATCTGTGATGCGCGAAGACCTCCTGCACCCTACCATTCCGGGGAACAAATGGCGGAAGCTCAAATACAACCTGAAGGCCGTCCGGGAACAAGGATGTGAGACGTTGGTCACTTTTGGGGGCGCTTTCTCCAACCACATTGCCGCGGTGGCCGCCGCCGGGCAGGAGTTCGGGTTTGCCACCGTGGGCTACATCAGGGGCGAGGAAACCTTGCCCCTTAACCCCACGCTTCAGTACGCTACGGGCTGCGGCATGCAACTGCGGTACCTCAGCCGCTCTGATTACCGCCTCCGGCATGACCCCCAGTTTCAGGTAGAAATGGCAAAAACGACTCCAAAACCCTATTTGCTCCCCGAGGGCGGCACCAATCTGTTGGCGGTAAAAGGCTGCGCCGAAATAGTGACCGAGCTGACAGCCCCCTGGGATGTGCTCTGCGTTGCCGCCGGCACCGGTGGCACCTTGGCCGGGATAATAGCCGGGGCCAACGGGCAGGGAAAGATCATTGGGTTTCCAGCCTTGAAAGGAGGCGCGTTTCTACAACAGGACGTCACCCAACTGACCCAGGCTTTTTCCGGACAAGCCTTTGATAACTGGGAGTTGCAAACAGACTACCACTTCGGCGGCTACGCCAAGCACACGCCAGAACTGCTCACGTTTATCCAGGAATTTTACACTAAGCACAGCATTTTACTAGACCCGGTGTACACAGGGAAAATGCTGTTTGGCGTGTTTGATTTGATCAGGCAAGATTATTTCCCAAGCGGCACCCGGCTGGTGGCGGTGCATACGGGTGGGCAGCAGGGTTGGAAAGGGTATGCGCAGAGGTATGGGTTGGAATGGCCTGTTATTGGCTATTTATCTTTGTGAGATGCCCAATAGCCTTCTTTTAAAATCTTGCAAAGGGAATTGATATTTGAGTAGGACCTGGCTTAAACCCAAAGTTCCTAACATAAAGACAAAGGGAAGTATGGGAGTGATGAAACGGCAATCCCAGTCTTCTGACGTTGCCATGACAATTAAAGTCTGCAAGATTATGACTGACACGAACATGAGAGAGTAGGGACGAGTAGTGCGCAGGGTAAAAGCCTGAAAAATCAGGAAATAACAAGGGTAAACAGTCAAGGCGATTATTACCTTATGAGCCAGAGAAAAATAAGGCTTTATAAAAGCCAGGAAGACTAAGCCTTTGGCGAAAAACTGTTGTAAGGCAAAAACTGGGTTTTCCCAAAAGAACAGGACGATCTTTTGAAGGGCTAGCGCCTCTTTTGGAGGCATCTTGAGAGTAGCTGGCGGGGCTATTTTATACTCAGGAGAACCGTAAATTATTTCTCCTCTGGCATATGTTTCAACAATAGTGAAAGGGCTTAGGAGTTGATTTGCAATAAGTAGTAAGAACGCTCCCATTATTAAAAGGCCAAGTTCCAGATTTCTACGGTGGTATTTGTCTGCTTTGAGATAAGCTAAATAAAAATAGAAGATAAATATAGATGCGACAATGATAAACCCATTTGGCCTTAAAATGCTTGCATAAATAACTAGCGGGGTAAGCAGCCATCTGGCTTTTCCTTTCAAACATGTTACTATATAGGCACAAGCTACAAGAACACTTGTAAATACAGATTCTGTTAAAAGGTAATAATTCCACTGTTGTATATCTTGGCAAGATGCTAACAGAAGGGCAGCCATAAATGCGCAAAAATAGTTATTGGTTAGGGAGTAGATGGTTTTGTAAATAAATACTACTGCCAAAAAGGAAAGCAAAATTTGGAAAACAACTATATAAATGAACGGTGTTCCCAATTTTAAGGCTGCGGCTATTAAGACCGTATATCCAACAAATCTAATGTCATACCCAAAATCCAGGTAGCCCTCTATCGCGAGTTTATGGGCGTGAGGGATATATCTAAAGATTGCGTCTGCAGGAACTGTGACTTGATGTCTTTGATAAAGTAAAACTTGTAGGATTGCCCAAATCAGGATGGGAATCAATATAGAAAGACGGATTAGGAGATTTTCCCTCTTATCAGTATATGTTAACGTCATAGAATGATTGGTGAGTGGTCTTTCTTAATTTGGGTTATGCCTCCTGTAGCCGCCAAAAGCAAAAAGCAAGGTAAAACTGGATACAGCCAACGGCCATCCCAGTCTTCAATAGTAAGCATGGTAATACCCGCCTGCAATATCACTGGCGTAAGCAGCAAAGCCTTTGTAGCAGCTGGAAGAGGACCTTTTCTCCAGCCTATCCATGCTAAGGAATACACAGGAAGAAGGTAGGCCAGAATAGCAATATTGTGCCCTATTGAGTAAAATGGTTTGGCATGAATAAAAAAGAAGAACCCCTTCAACAAGGCCATGCCCATAAAATAAACAGGATTAACGGCTATAAACCACATTACTTGGCCTAGTTGCGTCAGAGATTCGGGTGGCAACTGGGGCTGGTGAAATTGGTTCATCGTTAAACCAAAATACCCATAAATTAAGTCGCCTCTTTCATAAGGGATCATAAGCCGGAAAGCTTCTAACAGGAACGTGTCTAGTACGAGGTAAAATACGGCTATCACTATAAGACCTCCTATGCTTAAAACCCATTTGTTGTAGCGTTTGAAAGGCTGGTATTTTACCACCCAAAAGGCTCCCAAAGCCAACAAGAGAATGAACCCATTAGGCCTTACCAAGGTAGTCCAAACAATAGCAAGGCAAACGCAAATTAGAACAGCGCGGGTTTTTGGTAAAAGGAACAGACAAAGACTAATGGTAAGGAGGCTAGTAAATAAGGAGTCTGTTAAGATATAGCTGTTCCAAGCCTGCAGGTCTGGATTCAGTGCGAAAAGCGCGGCTACAAGTAATGGAATCCAGGGGTGTTGAGTTAGCCTCAGGGTAGTTTTATATAAGGCCAGTCCCGCCAAACCCGACAAAAGCATCTGCACCAGGACCACAAAGGTATGTGATAGACCGGCATAGGCTACGGGGATAAGTAACAGAGGATACCCCAGGTACCGGTACACTTGCGTGTAGGTGACCGGTTCCCCTGTCAGTACCTCATTAGTGAAAAGGATAAACCGGTGGCTGTCAAAGGCGATTCTAACCCCGTGTTGTTGAAAAAGGATTACCTGCAGGATAACCCATGCCAGCACCAACAGCACTTGCGCCACTTTTACTTTTGCCATAGAAGTCTACTCGGGGGTAGACCAAAGGTACAAATTATGGCGGGCATCACGTACAAACTGTTTTAAGCCCGTTTTTCAGAAAACAGCGCCAAAACGGCCGAGGCAACTTTCGGTGCGATTTTCGCATATAGATACCTGCATCTATCTTTCCGCTATGCGTCTACTCTATATTCTCCGTAAACTTGTTCCATTGCTGTTGTTTTTTGCCATAGCGGTAATAGCCTGGAAGTTCTTCCTGGCGCCGTTCCGTGATTTCTTCACGGGTGACAAAGAGCCGTCGGTAGAGGTGATGCACAATACCATCTTGACTAAGGTAGAGGAAATGGGAAAGTTGGAGCTGGTGCGGTTCAACTTCAAAGATGTGGTGGAATACAAAAAGGAAGTCTCGCGTTATCTGCCTGATTCTAAAATCGCCCTGATTGTGGGCGGGGAAGCCGTGGGGTGCATTGACCTGCAGAAATTAGAGGCCAGCGACCTTCAGTTTATAGGTGACTCGGTGTTGCACGTGAGCCTGCCTGCCCCCGAAATCTGCTACTATCGCATTGACCACACGCAATCCAAAGTCTTCGGGAAGGAGAATACCTATTTCCAGGACGCTGACCTGGTGGATGAAGGCTATAAATATGCTGAAGCCAACGTGAAAAAAGCGGCCCTAAGCAGCGGCATCCTGAGGCAAACCTCCATCAACGCCGAGAAAATCCTGAAGCCCATGCTGGAAAACATGACTGGCCGCAAAGTCTACCTCATGCCCCGCGAAACCATGCAAGCGCCACTTCTGCCCAAGAAACGATAAGGTTAATGTGCTAATTCCGTAATATGCTGATGTGCTATTTTAAAGGTGCAGAGGCGGGAATGTAAATTCAGGCGGTTGCCTCATTGTAGGTGAAAACTTCAAGGTAAAGTAGGTCCAAGTTGAAAACTTGAACCAAAGGTAGTAGTGGGTAATTTTCCGTTTTGGGCCTGTTTTTAAGAAAATAGGCCCAAAACGGAAAAGTCAGTCTGCTTGCTTTTTAGAAGAGGTGGCATTTAGAATTTGTAGGGGCAATCCATAACTTTCCCAAACCCTCAAAATTAAAAATAGCACATCAGCACATCCTAAAATTAGCACATCAGCACATCCTAAAATTAGCACATCAGCACATCCTAAAATTAGCACATTAACCCAGCCCTAACTCCTTCCAAGCAGCCTGGATCAAATCTAGTTCGTATCCTTTGCTTTGCAGGAAGTATTGGATTTTCTGGCGGCGGGCCATGGGGTTGCGTTCGCCTTCGGTGGCGTTTTTCTTTTCCAAGAGGTGCAGCAGGTTTTCCCAGTACGTGTCGGGGTCAATTTCCTGGAGGCCTTTCCGGATGCAGAAATCAGAGATGCCTTTGGCTTTAAGGCCCTGCTGGATTTTGCGGCGTCCCCAGCGCTTGAGGCCGTACTTACCCCGCACAAAAGACTGGGCATAGCGTTCCTCGTCCAGCAGTTTTTCCTGAGTCAGGAGAATCACCAGTTCATCGGCATCATCCAGGTCCAGGCCGTAGTCCAGTAGTTTGGTGCGTACCTCGTTCTGGGTGCGTTCCTGGTAGGCGCAGTAAGCGGCAATCTTAGGGAGTGCCTCTTTCTTGGTATAGACTTTCTTTTTCTTCGGCTGAAACACAGAAAACAGTTTAGTAAGGTACCGTTCAGGTATACTCTATAAACCAAAAGTAGGCAAAAACAGTTTGCACTATAGCGCTGCAAAAGCAGGAAAACAGCAGTTTTTTCGGTTCCTATCCTATTTAGCCCGACCTTTGCGGCCTTATATTTTACCGCTTACTTGTATGACCAGAGGGGTGCAGTTTATGCTGCTTTCTACGTTCTTTTTTGCCTTCATGAACGTATGCGTGAAATTTCTCTCGCATTTGCCACCTATGGAAGTGGTGCTGTTTCGGTCCATGATCTCTTTGGTGCTCAGTTATGCCATGATCAGGCGGGCCAATATCTCGCCTTGGGGCAACCGTAAAGCTATTTTGATCACCAGAGGCCTTGCCGGAGGGTTTTCGCTGCTCATGTTCTATACCACCATCCAGAATATTCCGCTGGCGGGGGCGGTCACTATTCAGTACTTAGCGCCTATTTTCACTGCCTTGTTGGGGGTGTTTATTGCCAAAGAAAAGGTAACGCCGTGGCAATGGGTATTCTTTCTGGTGTCGTTTGCTGGGGTGCTGGTGATTGAGGGGGTAGACACACGCATTTCCCTGCATTATTTGCTCATTGGCATAGGCAGCGCGTTCCTGTCGGGGGTAGCGTATAATTCGGTGCGTAAATTAAGCGAGACAGACCACCCACTGGTGATTGTGTTTTACTTCCCGCTGGTCTCGCTTCCGCTGGCGGCCATCTTCTGCCTGTTTGACTGGGTACCCCTACGGGGCGATGACTGGATTTGGCTCCTTTTGACCGGGATTCTGACGCAGCTTGGGCAGTATTTCATGACCCGGTCTTACCAGATTGAGAAGCTGGCGCGGGTGGCTAACCTCAACTATATTGGCATTCTGTACGCGCTGGGCCTGGGGTTTGTGTTCTTTAATGAGACGTTCCATTTCTACTCGTACTTGGGTATTGCGCTGGTTTTGCTGGGTGTATTGCTGAATATGCGGTATAGCCGAAAGCTTAGGAAGCAAGAAGCGGCCTTAGCGGTTAAGTAGGCGTTTTAAGCCTGTTTTCTTAAAAACAGGCTTAAAACGGAGTATAGCGTTGGTACATAGGAGCTCTTCTGTTTACCTTTAAGGAATACTCTTCCGGCAGAGGAAGAGCTGTTTAGAATATTGCGTTTTCTCTATAAAGGCTTATACCCAACACGAAGGATCTTTCGTTATGCTGTCAAACCCTTCGTTCATGCCTTTACCCGTCCTCTTTTCTTTTGCGTTCAGGCCAGTGCTAACGTCCCTGCTTTGCTTGTTTTGTCTACTAAGCGGCACGGCCCAGGCGGGCATTGTGAAAGGCAAGGTCACCGATGAAAAAGGGGAGGGCCTGGCCTTCGCCACGGTTTATCTGCTGGGCTCCACCGTAGGTTCCACCACCAATGAGCAGGGCAATTACCAGTTCAACGTAGACCCCGGCAAGCATACGGTGGTGTTCCAATACGTGGGCTACAAAAGCCAATCCAAGACCATTGAAATCCCCGACGAAGAGAAGCCCACGCCCCTGGTTTTGAACGTGCAGCTCCTCCCCGAGGTCTATAACCTGAACGAGGTTCGGGTAAGCCTCAGCGGCAAAGACCCCGCCTACGGTATTATGCAACAGGCCATTGCCAAACGGGAATATCACCTGAAAGAGGTACAGGCCTACACCGCCCAGGTCTATGTGAAAGGGCTGCAGCGGCTCTTGAACATGCCGAAACGAATCATGGGCATAATTAAAGTGCCGGCTGGCCTTAAACCGGGTATTCTGTACTTGTCAGAATCGGTGTCTGAGCTGAACTTCATGCAGCCCAACAAGTACCGCGAGCGGATGATTTCCTCTAAGGTGAGCGGCAACAGCCGGGCCTTCAGCTTTAACCAGGCCTCCGAATTCAACGTGAACTTCTACCAAAACCTGGTCAAAGCCAAAGGCGTGAACGAGCGCGGGTTTGTCTCGCCGCTGGCCAGCAATGCCATGTTCTTCTACAAGTATGAGCTCATGGGCAGCAACCAGAACAACGGCCACCTCATCCACCGCATCAAAGTCACGCCCAAGCGCAAGAATGACCCCGCCGTGACCGGTTACCTCTACATTGTAGACGGTTCCTGGCGCCTGCAAAGCCTGAACCTCTACGTGACCAAAGACCAACAGATTGAATTTGTGGATACCCTGCGCATTACCCAGCAGTTCACCCCGGCCGCCGGTAACGTATGGGTGCTGCAGTCCCAGAAATTCACGTTTGACGTAGAAGGCTACGGCTTTAAAGGCAACGGGTATTTCATGGCGGTGTACAGCAAGTACCGCATAAAGCCCGCCTCGTTTGTAAAACAGGAACCGGCCCCCGCCCCAGCAACGCCAGCTCCCCAAGCCCCAGTAGTTGCCCCACCGGTGGCCGTGGCTCCGCCTACCGTGAAACTCAGCAGAAAAGAGCGCAAAGCCCAGGAAAAATCGGCTCCCGCTGATGGGGTCCCGGATGCTGAGTTCTTCAAGAAAAAGGAGGTGTTGCTCATAGAGAAAGAAGCCAATACCCAGGATAGTTCGTACTGGGCCGCGGTGCGCCCTGTGCCTTTAACCGAGGAAGAAGTGGTGGATTATCACCAGAAGGACAGCCTGCAGGTCATCAAAGACTCCAAGCCCTACAAAGACTCCATAGACAAAAAGAACAACCAGTTGGGCGTATCTAACCTGCTGCTCACGGGCTACTCTTACCAGAACTCCTTTGAGCGGACCACTTTCAGCCTGGACCCCATTACGCGTATCTGGCAATATAACACCGTGGAAGGGCTGGTGGCCAACCTGCGCCTTGGCTATACCAAACGCTTTGAAGACCGCCGAAGCTATACCATCACGCCCACGTTGCGCTATGGGTTCAGCAATGAGAAGCCCCAGGCCAAACTGTCGGCCTCTTACAACTATGACATGGTGCGCCGCCGCTCTGCCGGTTTTGAGGGAGGCAGGTTTGTGAACCAGTTTAACGCCAATGAGCCCATCACGCCGTTTGTAAACACGGTGTACACGCTGCTGCTGGAAGAGAATTATATGAAGCTCTACCAGAAAACGTTCCTGCGCGGGTGGCACAGGCGGGAACTGGTGAACGGCCTGGCCGCCTTGTTTGAGGTGGAGTACGCCCAGCGTGATATGCTCCAGAACACCGCAGACTACGTGGTCCGGGACCGGACTACCAAGACCTTCACCTCCAATAATCCCTTTAACGCCGAAGTGGGCAACACCGCTTTCCCGCGGCATCAGGCGCTCACGGCCACCATTGGACTGGCATTCCGGCCCGGGGCCGAATACATTTCCCACCCAGACCGCAAGATCAACCTGGGTTCTGAATGGCCTACTTTTACCCTGGTGTATAAAAAAGGCATCCCGGGGCTTTTGGGCAGTGACGTAGATTATGATTTTGTGACCGTTGGGGTAGAAGACGAACTGGCACTGGGACTGCTGGGAACCAGTAACTACACCATCAACGTGGGTTCGTTCCTGCGCAAAAAGGAAATGTACTTCATGGATTTTAGGCATTTCTCGGGTAACCGCACCATCCTGTCCGGCGACTTCAGCGGCTTTCAGCTACTGGACTATTACCGCTACAGCACCCAGAAAACCTTCTTTGAGGGCCACTACAGCCACCACTTCAACGGCTTTATTTTAAACAAACTGCCCCTGGTGCGCAAACTCAAATGGCAGGAAGTAGGCAGCGTGAATTACCTCCACACCCAAGCCTCTGGTCATTACCTGGAGGTAGGCGTAGGGCTGGAGCACCTGTTCAAGATCTTCCGGGTGGACTTTGTGACTGGTTTCCAGGAACGCGTGAAAGTAAGCTCCGGCATCCGGGTAGGTTTCGGGTTTTAGGCCAGAAGCCCTTCCCATTTTGAAAAAGAGCCAGCGGCTTTTACCATTCTAAATTGCATGCTCCATTTAAAGAACATCCACCACATAGCGGTCATCTGCTCCAATTACGCCGTCTCCAAAGCATTTTACACCCAGGTGCTGGGCCTCACTGTGCTTCAGGAAATTTACCGCCCCGAAAGAGATTCCTACAAACTAGACCTGGCCTTGAACGGCGTGTACGTGCTGGAACTGTTCTCTTTCCCAGAGGTTCCCGCCCGCCTTTACTTACCCGAAGCCGCGGGCCTGCGCCACCTGGCCTTTGCCGTGGAAGACGTGGAAGCCGCCCGGCAGGAACTGATTAAAGCGGGAGTTCCTGTACAGGAAATAAGAACAGATGAACACACCGGCCAACGCTTCTGCTTCTTCTCTGACCCAGACGGCTTGCCATTGGAATTGTATGAACAGTAAGTAGTGTGGTTTGGGCCTATTTTAGAAAAACGGGCTGGAAACGTGGGTTGCTCTGCACGAGTAGTCATCCTCCTACCCCCTTCAAAGGGGAAGGATATGCGTAAGGTGAGGCCTGGGCCTCAGGGAAGCTGCAAACTTCCCGAATGGTAGGTCCAAGTTGGAAACTTGGACCAGGAAAGACATACTGATGTAAACACCCCTCTTAATCTCCCCTCAAGGGGGGAGTCTGCGCTTAATAAGTGTTATTGGAAAGTATAATGCAGTAGGGCGTTTTGCGGCTGTTTCCCCAAAAACGTGCCCAAAACACTAACCACCTCTAACTCGACTCTCCTTCTTCCTCGCATTTCCCCGATTCCAGTCTTTACTTCGAGCGCCTCGCTTGTGGCCCTGCAGGGGCTTTACTAAGGGTAGACTGCAACTCGGCCGCAAGGGCAGTGCGAGGGGGAAAGACGGGGCCCCGCGGCCGTGAGCGCTCGGAGAGAGAAGATGAAACAACCAAGCATAAGGACTTAAGGCGACAGCGCTCACCACGCCAGCAGCAGGCGGAAAGGCGTGCACCAAAGCAACTTACAACGCCTTCACCTCAAGCTTCGCTGTTTTCTCCGCCGGTGAAGTATCAGCGGTATTAGGGTACGGCTGTACCTCAGACAAAATCAACTGGTACTGCCGGGAACCCATAGAAACCTGCACGGTGTCGGCGGAGCGTGGACCACGATTGTCTGGAGCGGGGAGGGCATCGCCTAGATACAAGGTTTTGGTGGCCTCATTGCCGCGGGTGTCCTGGAGCTGCAGATAAGTGATAGCTGAGCCTTGCCGGATGCACATAGCATTCATGGGGCACCGGCTGTCCTCTACTTTCTGCAGTCGCACCACCAGGTTGCCTACCGTTACCGGCTTCTCCAAGCCCAGGATAAACGGCGCCGAAAGCTGGGGCGTCTGTTCAGAGGAAAGGTTTTCGGTGTGGGCGCAACCCACCAGTAAAAGGCTGGCGAAGGCGAGAGCGAAAAGACTTTTCATAGGCGTTTAAATAACGTGACTATAGGTAAGAGTCAAAAACGAAGCCAAAGGCTGCACCGGCTTTCCTTAATTTAAGGCCGCTGCCGCTTTCTTCTTGCCAATAGGCAGGTTATACAGAATCACCGACAGGAAGATCACAAAATACGCCACAATCTTTTGCTGACTGGCCACCTCACCGAAATACAGGAACGCCATGGTGAAATTGATGATCGGGTTCAGGTACATAAGCACGCCCACCGTGGCAGACTTCAGTTCCTTTAACGCATACAGGTTCAGGAACAACGGTAACACCGTAAACACCCAGCTCAAGAGCACAATCTGACCGGCAAAATGCACCGTAATCGGCTGCGCCGAATCTCCCACAAACCACGGGTAACTGGGCCCGATGAACAGGAAAGCCAGCAGCAACTGTAGCGTGAGCAGCACAATCTTGTCATAGTCTTTCATGAGCCGCTGCGTGATCAGATAAAAGGCGTAGGAGGCCGCAATGAGCAAACTGAACAGCAGATTATAGAGCGAATCGGTCCCCACCAAAAGGCAACTCATGAGGCTTAGCCCTATAGACAGCCACTGGTTCAGGCGCAATTGCTCCCGCAATAGCAGATAACCCAGAAAGGCCGTGAGAATGGGGCAGAGCAGATACGAGAAAGAGCCGGTCTGAATATCCACATGGTTCACCACGTAAATAAAGGCTAGCCAGTTAATGGTGAGCAGAGTGCCGCCCAGCAACGTGAACAGCACGAAGCGTTTCCGCTCCCGTGGGGCATGGCCTTTGAACAACTGAAGGGTTTCCTGCCATTGCTGCCGGCGTGTGCTCAGGGAAATGACCAGCAACGTGAGCACCGACACCAGAATCCGGAAATACAGAATCTGGCTGGCGGGAAAGTGGGTGAGAGCTTTGAGCGGAAAGGGGATAAAGCCCCATATTAAAAAGGCACTGATGGCCGCGCCGTGGTAACGATTCAACTTCACAACAAAAATATTTTTCTGAGCCGCAAAGGTAACCCATGCCGGGCCCACTGCCTAATCTGCGTTGACTTGCCCGTAAAAAGCGGCGAGTTGCTTCTCCTACAGAACACTTCCAGCCGTGGCGAGGCGTTTTAAAGGCGTTTTTCAGAAAACAGGCTTAAAACAGGAAAAGCCCGGCGGCCATGCCCCGTGACGGAAGAGGTGCGGCGTATAGGCATCTCTCGTATATTTGACTACTACTTGTGAGAGCCTATGTTTACCTTCAAAGAGATAGCCCAGGTCATGGGCGGCACCCTGGCCCAGTGGAAAGCAACCTATCCGGTCCAGCACTTGGTCACCGACAGCCGCAAACTGGTCAACGCCGCCTCATCGGTGTTCTTTGCCATACGCGGCGAATTTCATGACGGGCACCAGTACCTCCCCGAGCTGTATGCGCAGGGCGTGCGCCAGTTTGTGGTGGAAGACGCTGCCGGCATCATGGACCTGGACGCGTACCCAGAAGCTAATATTCTACTAGTCAGCAGCAGCATTGAGGCCATGCAACGGCTGGCTGCCTACCACCGGCGCCAATTCACGTTGCCGGTCATCGGGATCACCGGGAGCAATGGAAAAACTATTGTGAAGGAATGGCTGGCCCAACTCTTGAGCGTGTCTGAGCGGGTAGTGAAAAGCCCGCGCAGCTACAACTCCCAGATTGGCGTTCCATTATCTGTTTGGCAAATCAACGAAAGCCATACCATTGGCGTGTTTGAGGCAGGTATTTCCCGGCCCGGCGAAATGGAGAAACTGGCCAGTGTGCTGCAACCCACCATCGGGATTTTCACCAACCTGGGCTCGGCGCATGATGAGGGCTTTGAGACCCGAAACCAGAAACTGCAGGAAAAGCTCAAGCTCTTCGCGCACGTAGACAAACTCATTTACTGCGCCGACCAGGTGCCGGTGCATTACGCCATCCAGAAGGCCGGTCTGCCCGGGTTCACCTGGAGCAAGGCAGAAGTCCCTTCGGCGGCCGCCGATGTGCAGGTAAAAGTGCTGGAAATGCGCCAACGCAAAACCAAAATACGGGTGCATTACCAAGGCCATGGCCAAGACCTGACGCTGCCTTTCTCAGACGAGGCTTCTCTGGAAAACGCCCTGCATTGCCTGGCTGCCCTGCTGTACCTGGGCGTGGCGCCGGAGCAGATGGCGTCCCGTTTTGACCGCCTCACGCCCGTGGCCATGCGCCTGGAGCGCAAAGAGGCTATCAACGGCTGCTACGTCATAGATGATACCTACAACAATGACGTGGCCGGCCTGCGCATTGCCCTTGATGTATTGGCCCACCAGGCCCGGCGTGGCCGAAAGACCTTGATTCTCTCAGATTTGCTGGAGGCCGGCCTGGAGGAAGAGGCGCTCTATCAGCAAGTGGCGCAGGAAATCTCCGCCCGCGGCGTGGACCACGTTATTGGCATTGGCGACATCATTACCCGCCATCAGGAACTGTTCCCCAAAGGCAGTGAATTCTACCTGGGCACCGATTCCTTTCTGGGCCAACTGCGCCCCGAGACGTTCCGGCAGGAGACCATTCTGGTGAAAGGCGCGCGCGTGTTCCAGTTTGAGAAGATAGTGGCCGCCCTGCAGCAGCAGGTGCACGGCACCATGCTGGAAGTGAACCTGGATGCTCTGGTACACAACCTCAACTATTACCGTTCCCGGCTACAGCCCCAGACCAAGATCATGGTCATGGTCAAGGCCTTCGCATACGGCGCCGGTTCTTATGAGATCGCCAACCTGCTGCAGTTCCACCGGGTAGATTACCTGGCCGTGGCATACACAGATGAAGGCGTGGCCCTGCGCGAGCACGGTATCACGCTGCCCATCATGGTCATGAATCCCAGCGCCGACAGCTTCCTAAAGATGCAACAGTACGCCCTGGAGCCCGAGATTTACTCCCCGGACCTGCTGCACCGGTTTCTGGACTATTTTCCCGAAAAGAGGCCTAAAACGCCCCGCATTCATCTTAAGCTAGACACCGGCATGCACCGCCTGGGCTTTGACGCCGCAGAGTTGGAAGAGGCTCTGACTGTGCTGGACCAAATGCCGCACGTGCGGGTGCAAAGCGTGTTCAGTCACCTAGCTGGCGCCGATGAAGCCCTGTACAATGACTTTTCCCGCGAGCAGATTGCCCAATTTAAACAGATGGCCGCGCGCGTAGAGAAAGCCTTAGGCTACACGGTCACCAAGCATATCCTAAACTCAGCGGGCATAGTGCGTTTTGGGGAGGAAGCTGCCTTTGACATGGTGCGCCTGGGCATTGGCCTGTACGGCATTGAGTCCTCGGGCAGTGACCAAGCTAGCCTGCAGACCGTGGGGCAACTCAAAACCACCGTCTCGCAGGTAAAGCAGATCAAAGCCGGAGACACCGTGGGCTACAGCCGCCGGGGCGTGGCTGATACCGACAAGCAGACCGCCACCATTGCTATTGGCTATGCCGATGGCTATGACCGCCGCTTCGGGAACGGGGTGGGCGAGGTGCTCATCCATGGCCAGCGCGCGCCCATCATCGGTAACGTGTGCATGGACATGTGCATGGTAGACGTGACCGGTCTGGACGTGCGCGCCGATGATGAGGTCCTGATCTTCGGGGAAGGCCTGCCGCTCACCGAGCTGGCCGCGCGCATTGGCACCATACCGTATGAGCTTTTGACCAACGTGAGCACGCGGGTGAAACGAGTGTTTTATAATGCGTAGCGTTTTGGGCTGTTTTTGTGAAAACAGGTGTAAAACAGAAAAGCCCCGGCAATCGCCGGGGCTTTTCTGTTTCTATCAACTTTTCTTTTTAATGCAGTTAGGTACTTGCTTGCCGTCTTTGTCTTTCATGCCGGCTTGTTCATACCCTTTCCAACACGGATCTTCCTTCTTCTGGGCTTTCTTCGTCTTAGGCATATTATTTCACGGTTGGTGATATACTAGCCTACGAGGTCTATCCCGTTCTGTTAAAATAAATTACCTGCGGTTGATTTTAGACAGCAGGCGCAGAATCTCAATATACAGCCAGATCAAGGTCACGGTTAGGCCGAAGGCGGAGTACCATTCCATATACTTGGGAGCGCCTACCGCCACGCCTTGCTCAATGGTGTCAAAGTCCAGGATCAGGTTCATGGCGGCAATGATAACCACAAACACACTAAACACAATGCCGGCTATACCGCTGCTATGAATAAGCGCCATCTCCACGCCAAACAGCATTAAGACCCAGGAAAGCATATAATAGCAGAAAATCCCGAAGGTGGCGGTGATGATAATGGACTTGAACCGCTCCGTAGCCTTAATCACGCGGGTGCTGTATAGAAGCAGCATGCTCCCGAAGATAGTAAGCGTCAACAGCATGGCCTGGTTGGCAATACCGGGATACTGGGTTTCCAAAAGCCCAGATACGCCGCCCAGGAACAAGCCTTGCAGTGCGCAGTAGATCGGGGCAATATACGCGGCCAGGTGTTTCTTGAACGTGATCAGGAACGCCAAGGCTACGCCTACCAACGGAATAGCAATGAGGTAAGGCAGGGGCACGCCCATGTAAAAGAACAGATCCCAGGAGAAAAGGGCAAATACCACCACAATGGCAAATAAGGCCGCTGACTTGGCGATGGTGCCGTTCAGGGTCATGGTTGGTCCGGCATAGGCTTCGGCCTGCGCCAGGTCGGTGAAGGTTTTTTCTTTGAGGGCGGGGTTGTTAGAGGTGAACAGTGACATGCGCTGTAGGTTAGATTTGAAGGAAAAATAGGGAACAAATACGGCAAATGCAATAAATGTGCCGCGTATGTGGTCGTTCTCCAGTTAAACCTGCCTAACTTTTTGGATTCATTAGGAACACCTTGTACCTTGCGGTTGTTTATAACAAGTCTAAATAAAGCAGAGACAGGTGCAGAAAGACCAAAAGAGCGTGCGGGATCTGAAGATAGGGGAGAAGGGCATTATCTGTTGCCTCACCGACCCTGATATGTCTTTGAAACTGCTGGAGATGGGCTGTATACCAGGCGAAGAGGTGAAACTCAATAGCCGGGCCCCCCTAGGTGATCCCATTACCATCATTGTGAACGATTACACCCTTTCCCTGCGTTTAGACGAAGCTGCTACCATCAAGTTAAAGGCTTAGTCTATGTCTCAAGTTCTTGCTCCGGCTCCTGCCTCCGTTCCGCGTCCTACTGATAGTGCGCCCCGTACAGCCGTTGCCAAGATTGCCCTCATCGGGAACCCAAACTCCGGTAAAACCTCTTTATTCAACCACTTAACCGGTCTTAACCAGAAGGTAGGGAATTTTCCGGGGGTAACGGTTGATAAGAAGACCGGCCTCACGAACCTCACGCCCAACCTGCGGGCCCAGGTTATTGACCTGCCCGGGACCTATAGCCTGTACCCCAAGTCACTAGATGAGAAGGTTATCATAGACCTGCTGCATGATAAGAAGTCTGCGTTTTACCCAGACGTACTCATCATCACCGCAGATGCCTCCAACCTAAAGCGCAACCTGCTGCTGTTCACCCAACTAGCAGATCTGAAGATTCCTGCGGTACTGGCTTTGAACATGATGGACGTGGCCGAGAAGCATGGCGTAAAGATTGACATTGCCGAACTGCAGGAAGAACTGGGCGTGCCTGTGGTACCGGTGAACGCCCGTACCGGCGGCGGAATCGCAGCCCTCAAGATTTTGCTTTCCCAGCAGTTGGAGGCGCCAAAACCTTCCTTCTTCCAGATACCCGAAGGCCTGTTGGTGATGGTGCGCCAGATACGCTACTACTTTGAGTTGAGCAATGATTACCTGGCCTGGCACTATGCCCACCAATACCAAAAGCTCTCTTTCCTCTCTGAGGATGACAAAGAATACATTGCAGACTTGGTAAAGAAATACGATTTCCAGTCTAACGCGCTGCAGGCCACTGAGACCATTGACCGCTACACCCGCATCAATACGTTGCTCCTGGACGCTATGCGCGTGACCAAAGCGGAGAACAACGAGCAGATCAGCAACAAGATTGACCAGGTACTTACCCACAAGGTGTTTGGCTACTTGATTTTCTTTGGCGTGCTGTTCACCATCTTCCAGGCCATCTTCGCCTGGGCGGCTTACCCCATGGATCTGATTGACGGCGGGGTAGCCACGCTCAACGCCTGGATCCATACCCAGGCCGAGGGTCCGCTGGTAAACCTGCTCACTGATGGTGTGCTGGCCGGTTTGGGCGGCGTGCTGATTTTCATTCCGCAGATTGCCCTGTTGTTTGCTTTTATTGCTGTGCTAGAAGAGACTGGGTACATGGCCCGCGTCACGTTCTTAATGGACAAGATCATGCGCAAGTTCGGGCTGAACGGCAAGAGTGTGGTACCGCTGATCTCTGGCGTGGCCTGCGCGGTGCCGGCCATCATGGCTACCCGCACCATTGACAACTGGAAAGACCGCATGATCACCATCTTCGTGACCCCGCTCATGAGCTGTTCGGCGCGTCTGCCCATCTATACCATCATGATCGCGCTGGTGGTACCTGAGAAATACTTCCTGGGCTTCCTGAGTTTGCAGGGGCTGGTGCTTATGGGCTTGTATCTGATTGGGTTCCTGGCGGCTATTTTCTCAGCGGCTATGCTCAAGTGGGTACTCAAGACCAAAGAGCGCAGCTACTTTATCATGGAGTTTCCTACCTATAAAATGCCCCGCTGGACCAACGTAGGCCTGACCATTGTAGAGAAGGTGAAAGCGTTTGTGTTCCAGGCCGGTAAAGTGATTCTGGCTATCTCCGTAATCCTGTGGGTGATGTCTTCGTACGGCCCCGGCAACGCCATGGAGCAGGCCGAAACCCGTGCTACTGCTGAACTAACCACCTTGAGCCTGAATGAGGCAGATGCCAGCGCGCATATTGCCGGGCAGAAGTTGGAGGCATCGTATGCCGGTCAGTTTGGCAAGTTCATTGAGCCGGCCATTAAACCGCTGGGCTATGATTGGAAACTGGGTATTGCCTTGCTTACTTCCTTTGCCGCCCGTGAGGTGTTTGTGGGTACCATTTCCACTATTTACAGCGTAGGCGATTCTGAGAACATTGCTACCGTCAAAGAGAAACTGCTGGCTCAGAAAGATGAGTTCGGGCAGCCGTTCTTTACCCCGGCCCGTGCCTTCTCGTTGCTTATCTTCTACGTCTTTGCCATGCAGTGCATGAGTACCCTGGCCGTAGTATACCGTGAGACCAAAGGCTGGAAGTGGCCTATCATGCAGCTGGTGTACATGACCGGCCTGGCCTATGTTTCGGCGTTTGCCGTTTTTAAGCTGTTCTCTTAGACTTCCGTTTTGGGCCTGTTTTCTGAAAAACAGGCCCAAAACGCATTTTCTGCCTTAGGGGCAATTCTGTTGAATTACCCGGGCTCTTTCCTTTCTGCTTATGGTGACCTGCCGGCGAAACTTCTTTGCTGAAGGCATTTGACCATAGCGCTTCTTTTTCCGTAAATTTATTTTCCAAACAACTTCAAACGTACATAATGCGCTGTTGCTTGTGTTACAGTAGATTTATTAGTACATTTGTGCGATTAAAGTGAAATGGAGGGGACGAGAGAGTCCCCCTTTTTATTTGTTACCCAGACCGCGAATGGCCTTAGACCAGAAAACAATAGCAGATTTTGCGCAGGAAGCGTTGCCGGAACCGGACTTGTTCCTGGTGTCGGTGCACGTGTCTGATACGCCGGTGCGGCCCAAGGTGACTATCTTAGCCGACGGTGACCAGGGTATTACCATCCAGCAGTGTGCCAAGATCAGCCGTAGGGTGTCCAAAAGGATTGAGGAAGTATACGGGGAAGAAACGGAGTATTCCATTGAGGTTTCCTCACCGGGCGTAGACTACCCTCTCACCGAGGCCCGGCAGTACGCCAAAAACGTGGGCCGCAACATCAAGATCACCCTGGCCGGCGGCACCGAGAAAGTGGGCGTGCTGCAGGAAGTAGTAGAAGACGGAATTTTATTTGCCGAAGAGGTAAAACAGAAACATAAGGTGTCTTTGCAGGAGCCCATAAAAGTGCCCTACCTGGATATTGTGAAAGCGCAGATTGTAATCTCTTTTAAATAAGAAAGACATGGATAGTTCAATATTAATCGAATCATTTGCGGAGTTCGCCAAATTCAAGAACATTGACCGCCCTACCATGATGAGGATCCTGGAGGACGTGTTCCGCACTATGATCCGGAAAAAATGGACGACAGATGAGAATTTTGACATCATCCTGAACGTAGAAAAAGGTGACCTGGAAATCTGGCGTAACCGCGAGATCGTGGATGATAACTCAGAGGACATCTGGGACGATGACAAGATTCCCTTGTCTGAGGCCCGCAAGATTGAGCCTGACTTTGAGGTAGGTGAAGAGGTTTCTGAGCTGATCAAGCTGGAGGACTTCGGTCGTAGAGCCGTGTTGACTGCCCGCCAGACCTTGATCCAACGCGTGAAAGACCTGGAGAAAGACTTGCTGTACCAGAAATACAAAGACCAGGTAGGGGAGATCATCTCCGGCGAGGTCTATCAGGTATGGAACCGTGAGGTGTTGATCCTGGACTCAGAAGACAACGAGCTTCTGATCCCTAAGTCTGAGCAGATCCCCAAAGACCGTTACCGCAAAGGTGACGTAGTGCGGGCAGTGGTACAACGCGTAGAGATCATCAACGGTAACCCAAAGATCATTCTTTCCCGTACTTCTCCGCAGTTTCTGGAGCGTTTGTTTGAAGGCGAAGTGCCCGAGATCTTTGACGGTTTAATCACCATCAAGAAAATTGTGCGGGAGCCCGGCGAGCGTGCCAAAGTAGCCGTAGAGTCGTATGATGACCGCATTGACCCAGTAGGGGCCTGCGTGGGCATGAAAGGTTCACGTATCCACACCATTGTGCGGGAGTTAGAGAACGAGAACATTGACGTGATCAACTACACAGACAATATGGAGCTGTACATCCAGCGGGCGTTGAGCCCTGCCAAGATCAGCAGCATCAAGATAAACGAGGAATCTGGACGCGCCTCTGTGTTCCTGAAACCAGACCAGGTATCACTGGCCATTGGTAAAGGCGGGCAGAACATCAAACTTGCCAGCAAGCTGGTAGGTCTTGAGATTGACGTGTTCCGTGAAACCGAAGGGTTTGAAGAGGACATTGACCTGACCGAGTTCTCTGATGAGATTGAGGCCTGGGTGATTGACGAGCTGAAGCGCATTGGTCTGGATACAGCCCGTAGTGTGATGGCCGTCAGCAAGGAGGATTTGGTGCGCAGGACAGAACTGGAAGAAGAAACCGTGGAAGACCTGCTCAACATCATCCGCCAGGAGTTTGATTCAGAAGAAAGCAACAACAACTAGTGGTGCGCTTTATGTGCCGGGTTATTTGATCTGACCGGAAGGATGGGAGCCGTTTTGGGCCTGTTTTCCGGGAATTAGGTTAAAAACGCGAAGTCGTCATGGCCGCCCATCCTTTTCATGAGTAAGAAACAAGTAACTACAAAAAGTAAATCATAACAGCATATTTGAACATGTCAGAAGAAAGAACGATGAGGCTTAAACAGGTAGCAACCACCTTGAACATCAGTACCTCCACGGTAGTGGAGTTCCTGGAGAAAAAGGGGGTTGATGTCGAGAATAAACCTACTTCAAAAATTACCCCGGAGCAGTTCAATATGCTGTCGAAAGAATTTGCTTCCTCTATGCAGGCCAAGGCCGAGGCGGCAGAGCTGAACATCCCCGGGAAAAAGCCCGCTGAGGTTGAGCCGAAGGCTGAGCCTAAGCGTCAGCAAGAGCCCGAGCAGGAGATGCTCATCAAGTCTAACCAGGTGAGACCACAGGCCGAGGCGCCTAAGCCAGCAGCCCCGGCAGCACCTGCCACGCCAGAACCCGCCCCGGTAGCGGCTTCTTTGCCTGGCATTAAAGTGCTAGGCAAAATTGAATTGGACGCCAAAGGCAGACCGGTTCCGGCAAAACCTGCTCCTGCAGCAGAAGCGCCAGCCCCGGCTCCGGTGGCAGCTGCTCCAGCGCCCGAAGCAAAAGCTCCTGAGGCGAAAGCGCCAGAGGCCCCGGTTGCTCCGGCAAAACCAGTAGAGGCCCCTGCGGCAGAAAAGCCGGTTACTCCGGCTCCCGCTCAGCCAGCTCCGGCAGCTGCTCCTGTAGCAGAAGCCAAAGCCCCAGAGGCGAAAGCGCCTGAGGCTCCTGCAGCTGCTGCTCCGGTAACTCCGGCCGCGCCAGCTCAACCAGCGGCTCCGGCACCTGCCCCTGCGGCAGAAGCCCCTAAGGCAGCTGCTCCGGCTCCGGAAGTTCCTGCGGCTGCACCAGTTGCTTCGGCTCCAGCCGCCGCCGCTCCGGCAGCGCAGGCCCCAGAGGCCTCTGCAGAGCCAGAAGTACCACAAGAAACCATCAAAGCACAGGCAGATCAGCTGAAAGGCTTAACTGTATTAGGTAAAATAGAATTGCCGGTAAGCGGCGGCCGTGGCAAAGGCGGTAAGCCGGTAGCCTCCTCAGATGAGCGCCGTCGTGGAAACCAACCAGGTGCCCCAGGCCAACCTGGCCAGGGCCAAGGCGGAGACAAGAAAAAACGCAAGCGCATTGAGGTGCCTAAACCAGGTACCCCAGGTGCCGGCGCTGCCAACCCTAACCAACCACAGGCGCACCGCGCCGGTGACAGGGCTACCAGCACCCGTCCATTGGGAACCGGCCAGGCGGCTAACCGTCAAGGCGGTGCCAGCGGACCAGGCGGCCCACGTCCAGGTGGCGGTGGCTACCAGGGAAATCGTCCGGCGGGTGGCCCAGGCCAGCGACCAGGAGGACCGGGCCAGCGTCCGGGAGGCCCATCGGCCCCTCGTGCTGAGTTAACGGATAAAGAAATCCAGGATCAGATTAAAGCAACACTGGCTCGTTTGAGCGGTGGTAAGGGTGGTAACCAAGGAAATCGCGCCAAGTACCGCCGTGAGAAACGTTCTGCCGTGGCAGATGCCGCTGATGAGCGTAGAGCACAGGAGCAGCTGGAGTCTAAGATTCTACGCGTAACCGAGTTCGTGTCTGCCAATGACCTGGCCGCCCTCATGGATGTGAGCGTGAACGAGGTGATCAAGACCTGTATGAACCTAGGCATGTTCGTGTCTATCAACCAGCGTCTGGATGCCGAGGCGATCACCATCATTGCCGATGAGTTTGGCTATGACATTCAGTTTGCCACTACCGAAGACGAGGAGAACATTGGTATTGAGGAAGAGGATGCTGAAGAAGATCTGAAGCCACGTGCGCCAATTGTAACTATCATGGGTCACGTTGACCACGGTAAAACCTCTTTGCTGGATTATATCAGAAGAACCAAGGTAACAGCCGGTGAGGCCGGGGGTATTACCCAGCACATTGGCGCCTACCAGGTAACCACAGATGCGGGTAAAGACATCACCTTCCTGGATACACCTGGTCACGAGGCCTTTACCGCCATGCGTGCCCGTGGTGCCAAGGTAACGGACGTAGTTATCATTGTGGTAGCCGCTGACGACAGCGTAATGCCGCAGACCAAAGAGGCCTTGAACCACGCGCAAGCGGCCGGTTCGCCTATTGTGATTGCCATTAACAAAGTAGATAAGCCTACGGCTAACCCAGACAAGATCCGCGAGGAACTGGCCCAGTTAAACGTATTGGTGGAAGAGTGGGGTGGTAAATACCAATCTCAGGAAATCTCTGCTAAGACCGGACAAGGCATTGACGAACTTCTGGAGAAAGTATTGCTGGAAGCCGAATTACTGGATCTGAAAGCCAACCCAGATCGCCGTGCCGTGGGTACCGTGATTGAAGCTGCCTTGGATAAAGGCCGTGGGTACGTAGCCACCGTGCTGGTACAGACCGGAACCCTGTCTATTGGGGACATTCTGGTAGCCGGTTCGCACTACGGCCGTGTGAAAGCCATGACCGACGTGTTGGGCAGACGTCACAAGACCGCCGGACCTTCCATGCCAATTCAGGTATTAGGTATTGACGGTGCGCCGCAGGCCGGTGACAAGTTCCAGGTGATGGAGACGGAGCGTGAAGCCCGTGAGATTGCCGTAGGACGTCAGCAGTTGCAGCGTGAGCAGAGCATGCGTACCAAGAAACACATTACCCTGGATGAGATCGGTCGTCGTTTGGCCATCGGTACTTTCAAGGAACTGAATGTGATTGTACGTGGTGACGTGGATGGTTCTGTAGAGGCACTTTCTGACTCCTTACTGAAACTGTCTACCGAAGAGGTACAGGTGAACATCCTGTCCAAAGGCGTAGGTCAAATCTCCGAGACAGACGTTATGCTGGCTTCGGCCTCAGACGCCATCATCATCGGTTTCCAGGTTCGTCCATCCGCGAGTGCGCGTAAGTTGGCAGAGAATGAGCAGATTGACATCAGGCTGTACTCTATCATCTACAACGCCATCAATGAGGTGAAAGACGCCATGGAAGGCATGTTGGCCCCAACCGTACAAGAAGTGGTAGTCGCCAACGTAGAGGTACGCGAGGTGTTCAAGATCACGAAAGTGGGTACTATTGCGGGTTGTATGGTTACAGACGGTACCATTACCAGAAACTCTAAAATTAGAGTGGTGCGCGATGGTATTGTGGTTCACTCCGGTGATATCCTGGCCTTGAAACGCTTTAAAGATGATGCCTCTGAAGTACGCCAAGGCTACGAGTGTGGTGTCAGCATTAAGAACTTCAATGACCTGAACCAAGGTGATATCATTGAAGCATACGAAGAGCGTGAGATTAAGCGTACGCTGTAAGCAGCTGTCGTTTTAGAATACGTGTTATAATGAAGGCCTCTCCTGCAAAGGAGGGGCCTTCTGTTTTGAGGGTGTTTTTGGGAAAATAGGCTTGAAACAGGTGTTTTATGGTTTTTCGTTGCTTTCGTTGTTTTTAGTATTTGTGGCCATTGTTTGTTCGCCGTTGTTAGTGTTGTTGTTCGCCGTAGTTGGTAGTCTTAGCAACGACTTAGACTGCCGGTCCGTTTGACATTTAGCCATTACTGTCCATTTCCTTTCCTGCCAAGCCTCCAGGCTGGAGTGGCGGCCTGCCCGCGTCTGTCACTTTTCTCCTTGATGAGAAAAGTAACCAAAAGAATCAAGAAGCCCCGAACTCGCTGACGCTCAGACAGGCGGGGCTTCCTTTCATTACCACCAGGTAAAAGCCTTCTGCTGCGTAGGGAACTTAGGCCCCTGCCAATTGATTAGCCGCTGCTTGCCCCTACCCATGCTTCGGGCTACGCGGTAGCGGCCCTCCGCAAGGTCCGGGGCACATGGGCCTATCGGTGATTGGATTGTTGCAAGGCCTTAATCACCCTGAAGGGAGGATTGGGGAAAGAGTTTGAAGGTACTGAGGACTCTACTCAGAAGACCTCGTAGCGTGCGCAGCTCCTACGAGTGTCTGTGCCAAAGGCCTTAACCTAGGCAGTAAGGTATAAAACACGTTTGTGTAGGGACAGGGCTTGACCTGTCCGTGTCTCCAGCTGCATTAGGCCTTTTTTCTCTAAGAATTCTAGTAACCCGTTTGGAGGCTACGCATCTTTGTTAAAAGCAACCAAAAGGCTGTCAGGAACTTTAATCGCTTAGCCACAAAAAACAAAATCCCCTTGCATATTCTGCAAGGGGATTTTGGGTAGTAAAAAGTAATGGGATGTTAAAAGATCAGAAACTTGCGTTCGCGTTTGTTCAGGGTCTGCTGGTAAATGCGGCCATCTGGGTTGTCCTGGTCAATTAACCTTTTTGATTTTTTAGGTTGCGCCCGTTTGGGAACAGACTTCGTCTTGTATTCTTTGATAGTAAAGCGGCCTACCCCGGTGTCAAACTTAGTGTCTGGCATGGAGTACGCGGCACCTGATGTCATGCCGCCACTGGTTTTAGCAGAGGCAATGGCTTTCTGCTTTTCAAGCAGCATTTGGCGGTCTGCGTTACCAGTCGCTACTTCCCCTTTCTTAATGCCGTCGGGACCAAGGCTGCCTTTTGCTTTTCTGGGCTTTTGAGCCATGGCTTCAGGAGCAGTGGCTCCCAACAGGAACAGCGCCATCACAAAAGCCGCATATCTAAAAACTGTGATCATAAAAGTAAGAGGAGATTTTGAATATGTTCTGTAACGAGAAAGTAAGGGCAACTGTTCCGAAAGAGAAGGCTAATATTGAAATATATTTTATACTTTCCTAAGTTTTGAAGCGGAAATGATGCCTAAGTCAGGTATTTTTCTGGGGTAGGGACCCAAGGGGATATTCTGTGTGGATTTCTTTATATTTGCGCCTTCTGGTTTGTACCCGTTACGTACGTTTAGAAAAGAAAATATGACCCATTATAATAACCTTCTGCTTGAGAATAAGGGCGGTATTTTATTTATCACGGTAAATCGTCCTAACAAGATGAATGCCCTTAACATTGAGACGGTAAAGGAAATAAATACCGCCATGCAAGGGGTGTACGATGATGCCGAGGTGCGGGGGGTTATCTTGACCGGAAGCGGTGAGAAAGCCTTTGTGGCCGGGGCAGACATTGCCGAGATTGCGGAGTTGAACGAGGTGAACGGCCGTCGCTTTGCTGAGCGCGGGCAAGACGTTTTCTCCATGATAGAGGAGTGCCCCAAACCGGTGATTGCCGCGGTGAACGGATTCGCGTTGGGCGGGGGCTGCGAGTTGGCCATGGCCTGCCACATACGGGTAGCCAGTGAAAACGCCCGCTTCGGGCAGCCCGAGGTGAACCTGGGGATCATACCCGGGTACGGCGGAACCCAACGCCTGACCCAACTGGTAGGCAAAGGCAAGGCCATGGAACTGATGATGACCGGCGACATGGTTTCTGCCAACGAGGCCTTAGAGATTGGCTTGGTCAACCACGTAACGCAAGCCGTAGACCTCATGCCGAAGTGTTTGGAGATCATGGAGAAGATCATCAGCAAAGCCCCTATTGCGGTAGGCATGATTGTAGACTGCGTGAATGCTTGGTATGACAAGGAAGAGCACGGCTACCAGACGGAGGCCAACTCTTTCAGCCGGTGCTGCGGGTCTGAAGATTTCAAGGAAGGGACCGCCGCGTTCCTGGAAAAGCGTAAGCCTGAGTTTAAAGGCGAGTAATTCCCATTTGTCTCTTATTCCTATACATGACCTGTCTGCTCCCGTTTTGGGCCCGTTTTTGAGAAAACAGGCCCAAAACGGGAGTTATGCTGCCTAAGCACCAGGTAATTTTTCTGTTTAATTTCTGTGAATAGCCTTCTATGAGTATTGCGAAAAAGCTAGTGGGGCAGACGGCGGCGTATGGCTTGAGCAGCATTGTGGGCCGGGCGCTTAACTATCTTCTGGTGCCTCTGTACACCGGCGTTTTTGCGCCGGAAGAATACGGCGTGGTGACCAAACTTTACGCCATTGTGGCGTTCCTGAACATTGTGTACACCTACGGCATGGAGACCGCCTTCTTCAGGTTTGCCAATAAACCAGGCGTGGACCGGCGCGCGCTCTACCACAAGGTGCAAACCCTCATTATCACCTCTAGCCTTGTCTTGACCGCCGCCTTTGTCCTGAATGCTTCACCTATAGCCGCCGCGTTAGGGTACCCTGGCAAAGAGAAATACATCATTTGGTTAGCCATCACCATGGCGGTAGATGCCATCTCGGCCATTCCGTTTGCGCGGTTGCGCCTGGAGAACAAGGCGGCCCGGTTTGCCATTATCCGGCTCACCAACATCTTTCTGGTTATAGGCGGTAACCTGTTTTTCCTGCTTTTTTGCCGGCAGGTGTATGACGGCAAGTACCTGACAGAATTGCAGCCTATAGTGGCGGCCATCTATGACCCTGAGATGGGGGTAGGCTATATCTTCCTGGTGAACATGGTGGCTAATCTCCTGTTTATTCCCATGCTCTGGCGTGAGTTCTCAGATTTTAAGTTCCGGCTGGAATTAAAGGAGATGTGGCCTATGCTGGTGTATGCCTTTCCTATTCTAGTGATGGGCCTGGCCGGCGCTACCAATGAGATGCTGTCCAGGTTAATGCTGGAAGATTGGCTTCCCCAGAACTTTTACCCAGGGGTAAGCAATGAGAAGGCGCTGGGTATCTTTGGCGCCAACTACAAGCTGGCCATCATGATGAGTTTGATGATTCAGGCGTTCCGGTATTCGGCAGAGCCGTTCTTCTTCTCGCAGGCCCAGGAGAAAAACTCGCCGGCCACGTTTGCCGTGGTCATGCGCTGGTTTGTGATTGTCTGTGCGTTGGCGTATCTGGGCATCAGTGCCAACCTTGATATTTTCCAGTATTTTCTAGGGCAGAAAGCCTACCGCACGGGTATGGAGGTGGTGCCGGTGCTGTTATTGGCTTATCTGTTCAACGGTGTATATTATAACCTCACGGTCTGGTTTAAGCTCACCGACAAGACGCATTACGGCACGTACATCACCATCTTTGGGGCCATCGTGACGGTAGCGGCTAATTTCCTGCTTATACCGGTGCTGGGGTACATGGGCAGCGCAATTGCGGCGTTCTTGTGTTATTTTACCATGTCTGTGGTGTGCTACCTGATAGGGCAGAAGTATTTTCCGGTGCCCTACCCGCTTATGGCTATCTTTGGTTACCTGGGGCTGGCCACGGTCCTTATCTGGTTGGCCAATGTGGTAGAGATTGACAGTTTCTGGCTGGGGAATGCCTACCACATAGGGCTTTGCCTGGTGTTTCTGGCCGTGGTCTGGGTGGTAGAGAAGCCGCAGATCAAGGGAACAAATAGATAATTGACTATATTAGCTTTCTATGAATACCACTTTACCTGTAAAAGTCATTAATAGTGGCAAGCATGCATTGCCGGCCTATGGAACAGAACACTCCGCGGGGTTAGACCTGCGGGCCAACATTGAGGCGCCCATCACGTTAAAACCTTTGCAGCGGGCACTCATTCCCACGGGCCTCAGCATTGAATTACCAGAAGGCCATGAGGCGCAGATCAGGCCCCGCAGCGGCCTGGCCTATAAGCACGGTATTTCCATTGTGAACAGCCCCGGCACCATAGACGCAGATTACCGCGGTGAGATCAAGGTGTTGCTGGTTAACCTTTCAGATACAGATTTTGTGGTGGAAGACGGGGAGCGCATTGCCCAGATGGTGGTGGCGCGGTATGCCCGTATAGAATGGGAGACGGCCCAGGAGTTAACGGAAACCCAACGCGGCACCGGCGGCTACGGCAGTACCGGAAAACACTAAGAACTTCGGTTTTTACGCTATTTTCCTGAAAACGGCCTTAAATCAGAAATTACCTATATCTAAATTGTGGTCTGGCCGTAGGTAGGCCATACTTAAGCAACCTATATTTAAGATCTACTTATGAGAATCATTGTACCAATGGCCGGCATGGGCAAACGCATGCGTCCGCACACCCTCACTGTTCCTAAGCCACTTATCCCCATTGCAGGCAAACCTATTGTGCAGCGTTTGGTGGAAGACATTGCCAAGGTGTGCCAGGAGCCCATTGAAGAAGTGGCCTTTATCATTGGTAACTTCGGCGAGGAAGTGGAAGCCCGCCTGCTCAAGATTGCCGAGTCTGTTGGGGCAAAAGGTTCTATCCATTACCAGGACCAACCGCTGGGCACAGCCCATGCCATTCTTTGCGCCAAAGACGCGCTTAAAGGCAATGTGGTGGTGGCCTTCGCCGATACCCTGTTCAAAGCCGACTTTACCCTGGACACCTCGGCAGAGGGTACTATCTGGGTGCAGAAAGTGGAAGACCCGCGTCCGTTTGGCGTGGTGAAACTGAATGAGCAGGGCCAGATTACCGAGTTTGTGGAAAAGCCGCAGGAGTTTGTGTCTGACCTGGCCATTATTGGTATCTACTACTTCAAAGACGGCGAGTACCTGCGGGATGAGTTGCAGTACCTGCTAGACAATGACATCAAAGACAAAGGCGAGTACCAACTTACCAACGCCCTGGAGAACATGAAGAGCAAAGGCTCTGTCTTCATCCCGGGCCCTATCTCTGAGTGGCTGGACTGCGGCAACAAGGATGCGACCGTATTCACCAACCAGAGGTACCTGGAGTACATCAAAGACGAGGAGGGCTTGGTGTCCAAATCAGCGAAGATCACCAACTCTGTGATCATTCCGCCGGTGTATCTGGGAGAAAACGTGGTGCTGAACAATTCAGTGGTAGGTCCGCACGTTTCCATAGGGAACAACACCCAGGTGAACGGGGCAGTGGTGAGCAACAGCATTGTGCAGGAAAACAGCAAAATTAATCATGCGCATATCGCTAACTCAATGTTGGGGAATTTCGTTGTATATGAGGGGATTCCAACTGACTTAAGCCTAGGCGATTACAACGTGCTGCGTGGCTAGATAGGGAATAAATTTTTATGTGGAAGAGAGGACTCACGGTAGTGGCCGCTGTGTGCGGGTTGGTGGTAGCCGGAGAAAAAAGCTATGCCCAGTCTGAGCGCAAGAAAGAGAAAAGCACAGTCACCTCGGCTGCGCCTGCCCCTGCGTTAAGCCCGCAAGAGCAGCAACTCAGTGAGTCCTATTTTCTGGAAGGCATGAAGTTCTTCGTGCTGGAAGACTACAACAAGGCCCTGGACCGGTTCCAGCGCGCCTACGCCATCAGCCCAGACAATGCCGGGGTCAACTACAAACTGGCAGAGACCAGCCTGCTCATGGGCAGCGCCCGCGGCGCCCTGCCTTTTGCCAAAGCTGCGGTAGAACTGGAGCCCAAGAACCCCTATTACCACCTGTTGCTGGCCCAGATCTACACCAACCAACAGCAGATAGATGACGCCATAAAGGTGTACGCCCGCCTCACCCAGGAACTACCCAACACCCAGCAATACCTCTTCAACCTCACAGACCTGTACCTGGCCAAAAACCGCCTGGATGATGCCTTGCGCACGTTGAACCAAATTGAGGAAAGCTATGGGCTGGTAGAGGAGATTTCGTTCAAAAAGCAGCAGATTTACCTTAAGCAGAATAACCTGGACAAGGCGCTGCAAGAAGGGGAAAGCCTCATCAAGTCAAACCCAGATGAGGTGCGCTACCTCTTGGCCCAGGCCGAAATACTGGCTGCCAACAAACGGGTGCCCGATGCCGTGAAAGTGGCCGAACAGGCCCTTAAAGTAGACCCCCAGAACGCCTATGGCCGGCTCATGCTAGCAGACCTGCTCCAGCAGCAGGGCAAGGCCGCTGAGGCAGACACCCAACTGGAACTGGCCTTTAAAAACCCGTCCCTGAACATAGATGCCAAGGTGAAGATTCTGGTGGACTACATCAGGCGGTTGCCCAATGAGAAAGTAGCGGGCCAGGCCATTAAGCTGGCCGACCTCACCACCAAGGCGCACCCGCAGGAAGCCAAAGCCTTCGCCGTGGCCGGCGATATCTACGTGAACGCCGACAAGAAACTGCCCGCCCGTGACCATTACCTGAAAGCCGTGGCCCTGGACCCCGGTCATTACAAGATCTGGCAGCAGATTGTGTTTCTGGACGGCGAAATGAACCAGAACGATTCCCTCATCGCCCATTCAGAGCGCGCACTGGAGTTCTTCCCTAATCAGCCTATCTTCTGGTTTTACAACGGCACGGCCCACCTCATCACCAAGAACTACGCCAAGGCGGTTAAGTCATTGGAATATGGTCGCCGGCTGGCCGGTAACAACGCTGACCTGCAGTTGCAGTTCAACCTACAGCTGGGAGACGCCTACCATTCCCTGCAACAGTTTGAGTTGTCTGACCAGGCCTATGAGAATGTACTGGCCATTGATGCTAAAAACCCCCATGCCCTCAACAACTACAGTTATTTCCTGTCTTTGCGGGGGCAGAACCTGGCAAAAGCAAAAGCCATGGCCGGATCATTGGTGGCCCAGTTTCCAGACAACGCCACGTACTTAGATACCTATGCGTGGGTGTTGTATAAAATGAAAGAGTACCAGGAGGCGAAGCGCCTGCTGGAAAAAGCAGTGGCAGTTTCTTCAGATGCCGCTATTATTGAGCACTACGGGGACGTACTCTACCAATTGGGCCAGCGGGACCTGGCCCTCAAGCAGTGGGTGCGGGCCAACCAGGTGGGCGGTGCCTCTGAAGGCATCAGCAAAAAGATAAAAGACAAGAAACTATATGAGTAGTAGCAGATACGTATGCGCGTTAGGGTTAAGTTTATTGGTGTTGGTAGGTTGTCAGAGAAAGGCGGTGCCGAGTGCCTCTGGCGCGGTGGCCCCAGAGAACATGAACAACGTCAACGTGGTCAACACAGACTATACCTATTTCACGGCAAAGGGTAAGCTGCAGAGTGAGCACAGCAACCTAAGCGCGAACCTCACCATACGTATGAAGAAAAACGAGGTCATCTGGGCCTCGGTACAGGCCTTCGGGTTTGAGGCTGCCCGCCTCAAGGTCACGCCAGACTCAGTGTACATTGTCAATAGACTCAAAGAGGAATACCTGATAGGTTCTTATGAGGTGCTGCGCCAACGGTATAATGTAGACGTAGATTTCAACACGCTGCAGGAAATCCTGATCGGGAATTTTGTGCCCGGAGACCCAAGCAAGATCAAGCTGGAAAAAGACGGGCCCATGCAGCACGTACGCACCCTGCGTACCAACCTGCAGCTAGACCAGTTTGTAGATACCACCCGCTATAAATTGAAACGCGCCGAGGTACGCAACCTGCAGACCAAAGACTATATGTCTGTAGATTACCAGGATTTTGAAGACGTGAACGGCAAACCGTTTGCCATGGCGCTGCTGCTTTCTATCCAGCAGCCAGAGGGCAATACAGCCAAGACCACGGTGGTGGCAGTGAAGCACCGGCAGGTTTCCACCTCAGATACTTCCCTGGATTTTCCTTTTTCAGTACCTTCACAGCATGAACGTAAATAGGGCGGGGGTACTTTATCTTTTTTTATTCTTTTTCTTGATTGGATTCTATTCTGCCAACGCGCAGCAAAAGAAGACCACCCGTACCCCGTCCAAAACATCTTCAAAAACAAAAAAAGCGCCGGTAAAAAGCAAAGCGCAGCTGGAGCGCGAGAAAAACGCCAATCTAAAGCGTATTCAGGAGGCTAACCGTATTTTGGCCCAGACCGCCCAGAAAAAGCAGGCCTCCTTGGGTCAGTTGAACGTGATCAAAGAAAAGATCACGGTGCAGAAAGGCGTCATCAAAAACATTTCCTCAGAGATCGTCTACCTCAACAAAGACCTGAGAACCACAGAAGAAAAGGTAGCCGATACCCAAACAGACCTGGAGCGGCTTAAGAAAGAATATGCCCGCCTGATCTACGCTGCCTCCAAAACGGCCAATAGTTACAACAAACTCATGTTCCTGTTCGCCTCAGATTCCTTTAACCAGATGATGCGGCGCATGCGCTACCTGCGCCATTACACTGAGGCCCGCAAAGAGCAGGCTGCCGCCATTGAGGCCACGCAGAAAAACCTGAGCCAGCACCTGAATACCCTTACCTCACAGAAACAGCAAAAGAAAAGCCTGCTCAACGTGCAGCTGAGCGAGAACAAGAACCTGCTTTCCATGCATGACCAGCAAGACCAGGTGATTCAGCAGCTGAGCATGCAGGAGCAGTCTTTGAAGCAGGAAGTAGAGCAGCGCGAACAGGCCGTGCGGCAGCTGGATAAATTGATTGCCAACATCGTGCGCGAGGAGATAGCCCGGGCTGCCCGCGCCGCGGAGGCCGCCGCCAAAGCCAGAGCCGCCCGGGAAGCCGCCGCCGCAGCTGCCGCAGCCGCAGCTGGTAAGCCAGCCCCGGCCCCAAGCACCGCCAGCGCACCCGCCAAGGCCAGTACCAGCCGGGTAACGCTTACTCCAGAGGGAGAGATTGTCTCGTCTAACTTTGCGGGCAACAAAGGCCGCTTTGCTTGGCCGGTAGAACGGGGTTTCATTTCGCAGCGTTTCGGGCGGCAGGCGCACCCGGTATTGAAAGGCGTGTACGTTCAGAACAACGGGGTCAACATCCAGACGGGGGCCAATGAGAAGGTGAGGGCCATCTTTGGCGGAAAAGTACTCACCATCCAGACTATACCTGGCATGAACAACATTGTGATGGTACAGCACGGCGAGTACTTTACCATCTACGCCAAGCTACGCACCGTAAGCGTGTCTGAAGGGCAGGAAATAAGCGCCAAACAAACCATAGGCACCGTGTACACAGACGCCGAAGGTACCTCTGAACTCCAGTTCCAGATCTGGAAAAACCAGGCCAACCTCAACCCAGAGGGCTGGCTAATCCGGAAATAAAAATTCCTGTTTTGAGGCCGTTTTCTTAAAAACGGCCTCAAAACAGGAGGCTATGGAAAAAGTAAATTCCTTGTAATTATCAATTAATGGCAGCATAGGCTAAGTTGTTGGTAAGAACACTTAACAACACAATACTGATGTTGGCACCTGAACAGTTGGTCTGCCCACATTACCATCAGCTGCCCCTGTTGATAATCGCATTAGCCAGAAAAATTTCTCTGATAAACCTTCCTAAAGCCCGCATTTCTGTTTTGAGCCTGTTTTTTCAAAAACGGCCTTAAAACGCTACCGCTTGTAAATCAGGAACACTGCCGGTTGCTTGTGCAGATCGGGTACCTTGCCTTTCCAGTCGGCCACGCGTAGGGTTTTGATGAATTCTGTGGGGCCCGAGATGTTGGCGGCAATGCAGAGTTTGGTGTCTTTGTTGAGGTGCTGCAACAGGTCGTCTATCATCTGGCGGTTGCGGTACGGCGTCTCCATGAAAATCTGCGTCTGGTCTTTGACGGCCATCTCTTTCTCCAGGTTTTTAAGGGCCCCAATACGGTCGCGCTTCTCAATGGGAAGGTACCCATGGAACGCAAACGACTGCCCGTTAAACCCTGAGGCCATTAATCCCATTAAGATCGCCGAAGGCCCTACCAGTGGCACCACCTTTACCCCGTACTGGTGCGCCAGACGGGCCAGTTCGGCACCGGGGTCTGCCACGCCGGGGCAACCTGCCTCAGAGATGACCCCAGCGTCTTGCCCCGCCAAAAGCGGTTTTAGGGCGGCGGTAAGCTCCGCATCAGAAGAGTTCTTGTCAATGACCGTGATCTGTAGTTCCTCTATGGTTTGGCTGGGGGCAATGGATTTGATGTAGCGGCGCGCCGTGCGGGCATTCTCCACCAGAAAGTATTTCAGTTGCGCCGTCACCTCGGCTACCTGCCGGCAGATCACCTGCTGGGCCGTGTCCTCGGCCAAGACTGTGGGGATTAGAAAAAGCGTGCCTTTGGCCGATGTGCTCATAAAGCTTTGATTTTCTTGTAAAAAAGGAAGGCACCGGTACCCCTGGTGCCTTGAATGGCTGTGGCCTGCTAGGCTTGCAGAAACTCCATAGCCAGGCGGTAAAACTCTGCCGGTTGCTCAGCATGGAGCCAGTGGCCGGCGTTCTCAATGGTTTTAATCTCGGCCGCCGGAAACAGCGCTCTGATGGGGGCCAGGTCCTGGTCTGGTTTGATATAGCGGGAATTGGCGCCGCGCAGGAACAAGACCGGCTTAGTGAAAGGAGTCGCAGACTCCACGGTGCTCAGCACCTGGTCCAGGTTTTTCTCAATGGCGTCCAGGTTCAGGCGCCAGCCAAAGGTATTGTCGTCTTTACGGTAGAGGTTCTTGAGCAGGAACATACGGGTGCCCAGGTCCGGTACCAGCTTGGCCAATTGGTCATCGGCGTCTTGCCGGCTCTGGATGGCGTTAAGGTCTATAGACCGGAAACCCGCCAGAATATCATCATGGTGCGGCGGGTAATATTTAGGGGCGATATCGGCGACCAGTAGTTTGGAGAGCTGGTCTGGGTGCTGCAGCGCGAAGTTCATGGCTACCTTGCCGCCCATGGAGTGGCCTATAACCATGGCGTCCTGCAGTTGGTGCTGCTGAATGAATTCCAGCAGGTCATCGGTCATCAACTGGTAGCTGAAGTCATCTGAGTGCGGCGAGCGACCATGGTTGCGCAGGTCAATCAAAAACACCTGAAAGTGCTCTGAGAATTGCTTGCCCAAGGTCTGCCAGTTATCTAAGGTGCCAAAAAGCCCGTGCAGAATGAGAAGCGGTTGGCCTTGGCCTAAGGTTTTATAGTTTAATTCCATGGAGTTGCGGTGTAATGTAAAGTGCGGGTTAAGGTTGTTTTACAGAAAGCAGGCCCATTTCGTTCTGGTTTGGTACGGCACGCGGGGCCATAGGGCCTTCAAGAGTTCTAAGTCAATTAAGAGCGAGGTTACCTTTACCTGACGGCCGTCTGCCAACGTGAGGGTGAGGTACGCGTAAGAACTCCAGAAAAACCGGCGCGAGGGACTGTGGGTCTCCAGAATATGCCGGATCTGCTGCTGGTTGAGCAGGTAACGGCCGTTTGGCTGCAGCAATAAGGCTGTCTGGGTTTCCTTTTCTAGTTCCAGGGCGTTTTCCCGCTCATGCCGCCAATACTGAAAGTGCAATAAAAGCGTGGGCAGCGCAAAGAGAAACAGCATTACCCCTAACCCAATGGCCAGACCTCTTTCCAGCGACGTTACGGTTTGGTCCCGGGCCAGCAGACTGATCATAGAGCCGCCCAGCCAGGCGCTCAGCAATGACCAGAACACCATCTTAAACTGCCGCATAGGTGACAGGAAAAACACACGCTGCTGCCGGTTAAAGAACTTGGAGAAAAAGCGCACCAGGTAATGTGCCGCAATGACTAGGGCAGTAATCTTAAGCAGCATACCTAGCATAGGCCGCCCGTTTTAAGCCCGGTTTTGAAAAAAGAGGCTGAAACTGAGAATTCCCGCATTAGTAGTTGAGTTGGCGCAGGTATAGCTGAATGGTATTCTCCAGCCCGAAATACAGCGCGTCACAGACTAAGGCGTGGCCAATGGAAACCTCGGCCAGGTTAGGCAACTGCTCTTTGAGGTAGCGCAGGTTGTCCAGGTCCAGGTCATGGCCGGCGTTCAGGCCCAGGTTCAGTTGCTGGGCCAGGCGGGCGGCTTGGGCATAGGGCTTCACGGCTGCCTCGCGGTTGGTGTGGTAGTCATGCGCGTAGGCCTCGGTGTAAAGCTCAATGCGGTCGGTGCCGGTGTGGGCGGCGCCTTCCACTTGGGACTCAACGGGGTCCACGAAGATAGAGGTGCGGATGCCTTCGGCCTTGAATTGGCCAATCACGTCTACCAGAAAGTCTTTGTGCTTTACGGTATCCCAGCCGGCGTTAGAGGTGATGGCATCGGGGGCGTCGGGCACCAGGGTCACCTGCTCGGGTTTTACGGCCAGCACCAGTTTAATGAAGTCTGGGGTGGGGTTTCCTTCTATGTTGAATTCGGTAGTCACCACGGCCTTTAAGTCGTATACATCCTGAAACCGGATGTGGCGCTCGTCTGGGCGGGGGTGCACGGTAATGCCCTGTGCCCCGAACCGCTCGCAGTCCAGAGCGGTTTGCACTACATTTGGCCGGTTGCCGCCGCGTGCATTCCGCAACGTGGCTATTTTATTTATATTTACGCTGAGTTTGGTCATGTACGTCTTGCGTTTATGTTCCTCCTGTACGGGATGGGCAAAGATAAAAGAAACTTGGCGTCACGTAACCATCAGATTTCACACCTAGGGCACGTGCCCTCTATACTACGTAAAACTATGAGCCTGAAAGAAAAAGTTGAAGCCGGAATTAAGCAAGCCATGCTGGCCAAAGATAAAACCCGCCTGCAAGCCCTGCGTGCCATCAAATCACAGATCCTTTTAGCGGAGACTGAGAAAGGTGGGGTAGACGCCCTGGCCCCGGACACTGAGTTGAAACTCCTGACCAAAGCCGCCAAGCAGCGCCGCGAGTCTGCCGAGGTATACCGCACCCAGAGCCGCCCAGACCTGGAGGAAATTGAAATGGCAGAACTGGCCGTGATTGAGGAGTTCCTGCCTAAGCAAATGGACGAAGGAGAATTACGCGAGCGCCTGGTGGAAATTATTCAGCGCGTGGGCGCTTTAGGGCCTTCAGACATGGGCAAGGTAATGGGCGTGGCCTCCCGTGAGCTGGCCGGCCAAGCCGATGGCAGAGCCATTTCCAACGCCGTGAGTGCGCTGTTGAACAACCCTAACGCCTAGTACTTTTAGGAGCGTGACCACTTTTGACCTTTTCCTGCTATTGCCGCTGGCCTACGGGGCCCTGAAAGGATATTTCAAGGGCCTGGTGCTGGAGGTTGCCTCTTTGGCCACGCTCATAATCCTTACGGTCTTCGGGATGAAGCTAGTAGGGCTCTTGACGCCGCCTATCCATGAGTGGCTGGGTGACAACGCCGGGTTCCTGCCGTTTGTGCCCTATCTGCTGGTGTTCATTGGTATTGGGCTGGCAGTGCGCGCACTGGGGATAGTGGTCAAGAAAGGGGTGCATCTTACGCCCTTCGGGGTGCTGGACAATCTGGTGGGCGCGGGAATTGGTGCGGCCAAATGGGCGTTTGCCATCTGCCTGCTGGTGTACTTCGCCAATGCCACCGGCCTGGACACCTCCCTGCAGATAGTAAAGGAGTCTGACGTGTACCCGTTTTACCTGAATGCCGCTCCCGGGGCCTGGGCCTTTGTGCAATGGATCATTCCCTTCGGCCGTGAGGCCCTGGCGTCTTTTGCCTAATCCATGGTTTTGCTCCAGAAACAAGTTTGTGTTTTAGGGCCGTTTTCCAAAAAACGGCCCTAAAACACAAACTTGTTTCTTTTGATGACCAGGTTATTACTTTCTGGTTTTCCTATTTTAGGCCTGTTTTTGGAAAATCGGCTTTAAAACAGGAAATATCTTTTTTCCCTTTCCCTCCGTTTCTGTCCTGTGCTGCTGCTCTTAGATAATTTTGATTCCTTCACTTATAACCTGTTTGACTATTTCAGGCAGCTGGGGGTAGAGGTAGAGGTGCGGCGTAATGATGTGTCTTTGCCAGAGTTGCAGGCGCTTCCGCTGAAAGGCATTGTGCTTTCACCGGGGCCGGGCACGCCCGAGAAGGCCGGTGTGATGCCTCAGGTGATCTCTTACTACCATGACCGTTTGCCTATGCTGGGCATCTGTTTGGGACACCAGGCGCTGGGCCAGTTCTTCGGTGCCAAGGTAGTAAAAGGCCTGCTGCCCATGCATGGCAAAGTCTCCCAGATACACTGCGCGCCAGACCCTATTTTTGAGGGAGTGCCTACGGTCACCGACGTGGTGCGTTACCATTCCTTGGTGGTGGAGGGCGCGCCGGCAGACCTGGTGCCGCTGGCCCAGACCGCCCAAGGAGAGTTGATGGCCTTTAGGCACGTGCACCTGCCCTTGTATGCGCTGCAGTTTCACCCGGAGGCGGCACTTACCCCCTATGGGCTGCAAATGCTCAGAAATTGGGTAAATATTTTTAATATTACATCCCTATAGTTGTTTCTACATACATTTATTACAAGCGATTCTCTCACATGAACTTGGAAATCAAGAAGGAAGGCGGGTTTGAGTACATAGACGAAGGCCAGGGCGAAGTGCTTTTGCTTTTGCATGGTCTGTTTGGGGCGCTTAGTAACTGGCAGGGAGTAGTTTCTTTCTTCCAGAAAAATTACCGGGTGGTCATTCCCCTGATGCCGCTCTATGAAATGCCGTTGCCGCAGGCCAGCGTGCCTGGCCTGGTAGAGTTTGTGGAAGATTTTGTGGCCTATAAAAACTTGTCTAACCTTACGTTATTGGGTAATTCCCTGGGCGGGCACGTGGCGCTGGAGTATACCTTAAAGAACCCAGAACACGTGAGCCGCTTGGTGCTGACCGGTTCTTCGGGGCTTTTTGAAGATTCCATGGGCGGCTCTTTCCCTAAGCGTGGCAACTACGGTTTTGTGAAGGAGCGCGTAGAATACACGTTCTATAACCCGGCCGTGGCCACCAAAGACCTGGTAGACGAGGTGTTTGACATCACCAACAGTAACACCAAGGTGCTGCGTATCATCTCCATTGCCAAAAGTGCGCAGCGCAATAACCTAGGCAAAGACCTGGGCAAGATCCATGCGCCTACCTTGTTGATCTGGGGCCTGAACGATACCATTACCCCACCGGTGGTGGCCCATGAGTTCAACAGGTTGATTCAGCACTCAGAGCTTCATTTCATTGATCACTGCTGCCATGCGCCTATGATGGAACATCCTGAGACCTTTAACAGTATCTTAGAGAGATTCCTGCTAAAGACCGCTGCCGTATGATTGCTGAAGAACTGATAAACCAGATGGTGCCACCGCTCAAACTCTCTGACTCGGGCAAGAAAGCCGTGCAGTGGATGGATGAGTTCCGGCTGAACCAACTGCCCGTGGTGAAGAACCGGAAATACCTGGGCCTGGTGACCGAGGAGAATGTGCTGGACGCCAAGAACCCTGAGTTGATCCTGGAGAACATTCCCTTTGATTTTGAGCACGTGCACGTGCAGCAGAACCAGCACTTCTACAGCGTGATGGAACTGGCCATCAAAAACAAAATACAGGTGGTGCCGGTTCTGGACGAACTGCAGGAGTACCTGGGCGTGATCACGGTCAATGACACCATTGCCGCCTTTGGGCAGATGTCTGCGCTGCAGGGGCAGGGGGGTATTCTGGTGCTCTGCATGAACGAGCGCGATTATTCGCTGAGTGAAATAAGCCGGCTGGTGGAGTCTAACAATGCCAAGATATTGAGTGCGTATGTGTCACCAGATGAACTGGATATCTTTAAGATGAAGCTCACCCTAAAGATAAACACCACAGACCTGGGCCGCATAGTAGCTACCTTGGAGCGGTTCAATTACAAAATCACCGCCCAGTACCATGACGCTCCAACAGACCAGGAAGACCAGGACCGCTTAGACCAGTTGCTACGGTATATCAATATCTGAGGTAACACCTTTGGTTGCCTTTGCCTGCAGAAGACGCCTTCACTAATTTTGAGCAAGACCTAGTATGAAAATAGCAATAGTTGGAAAGCCCGTGAAAGAGGACGTGGTTCCTTTTGTGCGCCAGCTGTTTGATATTCTGTTGCGGCAGGGAATTAAGGTAACGGTGTCTGAGCAGTTTGCAGAATGCCTATATCCTTTTTTGCCTATTCCGGCAGAGGTAGACTATTTCAACCGGGAAACCAGCCTGCATGACGTTTCCTACATGCTCTGCCTGGGCGGCGATGGCACCATTCTGGACGCGGTGACCTACGTGGGGCCTTTGCAGATTCCTATTATGGGTATTAACATGGGACGGCTGGGCTTTCTGGCCTCGGTACCCTTCGCGCAGCTGGAGGTAGCCGTTGACTCTTTGCTCAAAGGGCATTTCACGCTAGATGAACGGTCTCTCATTCACCTGGACAGTGACCAGGAGGTGTTTGACGGCAAGAACTTCGGGCTGAATGAATTCTCTATCTTAAAGCGTGATACCTCTTCCATGATTGCGGTACACACCTATATAGATGGCGAATACCTGAACTCCTATTGGGCAGACGGTCTGATTGTGGCCACCCCCACTGGTTCTACGGGATATTCCCTATCTTGCGGCGGACCGGTAATGATGCCGCAAACAAACAATTTTGTGATCTCACCCGTATGCCCTCATAACCTGAACGTACGGCCGCTGGTGGTGTCTGATAAAAGTGTGATCTCTTTTGAGATTGAAGGGCGTAGTACCAAATATCTGGTTTCTCTTGATTCCAGGTCTAAGCCAGTAGATGCTACCATTCAGTTAGCAGTGAGGCGGGAAGAGTTTAACGCCCGGCTAATCAGGCTCAATCAGATAAACTTTTTAACAACGTTGCGTACAAAGATGCACTGGGGACTAGACCACCGGAACGGATAATTAAAATATTAATATTAAAAAATCCTATATACCTATTTGTTATATTAAAAAAAGGTATAATTTTGTCGGCGGCAGTTTAGGCGTCTTTAGGAAAAGTTAAAAATCAGTAATAGTTGAAGGCATGAAAAAATTATTCTCTACTTTATTTATCTTATTTGTTCTTTTAACTACTGTTCTCTCAGATGCTGAGGCACAGCGTTTTAATAGAAGGAATCTTTACAACAGCGTAGGGATTAGCCTGAACGCCATGAATTACTTTGGTGACATCACCCCCGAGTCTGATTTCACCAGCTTGCGCCTGAACTCTACCCGGCCAAGTGTTGCCGTGAATTTCACACGTAAGTTTACGCCCCGTATCTACGGACGTGCCGCTTTGTCCTGGGGTCGTATCACGGGAGATGACAGCAAAAGCGCCTCTCCAACTGAAAGCGAGAACGAGCCCCGTTACAAACGTAACCTGAGCTTCCGTAATGACATTAAGGAGTTGAACCTGGTAGGTATCTTTGATTTGTTTGAGAACAGAAGATCTTACCTGCGTCGTCCTGACTTCACGCCTTATGCCTTTGCAGGGGTAGCGGTATTGCACCACAACCCTAAAGCGTACTATGATGGCGGTGCGGCAGGTGTTCCAACCGGTTGGTATGAGCTTCAGCCATTGGGTACTGAAGGACAGTACGCCAGCGGTGCAGGATATCCTGAGCCTTACAAAAAAGTGCAGTTTGCCATTCCTTTCGGTTTGGGCGTAAAATACAAGTTGGCACGTAGCTGGGATGTAGCCTTTGAGGTAACTTGGAGAAAAACTTTCACTGACTACCTGGATGACGTGAGCACTACCTATGCAGACAAGAATGATCTGTTGGCTATGGGTGGCGATAACGGCAGAAAAGCCGCTGTTCTTTCTGATAGAAGCGCTGAAACAAAAAGATATGCTACCGTGACAGACGCAAATGGCTTAAGCCGCGTTGAAGGTTATGGCAGAAAAGGTGACCAAAGAGGTGACGCTTCTGACGATGACTGGTATATCACCACCGGCTTTACGCTTAACTATATCCTGAGCCCTATTGGCCGTGGACCTAAATTCCGTTAAGCCGGAACACTTTTTGATTTTGAGTACATGATTTTACAAAAATTACGCACACTCCTTATTTGCACCTTGGTACAAATAGGGAGTGTTTTTTTTATCTCCCCTGCCTTTGCCCAATTGCAAACGGGCCAGCCAAGAACCACCAGTGAGATAGGAATAGGTATTGGCGGCGTAGTCTACAAGGGTGAAGTTGCCCCCCGGTACAGACTGGCCAATAACCGGCCGGCGCTTACGGTGTTTTACAAAAAGGATATTTCTAACGCCATTGCCTGGCGGGGAAGCCTGCTTTTAGGTAGAGTGAAGGCAGAAGATTTTGTGCCTGAGAAGAAATCCTCTCTGGCCAATGATCTGCCTTTGGCTAATTACAGAAGAGCCACTATGATTACTAGTCTGCTGGAGTTGAGCGGAGGCATAGACTATAATTTTATGGACTACTATGACTTCCGGCAGAACGTAAGGTGGACGCCTTATTTTACGGTGGGGTTAGCAGGGCTAGTGTATAACAACAAGACCACTGCCACAAATGAAACCATCATTTACCCAGAGGGCAGTGGCAAGACCTCTGCCTACAGAACTTCCTATGCGCTGGCCATTCCTATTGGAGCGGGCATTAAGTACGCCCTTTCTGAAAAATGGAATTTAGGCCTGGAGGCAGGCGTGCGGATGATGCTCTCTGATGAGTTTGACAACCTCACCTCACAGAACCAGGCGGTGATGAATAAATATAACAATGACCTCTACTTTTACAACGGGGTTAGCCTTTCCTATACCTTCTATAAAATCAATTGCCCTGTTTTGCCTGCCAGCAACACAACTATCAAATAAGAATAAAGTGCAAAGTGCTTAGCTTTTCCTAAATTGCATTGAAATTTCTTTTTTTAATGAGCATAAAGGAAAAGATAGATATAGGCAATTTGCCACAACACGTTGCCGTTATCATGGACGGGAACGGTAGGTGGGCGAAAAAGAAAGGGAATCTTAGGATCTTTGGCCACCAGAACGCCATTACCGCCGTGCGGGAAACGGTGGAGGCGGCCGCCGAGTTAGGCGTCAACTTTTTAACCCTCTACGCTTTTTCAACGGAGAATTGGTCAAGGCCTAAGTTTGAGGTAGATGCCTTAATGAAGTTGTTGGTTAGCACCATCCGGAAGGAAACCGAAACGCTGAACAAGAACAACATCAGGTTACAGGCCATTGGGGATTTGGCTTCATTGCCAGCCGCCTGCCGGGCGGAACTGGAAGAGGCCATGGAAATCACCAGCCGTAATTCCAGAATGACATTGGTGCTAGCCTTGAGTTATAGCGGGCGCTGGGAATTGGTGCAGGCTATGCAGAAAATAGCAGACCAGGTAAAAGCCGGTACTATAGAGCCTTCTGCCATAGATGAAAACACCATTCGCCAGAACCTGAATACCGCCAATATACCTGATCCTGAACTCTTGATCAGAACCAGTGGTGAACAACGCATTAGTAACTTTCTGCTTTGGCAATTAGCTTACACAGAGCTATATATCACAGATTTGTTGTGGCCAGATTTTAGAAAAGAACACCTTTATGAAGCCATACTTGCTTTCCAGCAAAGGGAGCGCCGTTTTGGGAAAACAAGTGAACAATTACAAAAAGCACAACCTTAATGAGTAAGTACTTTTGGCTAGCATGCCTCTTGGTAATGTCTGGGGCGACCGCCTCAGCTCAAATCAGAATTGGTCTTGGTAGCGGCAACTCAGCAACAATTGATTACGCTAACCCTCGCAAATATGAGATTGGCGGTATTACCGTAAGCGGTGCTAAATTCCTGGACCCAACTACTTTGATCTCCCTTACCGGGCTACGGGTAGGGGATGAGATTGAGGTGCCTGGTGACGCCATCAGCAAAGCCATTCAAAAACTCTGGGACCAGGGGATCTTGGGCGGGGTAGACGTGCGTGCCACTAAAATAGAAGGCGATAAGATTTTCCTTGATTTCCTGTTAACAGAACGGCCCCGTCTTTCACGTTTTGACTTTTCTGGTATCTCCAAGTCACACGCGGAAGACCTACAGAAAAAGATTTCCCTTAACAAGGGCCGGGTAGTCACAGATGACCTGTTAAGCTCTACCCGTACCACTGTACAAAAATTCTTTCAGGAAAAAGGCTACCTCAACAACCAGGTAGTAATACGGCAAACCCCAGATTCCATTATAGCCAATAGTGTTGCCTTAGAGATTAAGGTAGACAAAGGCGAGAAAGTGCGCATTGGCGAGCTGGATATTGTGCGCCTTAGAAATGGCCAGGTGATGGAAGACGAGGGAAACCTTTTCACCAGACTTTGGGGCGATGACGAGGCCTTCACCGAAGGAAAACTGAAGCGCCAGCTGAAAAAGACTAAAGAGAAAAAAATCTACAAGTTCTTTACCAGCTCCAAGTTCCAGAAATCTGAGTTTGAGAATGATAAGAAACTGCTTATTGAATTCTATAACAAACAAGGCTACCGTGATGCCGCCATTATCTCAGACTCAGTCTATAAGATAAGCGATGACCGCATAGGCATTAAGCTGGTGGTAGATGAAGGCAACCGCTATTTCTACCGTACCATTTCCTGGAACGGGAATTACCTGTATAATGACGCGGTGCTAGCCAGAGTTCTTGGACTAAGCAAAGGCGATGTCTATAATAAAGAGGAACTGGATAAGCGCTTGAACTACAACCCAAGCGGAAGTGATATTACGTCTCTCTACATGGATGACGGTTACCTGTTCTTTCAGATTGAACCTGTAGAAGTAGCCGTGGAAGGTGATTCTATTGACATTGAGATGCGGATTAGCGAAGGCTCACAGGCCAAGATCAACTCCATCTCCATCTCTGGCAATACCAAAACCAGTGACCATGTGATCTTGCGGGAGTTGCGCACCTTGCCAGGGCAGAACTTCAGTAGAGCCAACCTGATCCGTTCACAGCGTGAGCTTTCTAACCTGGGGTATTTTGACCCAGAGAAAATTGGAATGGTACCGGTGCCTAACCCTGAAAACGGAACAGTAGATATTCAGTACTCAGTAGAAGAGCGGCCAAATGACCAGATCACCCTTTCTGGTGGTTGGGGCGGTGGCCTGGGCGCGGTAGGTACCGTAGGCCTGGTGCTTAATAACTTCTCCCTGAGAAAAGCCAGAGACTGGAAAGAATGGAGACCCGTTCCTTCTGGAGACGGACAGCGCCTGGCCCTGAACATCCAGGCCAACGGCAAGCGTTACCAGTCATATTCGCTTTCTTTCACAGAACCATGGTTAGGTGGCCGCAGACCAAATTCATTGACCGTTAGCTTGAGCAAATCTGTGCAGCGTTTCAATGAGTATGATGAGTTTGGCCAATTGAGAGATGCCAACATTGATATCTCAGGTGCTAGCGTGAACTTGGGTCGTAGATTGAAATGGCCAGATGATTATTTTACCTTGAGTAACTCTATTTCTTACTTCAGGTACAACATGAGCAATGGCTCTTCTATTTTTAGAGGCTACGCCGAGGCAGATAAAATAAAGGATGCCAATAACATCTCCTTTATCACGTCTTTCGCCAGAAACAGCATTGACAACCCAACTTATACCCGTTCCGGTTCTTCTATTGGCTTGAACGTGACGTTTACGCCACCTTACTCCCTGTTTAAAACCGGGGCGAATTCCTTCCAGTGGATTGAGTTCCACAAGTGGATGCTGGATGCCTCTTGGTTCCATTCACTGAGCGGTGACGGTAAACTGGTATTGAATACCAGAGCCCACTTCGGGTACATTGGTACCTATAGCAAAGACGGCGTGATTGGTCCGTTTGAGCGGTTCAAGTTAGGTGGTTCTGGTTTAGGCGGTGGTTCGTTCATTGTGGCCACAGACTACATTGGCTTGAGAGGGTATGAAGACGAAAGTATTACGCCTAATGCCGCCGGCGGTATTGCCTTCAACAAATACGTGGCTGAGCTCCGTTACCCTATCTCTTTGAACCCGGCCGCTACGGTGTTTGTTTTAGGGTTTGCCGAGGCCGGTAATAACTTTGGAAGCTACCGCGAGTATGATCCGTTTAAACTGTACCGCTCCGTAGGTTTGGGCGCCAGGGTGTTTATGGCGGCCTTCGGGTTGCTAGGCTTTGACTACGGTTGGGGACTGGATACCGTGCCAGGCAGACCAGGGTCTAACGGCGGTCAGTTCCACTTTATCATAGGTCAGCAGATAAGATAGTTGGAACAGTATTTGTAGAGAGATATAAAAATGAGGAAGCTAGCGTCCCTTTTGTTTATCAGCCTGTTCCTGCTTTGCGGGATAGATGCCAATGCCCAGCGTTTTGGTTATATTGACTCCGGGTTTATATTGCAGAAGATGCCAGCCTACAAGAATGCCCAGGAAGAAGCTGAGAAGCTTTCACAGGGATGGCAGAAGGAGATTGAGAACATGAGGGCGGAACTTGAGAAGCTTCAAAAGAGTTATCAGGCCGAGGAGATCCTGCTCACCCCAGACATGAAGGTGAAACGGCAGGAGGAACTCACCCGCAAAGACGCGGAGCTAAGAGAGTTCCAACGGAAGATGTTCGGGTTTGAAGGAGCCCTCTTCAAGAGACGCCAGGAACTGGTAAGACCTGCCCAGGACCAGTTGTTTGAAGCCATAGAGAAAGTGGTGCGGGCACGCGGCCTGAACTTCATGTTTGATAAATCTGGTGATATGGTCATGTTATACACAGATCCGCGCCATGACTACACTGAATTTGTGCTGGAGGAACTAGGATTAGCCTCAAAAGAGCAGAACACGGCAGGCCCTAAACCTGCCAATGCTCTCAAAGATGATCCGGCAGATGTGCCTCCTCTACCTGAAAGCGCCGAGCCTACGGTTAACCCAGCCAAAAAATCTGTTCCCAGCCGTAAGGCTCCACCAGTTAAAAAGAAAAACAATTAAACAAACTAAGTAACCTAAAATGAACAAATTGAAATCTCTTTTGGTAGCCGCTTTCTTATTGGTAAGTGTGGCTTCATTTGCACAAACGGGAAATGTGAAGATTGGCTATACTAACGCCAATTACATTATCAGCCAATTACCAGAAAGCCGTCAAATTGAGTCTGACCTGAAAGCCCATAGCAGCCAGCTGGAAAAAGAACTCCAGAACAAATACAAAGACTATCAGACCAAAGTAGAAGCCTACAAAAAAGGCGCTGGTCAAATGACAGACGTGGTACGCGCTGACAGAGAAAAGGAATTGACTACTTTACAGGCCTCTATTGAAGAGTTCCAGCGTAACGCTGATGCTTCTCTGCAGAAAAAAGAGCAGGCTGCCTTAGAGCCGGTAATGGGCAAGATCCAGAAGGCGATTGATGAGGTAGCCAAAGAAAACGGCTATACCCACATCTTTACTGCTGAGGCATTGCTGTACGGCCCTGAAGACGGAAACAACTTCACTGACCTGGTATTGAAGAAAATGGGCGTGACCCCAGCTCCTAAAGGTGCTGCTACTACATCCCCTGCTGCCACGGCTCCCAAGCCAGCTGCTTCTACCGCTACTCCAGTTAAAAAGAAAAAATAAGGGTTAAATCCTTTATTGGTAAGAGCCGGTAACGATAAAACGTTACCGGCTCTTTATTTTTGTGCTTTATTCAGAAAACCACGCCCCAAAACGCCATGCTTGAACCTGAGCACCTAAGAGAAGATGATGACGCCGATGAAATAGCTGGGTCAGATTCAGATGAGCTGTTTGAGCACCACCGTATTCAGGTAGACAAAGGGCAGGCCCTGCTGCGCCTGGATAAGTTTCTGATGGACCGTTTGCCCAACGTAACTCGCAACAAGCTGCAGGGAGCCATCAAAGCCGAATCTGTGCGGGTTAACGGTGCGCCTATCAAGGCCAGTTACCGGGTCAAGCCTCTGGATGTGATCACCGTTACGCTGGCCACCCCACCCCGGGAGACCGATGTGCTGCCAGAGAATATTCCCCTGGATATTGTCTATGAAGACACTGAGCTATTGCTTGTCAATAAGCCCGCGGGTATGGTGGTGCACCCTGCTTACAATAATTGGACCGGTACCCTGGTGAACGCCTTGGTGTATCATCTACAGAACCTGCCTACGCACCGCAACGGGGAGATACGGCCTGGGTTAGTGCACCGCATAGACAAAGACACATCTGGCCTGCTGGTGATCGCCAAAACAGAACTGGCAATGTCTTACCTGGCCCGCCAATTTTTTGACCACTCCATTGAACGCACTTATTATGCCTTGGTGTGGGGCGTGCCGGCGCAACCCAAAGGCACTATTGTGGGCCATATAGGGCGCAGCCTGAAAGACCGCAAGGTAATGGCCGTGTACCCAGACGGTGAGTTCGGGAAGCCCGCCGTGACCCACTATGAGGTTTTAGAAGACTTCTCTTACTGCAGCCTGATCAAATGTAACCTGGAGACGGGGCGTACGCACCAGATACGGGCGCATATGAAGTACCTGGGGCACCCCTTGTTCAATGACGCTACCTATGGCGGTGACAAAATACTGAAGGGGCAACAGACTGGTTCTTATAAGGCTTTTGTGCAGAATACGTTTGAGGCCCTCCCTCGGCAGGCGCTGCATGCCAAGTCTCTGGGGTTTGTGCACCCGGTTACGCATGAGACCATCCATTTTGAGTCTGACCTACCGGCAGATTTTATGGCGGGTCTGGAAAGGTGGCGGCAATACGGCAACCTGCTGGCTAGCAGAGCACACTAAACCCGACTTCCGTGGTTACCGGTTAGTTTCCAGGCGTAAGAAAGGCGGTTCTGTTTTAAGCCTGTTTTTAGGAAAACGTGCCCAAAACAGTTCCTATTCTTTGACTGTAGCTTAGGGTATGGGTTGGTATTGGGAAGAGCTAAGTCTTTATTAGAAGAGATTTCGGTAGTTCCGTTTACCTGGCTGTCAACTATTAAATCAAATCCTGTTTTGGGCCTGTTTTTAGAAAAACGTGCCTAAAATAGGATTTTGCATTTTCTGGGCCTGTTCCTAACTGGCTTTGAGCTTAATGCCTTCATAAGCTTGTGATGCAAGATGAATGAACGTAATGTTAATCGTTCCGGAAATTCTCTGGTTAGGTAATGTAAAAATTCCACCTCCCGTTTTGGGCCTGTTTTCCTAAAAACAGGCCCAAAACGGGAGGTGGAAAGTGAGAGAAGGCAAGGCATAAAAAAGCGCTCCCATTTGAACAGGAGCGCTTTTTTTATGCTTTAATAATGAAGGGTTATTTCATGCTCTTTAAGCCATTCAATCCGTTGGTGGCATCAGCGTTGGTTGGATCCAATGTCTTTACCTCTTGCCAGTATTTGGTGGCATTGGCTTTGTCTTTCTTCAGGTAATAGAAGTAGCCCAGGTAGTTGTTAGCCGTGATCAGGTCCTTCTTATATTTTTCCTTATCAGCGGCGGTTAACTTGATGAACTCCTCATAATGCGGTTTGGCCAGGCCTAATTTTGTGTCTGGGTCCAGGTTAGCATTTACCCGGGCTCTCCACAGGTGACCATACGCGTAGGTAGGGTTACTGGTAGTGATGATGGCGTACACACTGTCTGCGGTCTTGTAGTCATCGTTCAGCTCATGGGTATACCCGTAGTAGAACAGGTCTGTGTTGCTGGGAGGCGTAACGGCAAACTTGGCTTTGTAGGCTTCAATGGCTTTAGGGTAGTTCTTGAGGCTGAGGTACTGCTTGGCCAAAAGATCATCATAAAGCGCATTTTTAGGGTCTAGCTGTTTCGCCTTCAAAATAAGGTCTACCGCTTCCTGGGGCTTCTTGTTCTCTACCAGAATATTGGCGTAGTATTCATAGTCCGTAGGAATGCGCTTGGTCTCATCATACTTGGCGAAATATGACTTCATGGCCTCTAAGGCTTTGTCATACTGCTTGGTGTCAAAGTAAGAGTAAGCCAGCAGGCGGTTCATGGCGATGTTGTTGGGATCAGCCTTCAACACGTTCTGGATCTCTGTCATGGCATTGGTATAATCCTTTGTCAGGTACAGGATAGAAGCGTATTTAGCACGGGTCTCAGGCGTGTTTTCGGCCATAGAAACGTACTTCTTGATATACTCAGAGCTCTTAGGGAATTGCTCAGCACGGTAGTACAGCTCAGCTAGTTCCAAAAAGGTAGGCGCGTAGTTAGGGTCTGCGGCGGCGGCGGCGTCTAAGGCCTCTTTAGCGGCCGGGAAGTTACGTGACTGCACGTACAACTGGCCTTTGCGTAGATAGGCTTTGGCAGATTTGCTGTCCAGGGCCAGGGCTTTGTCATAGTTGGCCATAGCTTTACCACCGTCAACGGTTTTGTTGTTGAGGTATGCATCTCCTAAAAGAATGTAGGCATTGGCGTTTTTCTGGTCTTTGCTCACCACTTCTTCCAGAAGCTTAATGGCAGGCGAAAGATCTTTCACCTCGCTGCTGATGTAGGCTTCCGCAATAGCTACCTTCACGGTATTGTCCTTAGATTTTGTCATAGCCAGGGCCTTGTCAAAATGCTGTTGGGCTTCAGCTACTTTATTCTGCTGCAGGGCAGTTTTGCCTTGTTTCACCAGGCCTAGGGCGGTATTGTCCTGTACCAGGTTAGTGGCAAGTATATTATGCTCCAGATAGGCGTGCACGGCTGCGTTTGTCTTACCAGAACCCAGCCCAACATTAGTGGCTGATGCTCCAGCGGTAGTAAACAGAGCGGCCGCTAAAACTCCATACGTCTTCCAGTTCTTACTCATTGGTTGTGGTTGTTAGTGTTGTGAAAAAATGTAAAATCTATTCTTCTTCTGAAAACCCTACTATCCGCACCGGCATGGAAGCAGGCACTAAGCCAGATTTCAGAATGATTCGCTGGCCCTTGTCTCCTGTTATAAAGGATGCAAAACCTGTGCCAAGTCCTGCGCGGGCCTCTCTACTAATTATAAAAACCTCTCTTTTAAGAGGATAAGTTCCTTGCGCCAGATAGCCCTGGTAGGGCTGTACGTAATCATCTACAGAGGCGGGGTTGTTACTTTTGCTGATGCCCACCACATTCACCTTTTTAAGGAAGCTAATGGCGGTGCTGTCGGCGCGTTCGCTAATCCAATTGACGCCTATAACCCCAATGGCATTGCGGTTCTGGGCCACGTAGTCTACCAGCTTCGCGTTTGAGGTGCTGGCGTAGGTATTGGCGGGTAGGGGCTTTTTCTGGTTGATGGAGTCCTGGATAAACCGGGCGGTGCTGGAATTGCTGTTGTCAAAGACAATGGTAATCTTACCGTCTTTGGCGGCAGGGTCTAATTGCTTCCAGGTAGTAGTCTTGCCTGTAAAGATGTCGCGTACCTGTTGCATGGTAAGCGTGGTGTCTGAGTTTTCCTTGTTAAGGATAAGGGCTATCCCGTCTATGGCAATCTTATACACCCTTGGGGTGATCTTTACGCGGTCAAACTCGGCTTTTTCCTGGGCATTTAACTCACGCGCCAGCACTGCAAACCGAATGGTGTCATTGAGCAGGTCATGTACCACCTGCACTTCTGGCTTATAGACGGCCTCTACTTGGGCATACTTGTACAAGGACTCAAAGACCTGGATCTGGGAGTCTATGATAGGGGCGAAGGACTCATCTACACTAATCTTGATGGAGCCTGTGGTGGCTGTGTCTGTGGCCCCCTTGCCAGACTGGTTGCAGGAGAAGGCGGCAACGCCTGTAAGCACAGATACGGCCAAAGCCAATAGTCTAGTCTTCTTCATGTCGTCTGGGTTTCTTAAAGTATTGCTGGTACGCTCTCACAAATCTAATAAAACCATAGAAAAGCAGCAGGCCGCCCAATATATATTTAAACTCATTGGGGAAGGGGATCTGTTTGGGGCTGGAAAGTAAAACGTACAAACCAAAGCCAAAGTATAGAAGCACCATGAGCAGGGAAACATATTTCATGATGTTGCCATAAGCGTTCTCCTGCCGTGGGCGCGGTGGTCTTCTGGAATAATTCATAAGCCGTTCCCTTGTACGGGAGCTAGAGGGTAAGAGAGTTAGGTAAGCGGTAGCCGGTAAGAAAAAACTCCGGAGTCTGTCCATTCAAAGGAATGGCAGTCTCCGGAGTTTCAGATTAGATCCAGCCGAGGCTGCAGTTATTTGATCACGATACGGTAAGGAACTGTATATTTTACAGATACCTTACGGCCGTTCTGCTCTCCTGGGGTCCATTTAGGCATTCCCTTGATCACGCGTACGGCTTCTTCGTCCAGACCATAACCCAGGCCTTTCAGTACTTCAATGTTGGTGATTTCACCGGTGGGGCCTACCACAAAGGATAGAACCACGTTTCCTTCGGCGCCAGCGCGCTGGGCAGCAGACGGAATACGGAATTTATCACCCATGTATTTCATCATGGCAGCCATCCCGCCTGGGAACTCAGGCATTTTCTCTACCGCAATGTATACCTTTTCTTCAAAGACTTCCTGAGCCGGGCCAACCGGACCTGTGCCGTTTTCAATCCCTTCTAAAGTGGGCGGCGCATTAGGGTCACCTTTTACGGTAGAGGTTCCGGCATCAGTTTTCTGAAGCTCTTTCACGTCTGGAATTTCCTCCTTCTGTACTTCTTCGTCCTTCTTCACTACCGGAGGCGTGAATTTTACGGTTGAACGTACAGGTGGTGGGGGTGGTGGTGCGTCTGGCGGCGGTGGCGGTGGCGGAACCACTTTCTCTACTGAGGGTGGTGCAGCCAGGTCAACTACCTTTACTACCGGTGCCTTTCTTACGGCTTCTTCATCCTTAAACAATGATTGAATCAAAGGGATGCTTAGGAACAGTACAAAAAGAACGATAGCAATTACCGTAGCCCGTGTAACGTGTTTGTTATACAGTTTACGCAGCATGTACGCGCCATACTCTTTGTTACGGCCTTCAAAGACCATATCATCAAGGGTGGCATTTGTCAATCTGTTAGTAGTATCCATTATTGCCCTCCTTTTTCTGCGTTTCTAAGTAACGTAGCATCTGCATTGTCTAAGGGTACAATCGCATACTTCTGAGTGCTGGTAATGGCCATCTCATCCAAGATATCTACCAGATTCTTGTAATTTGAGGTCTCATCTGCCTTGATCAGAACTACCAATTTAGGGTTGGCGCTGGTTGCGTCAAGTACCACTTGTCTAATGCCTTTTGCTGACCAATCGCTTTCCTCTACCTTAGGAATGATGTTCATGTTTGGCTGGTGAAGGCCACGGTAGTAGAAAATGCGGTTGTTGTCACCTAAGAGAATTGTAAACGCATTAGATGCCTTTAGTTCATTTCTTTCTTCTTCGGTCTTGGGCTTCACCGGCATGTTGATCTCCATGATCTGCGGCTTAGCCAGGGTGGTGGTCATTACGAAGAAGGTAAGCAACAGGAAGCCTAAGTCTACCATGGGGGTCATATCCACCTTGGTAGAGCCTTTCTTAGCCCGCTTCTTGCCGCCTTCGTCGCCGCCGCCTTTCTGCTGTATTTCTGCCATTTCTTTTCCCTTTCGTTATTTTTTAATAACAGGTTTAACTTCCATGTCAGTAATCAGATTGAAACGGTTTACATTGATGTCCTGTAAAATCTCAATCACACGACCAGCAACTGGATAACCTGCCTTCTGATCTCCTTTGATGGCTACAATAGACTGGGGGTTAGAGTAACGGGCTTGCTGCACCCAGTCTCTCAACTCATTTCTGGTAGAATCAATAGGAATACCCGGCTGGTTCACCTTTTTCATGTCCTCGGGCGTCATAGACAGATAAGACTTTAGCTGAGCAATAGGAACCCCAAAGGAAGAAAGGCTGGCAAAAGTCTGCTTTTCTGCGTCTGTGAAGGCTACTCCGTATTTCTCGCTTATTTTGTCTATCAATCTCAATTTAGTGTTTTTGTCATCTACCCCAACAAACACGCGCTCATCGTTACCAATACTAATGGTGATAATGTTGGCATCTGGCGCTTTAATCTCTGTTGTGGCAGAAGGCGTATCCACTACCAGCACTTCCTCTGGTGCGAACTTCGAAATAAGCATGAAGAACGTTACCAGAAGGAATGCCAAGTCCACCATTGGAGTCATATCCAGGGATGGAGAGGTTCTGTGTACTTTTACTTTAGGCATTTTTCTTCCTTCTAATAAAGAAGCTTAAAATTAGATTCTGTTGCTTTCAGTATGCTGAGCGGCATACGTCTGGATGATGCTGTAAGAAGCCTCATCAATGCTGTACGTCAACTCATCAATCTTGCTGGTGAAGTAGTTGTAAGCCACGATAGCGATGGCAGAACCTGTGATACCAAGAGCAGTGTTGATCAAGGCCTCAGAGATACCGTTTGCCAACTGAGTTGCATCTGGAGCACCAGAAGCAGTTGCAAGGGCCGCGAACGCTTTAATCATACCCAATACCGTTCCAATAAGACCTACCAGAGTAGAGATAGAGGCGATAGTAGAGATGATTACCAGGTTTTTCTCCAGCATAGGTAACTCAAGAGCCGTAGCTTCTTCAATTTCTTTCTGGATAGCCAGGATACGCTGATCTTTGGTCATGCCTGATTCAGTATGCATTTCCTGATACTTCAACAAGCCGGCTTTTACCACGTTGGCAACAGATCCTTTTTGTTGGTCACAGATAGCAATAGCTCCGTTTACATCACCTACGTCCATTTTCTGACGCACGGTACGCACGAAAGACTCCAGGCCTTTACCACCTTTTGCTTTGCTGATAGTCATGAAACGCTCAATAGAGAAAGCCAATACCAGAATGTTGATCGCGATCAAGATTGGTACAATGAAACCTCCTTTATACACCTGGCCCAGCATGTTGCCTGGCAGCGGGTGGTTAGCGTTGTCATTACCTTCAAAGTTGGCAGGGTTACCAAGAATGAACATGTAGATTAAAACGGCGGCAATAATGGCCACAGGAATTACGATGCTTGCAAACATTGAGCCTGCCTTGCCTTCACTTTTTTGTACTGGTTTTGCAGTTGCAGGTGCACTCTTTCTTTCCATTGTCTTCTAAAAATTTAGGTTTAGTTGTTGTGTTACTGTGTTTGTTTGTGAAAAAAATATGGTAAAAAGTTTAATTGCCCCTTATACACTAATACTTCCCTGTAAGGTTACCCAAGAAATTCAAAAATGCACATTTTAAGACAACATAAATACAAGCCTAGGGATTTAAAAGCAGAATATCAAATAATGAAGCATATTTCATTTCAAAAATACAAATGTATCGCAATCGATTGCAATATGAATGAACATGCTTTCTTAGCTCTTTTTCTCTGCCTTTGCCTCATTCCAGTAAACGTCCATTTCGGCCAGGGTCATCTCGCTTAGCTTCTTGCCCTGGGCGGTGGCGGCCCGCTCAAGATACTGAAACCGCTTGATAAATTTCAAATTGGTTTTCTCCAGGGCTTCTTCTGGGTTAAGGTCCAGAAACCGGGCGAAATTGATAAGGGAGAAAAAGACGTCCCCTAATTCATCTGTGGCTTTGGCTTTGTCTTCTGGGGTGAGATTGGGCTTGTCAAACTCGGCCTTGAACTCAGCTAGTTCCTCTTCTACCTTTTCCCAGACCTGCGCCGGTTCCTCCCAGTCAAATCCTACACCGCGGGCTTTCTCTTGAATACGCATGGCCTTCACCATAGACGGGAGTGAAGAAGGAACGCCAGAAAGCACGGATTTATTTCCCTCTTTCAGTTTCAGGCGCTCCCAGTTCTGTTTCACCTCTTCTTCGGTGTCTGCCTTGGTATCCCCGTAAATATGCGGGTGCCGGAAGATCAGTTTGTCACACTGGGCATTGAGAACATCGGCTAAGTCAAACTGCTGTTGCTCTGCGGCTATCTTGGCGTAAAACACCAGATGCAGCATCACATCACCCAATTCTTTTTTTATCTCGGCCATGTCCTGGGTAAGGATAGCCTCAGAAAGCTCAAACGTCTCCTCAATGGTAAGGTGGCGAAGGCTGTCCAGGGTTTGTTTCCGGTCCCAGGGGCATTTCTCGCGCAGTTCATCCAGAATGTCCAGGAGGCGGTTAAAGGCCTCCAGTTGTGCCTTTCTAGAGTAAACGGGGGCAGCAGGGTTTTCCATTAGGCAAAGATAAAGGGATTGTTAGCATTTTGGGTTGGCCTGCTTTCTTATTCATTAAAATCAGTAACACATGAAAAGTTGCACCTACTCCTGCCTAAGCAAGATACCGGGGAGCTACTGGTTTGGGCCTGTTTTCCGGAAAACGGGCTCAAAACCGGTTTTCTTCGTCCTGACCTTGTCAAGCGGAAGCACTGTTTGCCTATAAGATGCAGGCTCCGCATGGATTCCATAAAAAGAATTAAAATATTTTTGAATACGTCCTGGCCAGAAGGGGAGACAACGCATTAGTACGGTATTTTTGCCCGCAGGAACTAAACGAAGTCAGATTCTTTTAAAAATAATTATACTTAAAAGCAGTTCATAAGAGGGGATAGAGCTGGCCTTCCCATTTATTTAAGGGAAAGAGGCCTTATAGGCAGAGCCCCTAAATGGTGGCGCCGTCTCTTCTCAGCTCATAGCCTTGTGATCTTATTGCAGGGAATCGGTTCGTTTTTACTACTTTTGTCTATTCAAATACTAGGAATCTGTGGCACTTATAAAATCAATTTCAGGAATTAGAGGTACAATTGGCGGGCAGGTAGGAGAGGCGCTCACACCATTAGACGTGGTGAAATTTGCGGCGGCTTTTGGTACCTGGGTGCAGCAAACCACTAAAAATAATACCCTCATCATAGGCCGTGACGCCCGCTTGTCTGGTGACATGGTCAACCGCTTAGTAGTGGCTACCCTGCAGGGGCTGGGCATAAACGTGATTGACCTGGGTCTTTCTACTACGCCCACCGTAGAGATGGCGGTGCCGGCTTTGAAGGCCGGTGGCGGTATTATTCTCACGGCCAGCCACAACCCCAAGCAATGGAACGCCCTTAAACTCCTGAACCAGCACGGTGAATTCATCAATGACGCTGAGGGGAAACTGGTGCTGGAACTAGCTGAGAAAGAGTCTTTCCAGTTTGCTGAAGTGACCAAGCTGGGTACCTACACCCAGAACGAGAAATTCCTGAAAACCCATATCAAGGCCATCCTGGACCTGCCGCTGGTAGACGTGAAAGCCATTAAGAGCCGCGGCTTTAAAGTAGTGGTTGATGCCGTGAATTCCAGCGGAGGCTTTGCCGTGCCCATGCTCTTAGAGGCCCTAGGCGTGGCGCAGGTAGAGAAACTGAACTGTGACCCTACTGGTAACTTCGCCCATAACCCAGAGCCGTTGCCAGAGAACCTGGGCGAGATTGCCCGGGTCATGGAAAAAGGCAAATTTGACCTAGGCATTGTGGTAGACCCAGACGTGGACCGCCTGGCGCTGGTGAACGAAGACGGCAGCATGTTTGGCGAGGAGTACACCTTGGTGGCCGTGTCTGATTACGTGCTGCAGAACCAGGTAGGCAATACCGTTTCTAACCTGTCTTCTACCCGCGCCCTGCGCGATGTCACCGAGAAAGCCGGTGGCCAGTATTTTGCTGCCGCCGTGGGCGAGGTGAACGTGGTGAACATGATGAAAGCCCAGAACGCTATTATTGGCGGCGAGGGCAACGGAGGTATCATTTACCCAGAACTGCACTACGGCCGTGATGCCTTAGTGGGTATTGCCTTATTCCTGACGCACCTGGCAAAAACCGGCCATACTATGACCCAGATGCGGGCTACGTACCCTAACTACTATATCTCCAAAAACAAGATTGAGCTCACCAAAGACATTGATGTAGATGCCGTGCTGGGCAAGGTGCAGAAACACTACGCCAAGCAGCCTATCAACACCATTGACGGGGTTAAGATTGAGTTTGACAAAGAGTGGGTGCACCTGCGCAAGTCCAACACAGAGCCTATCATCAGAATCTACGCCGAGTCTGACACCCTTTCCACGGCAGACCATCTGGCCAATAAAATCATTGGCGATATCAAGGAAATTATCTCTGATAAGTCTGCCTAACCTACTGTAAAAGCGTTTTATCTCCTTTCAAGGAACCGTTCCTATGAACCGTATCTGTTGTACCTGTTGTTGTTAAGTTAAAAAAGATCATGCGTGTATATTTAGACAATGCGGCCACCACCCCGCTAGACAAAGAAGTTTTTGAGGTAATGGCTCCCTTTATGCTGGAGCACTACGGCAACCCCTCTTCTATACACGCACACGGCAGGCAGGTGCGCGCCGCCATTGAACTGGCCCGCAAGACGGTGGCCGGCCTGGTGAACGCGTCGCCCTCAGAGATCTTCTTTACCTCTGGCGGCACCGAAGCCGATAACCTGGCCATTATCTGTACCATCAAGAGCCTGGGTATCAAACACGCCATCACCTCTCCGCTGGAGCACCATGCGGTGTTGCACTCCCTGGAATCTCTGGAGAAGAACGGTGACATTGAGCTAACCATGCTCAAGGTGGATAACAAAGGTGTGCTGGATCTGGCGCATTTAGAGCAACTGCTGGCGTCGCAGCCCCGCACGTTTGTGTCTATCATGCATGCCAACAATGAGATTGGCAACCTTAATGACATTGAGACTATCGCCCAACTCTGCAAGCGATATGACGCCGTGTTCCACTCAGACACCGTGCAGACCATGGGCCACTACAAGCATGATGTGCAGGCCCTGGGCGTGAACTTCCTGGTAGGTTCGGCGCATAAATTCCATGGACCTAAGGGCGTAGGGTTTATCTACGTGGATTCCTCCATCAAAATTCATCCCTTGATCCAGGGTGGTTCACAGGAGCGCAACATGCGCGGCGGCACCGAGAACGTATACGGCATTGTAGGCCTGGCCAAAGCCATAGAAATTGCCTGCCGCGACATGGAAGAGCACCAGCAACACATTCAGGCCCTCAAAGACCGCATGGTACAGAAACTGCGCGAGCAGATAGAAGACGTGCAGTTCAATGGCCTCTCGGCCGAAGGAGACAAGAGCCTCTACACCGTCCTGAATGTGAGCCTGCCGGCCTCTGAGATGAATGAGATGCTGCTCTTCAACTTGGACATCAACAAAATCTCGGCCTCTGGCGGAAGCGCCTGCACTAGCGGCGTGGACCTGGGTTCCCACGTGTTGCGCGCCATCGGCGCGGATATGGAAAGGGGCAACGTTCGCTTCTCCTTCAGCAAGTACAATACCATTGAAGAGATTGACTACACCGTGGCTACCCTGGCTAAGCTTTACCAGAAAGAGACGGTGTAGGCTAGTTGGTATTTATTAGTAGTTAGAATTCATTCGGAATAATTCTTAGAATCCCTGTCCTTGCGGCAGGGATTTCTGTTTTGGGCCTGTTTCCATAAAAACGGGCCCAAAATAGCTTATAAGATCTACCGCAAGTTTAGCGCTAGCGTAACTTGTGGTTTCAAATGGCGGGGAGTTTTCAACTCCCCTTCTTCTGCCGGATAGAAAGGCTATTAAATGGATGAAAGGTTGAAGCTAAATAAGTTTATAAACTTACTCAATGGTTAACCACAAGTTACGCTAGCGCTAAACTTGCGGTAGAAAAGATGAATTTCCTCCAGGCGATTCAAAGCCAATCTCCATTTCAGTATAGTAAGATATCCAATGAAACCTGTACGCGTATCTAGTTTAAACCCATAGCTATAATTTATGCGGTAACGCGTAGCTTTGCGAAATTGTAATCCACCCATGGCAGACATCGGCATAGACCTACAGCGGGCCGCCGCTTTTTTAACCCAAGGCGATTTGGTAGCCATCCCCACCGAGACAGTGTATGGCTTGGCGGCTAACGCCTATGACGAAGCGGCCGTGGTGAAGATCTTCGAGGCCAAGAACCGGCCGGCTTTTGACCCGCTCATTGTCCATACCCATTCCATTGAACAAATAGCCACCATTGCCCGCGAGGTCTCTGACGTGGCCTATAAACTAGCTGAAAAGTTTATGCCCGGCCCGCTCACGCTCATCCTACCCAAGGCCGAGCATGTGCCATTGCTGGTGACCTCGGGCCATGATAGTGTGGGCGTACGTATTCCCCGGCACCTGCTCACGCTGGAGTTGCTACGTCAGTTGCCGTTTCCGTTGGCGGCGCCAAGTGCCAACCCATTTGGGTACGTGAGCCCCACTACCGCTCAGCACGTGCAAAACCAGTTAGGTGACCGCATTCCGTATATTCTGGACGGTGGCGCCTGTCCCGTGGGCATTGAATCCACCATCATCCGGGTGACTGGTAATGAGGTGGAGGTACTGCGCCTGGGCGGCCTGGCCTTGGAAGAACTAGCCGAGGTGGTGCAGATCTCCAAAGAGAAAATAAAGACTTCCAGCTCCAACCCAGATGCGCCGGGCATGCTTAGCAGCCACTATAACCCTGGCAAAAGGGTATACCTTTGTGATGTGGAGGAAAATATTTCTGCCGTAGATGATCCTTATAAAGTGGGGTTGATTACGCTTAAAACAGACTTTCCGGATTTGCCGAAAGAGCACCAGGTCATGCTTTCCCCCACTGGAGATTTGAAGGAAGCCGCCCGCAATCTTTTCTCTGCCCTGCGTAGCCTGGACCGTGAATCTGTCAAGTTCATATTAGCTGAGCGCATGCCTGATGAAGGCCTGGGCCGTGCCATCAATGATCGTCTGCAACGCGCCAGCTTTCAGGAGGAATAACCAGTAATTAGCCTATTTTCCAGAAAGCAGGCTAAAAACAGCTACACAAAAAAAGGCTCCCGTTCACTTAAGAACGGGAGCCTTTTGCTTTATAGGAATTAGAAACGACTACAGGTTGCGCAGTACAAACTCGGTCATTTTGGTGAACAGGTGAATGGTGGTGTTGCCGCCGCTGATGCCGTGGTTCCGATTAGGGTAATAGGCGCTCTCAAACGGGATGTTGGCCTTCACCAGGGCGTTGACCATCTCCACGGAGTTCTGGAAATGCACGTTGTCATCGCCGGTGCCGTGGATGAGCAGGTACTTGCCGCGCAGTTTGCCTGCGTGGGTCACCGGAGAGTTCTCATCATAGCCTTTGGCGTTTTCCTGGGGCGTTTTCAGGAAGCGCTCGGTGTAAATGGTGTCATAGAAGCGCCAGTTGATCACCGGAGCCACCGCAATGGCAGCCTTGAAATAGTCGGCGCCTTTGGTGATGGCCAGCGAGCTCATGTAGCCCCCGAAGCTCCAGCCCCAGATGCCTATGCGGCTCTTATCAACGTAGGGCAGGCTGCCCAAATGCTTAGCGCCTTCAATCTGGTCAATGGTCTCATAATGGCCCAAATCCCCGTAGGTTACTTTCTTGAAATCCGCGCCGCGGCCACCGGTGCCCCGGTTGTCTACCACGGCAATGATGTAGCCTTGCTGAGTGAGGTAGCTGTGCCACAGATAGTTGCGGCCTCTCCAGCTGTCTACCACTTCCTGGCTGCCCGGGCCGCCGTAGAGGAACATGAGCACGGGGTATTTCTTGTTGGGGTCAAAGTTGGTGGGCTTTAACGTGTAGCCGTTCAGGGTCACGTTATCAGTGGTCTTGAACTGGAAGAACTCGGCCTTGGGCAGGTTATAGTTGGCTACGGTGTTCTTGAGGGCCTCATTGCTCTCCAGGACCTTGATCTGGTTACCAGACGAGGTGTGCAGGCTCACCACCTGCGGGGTGGTGATGGTGGAGTGGTAGTCCAGGTAATATTTGAAGTCGCGGCTCAGGTTGATGGTGTGCGTGCCTTTGGCGGGCGTGAGGCTCTTCTTGTTCTTGCCGTTGAGGCCAATGCTGTAGAGGTGACGTTCCATGGGCGATACCTCGGTGGAGGAAAAGTACACCAGATCGTTTTTCTCGTCTACGCCGTAGAAACTGGTCACTTCCCACTTGCCCTTGGTGATCTGGCGCACCAACTTGCCTTTCATGTCATAGAGGTAGAGGTGGTTAAAGCCGTCTTTCTCAGAGCTCTGCACAAACTGCTTGCCGTTGGCCAGGTAGGTGAGGTCATCCGTGATGTCAATGTAGGCTTTGTCTTTCTCGGTGAGCACCACGCTGGTTTTGCCGGTGCGGGTGTCGGCGTGCAGGATCTCCAGGGTGTTCTGCAGACGGTTCATGCGCCGGATAGAGAGCAGGTTAGGGGTTCTGGTCCAGTTGATGCGCGGAAGGTACTGGTCTTTCTCCTGGCCTATGTCCATTTTGGTGGCTTTGCCCGAGGTCAGGTCAAACACGGAGATAGAGACGATAGCGTTCTTCTCGCCGGCCTTTGGGTACTTAAACTTATAGTCTTTGGGGTAGAGCGGGCCCCACATCTGCATGTTGTACTCGGGTACCTGGGTCTCATCAAAGGTGTAGAAGGCTATCTGGTTGCCTTCTGGGGACCAGAAGAAGGCCTGCGCGAAGCCGAATTCCTCTTCGTACACCCAATCCGTGCCGCCGTTGATGATGAAGTTCCACTTGCCGTCTGTGGTGATCTGGCGCTCCTGCATGGTGGCCAGGTCTACGTAAAACAGGTTGTTGTCGCGTACAAAGGCCACAAACTTGTTGTCTGGCGAGAACGTGGCGTAGCTCTGCTTGCCGCCCTGGCTCAGTTTCTGCAGTTTCTTGCTGGCGCGGTCATACACGTAGAAGTGGCCCTTGCTGCTGCGGCGGTAGATGGGCTCATGCTCGGTCTCAAACAGGATCTTGGTCTCGTCTTCGCTGAAGCTGTAGTTGTCATAGTCCAGCACCTTGCCATCGGCCTTCAGGTTTTCGCCTTCCAGGATGGTGCTTACCGGCTGACCCGTGGTCACGTCTACCTGCACAATGTCAACGGCCTTGTTGGCCTGGTCTTGTACCTGGCTGGAGTAAAACTGGCCATTGCGCATCCAATTCACCCCGTACACCGACTTTGCCTGGAACGTGTTCTTCCGGAAAATATCGTCTAAGTCAAAGGAGCGTTTCTGCTGGGCCTGGGCGCTTACCGCCAACAAAAGGCAGCTGGCCGCCAAAATCCAGCGGTTCATTCTATGTTTCATAAGGTTTGTTAGAAAGTTCGTTGCCTTAAAATTAGGCAAATATTGGGGAATGAGAGATTGAATGGTTGAATGATTGAGAGAATAAAGCAGGAGAGGGCCGGCACAGGCAGGGAAAGTTTTGTTTTAAAGAAGAGAAAGGAGTTTCGCCTTTACGGGCGAGAGGATTAGAAATCTCCGACAGAGAGCTTCCAGATTGGAAATCCGGAAGAGCGGGTAGTGGATGACTAGGGACTTACTGGAGGGTCACCATAACTTTTTCCACCAAGGCTTTTTCTGCTCTTTCTCAAGTCGCTCCCTGGCTTCTCTTTCTCTTTCTTCTAAAGCAATATCTGCCTTCTTATTCAGCTCGAGCCACTCCGGATAATTATCTATGGAGTAATCTTTATAAAGGTCAAGGAAATCGGCTACCTGTTGTCTAACACTTTCTAGGCTACCATGAACCTTGGTGTGTGCCATATCAAAGTATTCTTCAATTGTATAGATTTCCCAAACCTCTAATGCAGACAATTCTACATTGTTTATAAAATGGTGCATTGTTTTGACGATTTCCTCAAGTTCATCTCCCTGTGTAAATCTTTTATGAAGAAGGCCAAGAATGGCTTTCCCATTTGCTGTCGTGCCTGAGTCTAATTCTGCACCAATTAGTGTGACGGCTTCATTTTTTGATTTGGCGAGAGATAATTCAATAAAGAAATAATCTGGCTCCTTTTCGGTTAGTATGAAGCCATCCGCCCATTTAGTAACCTCATTCTTCTCAATAACACCAGCCGATAAACCAGCTTTGTACCAGGCTAAAAGCACTTTAAAATCCTTTGGACTAGCCATCACTTGATTTAATCTCTATCTACAACTTTACACAAACATTCTGGGGCTCGGTAAAAAACCGCAGGGCTTCCCAGCCGCCTTCTCTCCCTACCCCGCTTTGTTTCATGCCTCCGAAGGGCGTGCGCAGGTCGCGCAGGAGCCAGGTGTTCACCCAGACAATGCCTGCTTGCAGGGCGTGGGCCACGCGGTGGGCGCGGGTGAGGTCTTGGGTCCAGACGGAGGCGGCCAGGCCGTAGGGGGTGTAGTTGGCAGAATGGAGGGCTTCTTCCTCGGTGTCAAAAGGCTGCAGGGTCACCACCGGCCCGAAGATCTCCTCGGTGTTGGTGCGGCAGGTGTGGGGCAGGTTCTCAAAGACGGTGGGCTGTAGAAAATAACCTTTGGCGCAACGGCCTTCCAGGTGTACCTGTTCGCCGCCCAGCAGCAAGGTGCCGCCTTCTTCCTTGGCTAGGGCAATGTATTGCTGTACCTTCTGCAGGTGCGCATCTGAGACCAAGGCCCCTAGGTTAGTGCCTTCCTGCATGGGATCGCCTACGGAAAGGGTTTTTACTTTGGCCAGGAAGGCTTCTTTAAACTTCTCATACAGTGGGTGCTCCACCAGAATGCGGGAACCGCAGAGGCAGATTTGGCCCTGGTTGGCAAAGGCGGCCTGCACGGCGGTGGCCACGGTTTTCTCAAAGTCACAATCGGCGAAGATGACGGTGGCATTCTTACCACCCAGTTCCAGGGATAGTTTTTTGAACAGCGGGGCCGCCGTGCGGGCGATGGTTTTGCCGGTCTGGGTACCGCCCGTAAAGGAGATGGCTTTCACCAGCGAGTGCTCGCACATAGGCGCGCCTACCTTGGGGCCGGTGCCATGCACGATGTTGAGCACACCCGCCGGAAGCCCGGCTTCCACGCAAAGCTCGGCCAGGAGGTGGGCGGTGTAGGGGGTGATTTCTGAGGGTTTGGCCACCACGGTATTGCCGGCGGCCAGGGCCGGGGAAATTTTCCAGGTGAACAGGTAAAGCGGGAGGTTCCACGGGGAAATACAGGCCACCACGCCCAGCGGCCGCCGCACCGTGTAATTTACCGCCAATCCTTCCATGATATGAGCCTCAGACGCGAAGTGCTGTACGCCCGTCCCGAAGAAGTAAAGGTTGCTGCTGGCCCTTGGTATGTCTACCGTTCTTGAAAGCTTCAGGGGTTTGCCGTTGTCGGTAGTCTCGGCCTCGGCAAGACGCTCCAGGTTCTGATCAATCAACTCAGAAAGCTTGATCAGGTACCGCCCTCGTTTCTCCGCCGACAGCATTGACCAGCCCGGGAAAGCCGCCTCCGCTGCCTCTACCGCCGCCTGCACATCGCGCTCATCAGAATCCGGGATCTGCGAGAAAACCTCGGCCGTGGCCGGATTCAGGTTAGGCAGGTAAGTGCCAGAAGCCGGAGGGACGAAGGTGCCATTGATGTAGTTCTGGAGGTGCAGCATGGTTGGAGACACAAGATATAAGACACAAGATGTAAGACTAAAATTGCTTCTCTTCATTGCCATTGGCTCCAAGAAGTAATGCCGCCGTTCCTTCTCCCTGAGGGAGAAGGGTAGGATGAGGGGGAGAAGCCTCTAGTTAGAAAGGCTTTGCTATGAAATTGTTGCCACCTCACTGATTACTTTGCTCTTTCGGAGTTCCACACCGGAAGTAATTGGTCGGGGAGTTCCACTCCCCTTCTTTGCTCGTGGTTCCCGGCGGAGTGGAACTCCGCAGCCAGGAGGTTCGGGATTGGAACTCCCGAAAAGCACAGCTAAAGTAAAATGCTTTTGACAACTTGAGGAGCCTCTGCCCTGGAACCACCGCTGCCCCTCACCCTAACCCTCTCCCTCAGGGAGAGGGAATTACCGTTGTTTCTGTTTTAGGTCTGTTTTTCGGAAAACAGACCTAAAACGCATTTCCAACTCCGGACTCCCTTTACAGGTTCCCTAACCTTCCCCCGTCTACCGGCAGGTTAATGCCGTTGATGTAACCGGCGGCCGGCGAGGCCAGGAAGGCGGCGGCGGCGGCTACTTCGGCGGCTTCCCCGAAGCGGTTGGCCGGGATGCCCGCTTTCATCTCTTTCTCAATCTCCTCGCGGGAGAGGCCGGTTTTCTGCATGCGGGTCTCAATAAGCGAATGGTGACGGGCCGTGACGGTGGCGCCGGGCAGCACGTTATTCACCGTAATCCCGAAGGGGGCCAACTCAAAGGAAAGCGTCTTGGCCCAGTTGGCCACGGCGCCGCGTATGGTATTGGACACGCCCAGGCCTTTGATGGGCTGCTTCACGGAGGTGGAGATGATGTTGATAATGCGGCCGTACTGCGCCTCTTTCATAAGCGGGGCCACGGCCTGCACCAGCACGTGGTTGCAGATAAGGTGCGCCGCGAAGGCTTTTTCAAATTCCTCTACGGCGGCATCCAGGGCCGGTCCGCCGGCGGGGCCACCGGTGTTGTTGACCAGAATATGCGCCTGCCCGGTTTTGGCCAGGTGCGCCGCCACCCGTTCCTGCACTTGCGTGGGGTTGGTGAAATCGGCTACCACGTAATTGTGCTGCTGTCCGGCATTGGTAGCCAGCTCCTGCAGGGTTTGCTGTAGGCTGGCTTCGTTTCGGGCTACCAACGTGACGGTGGCGCCCATTTGGGCTAGTTCTATCGCGACGGCTTTGCCTATACCTTGGGTGCTTCCGCAGACCAGGGCGTATTTATCTTGAAGGTTTAAATCCATTATAAGGAGTTCTGAGTCTAGAGTCCTGAGTTCTGAGTAGACAAAATAGCGAATTTTCTGGTGAAGTGCTGCCTAACTGGTGAATTGCCTCTGCTTTCACTTTTGTTTTCTCCTGTACTTTATAACCCTTGTCCTGCCGCCACTTCTCTCCTTCTGTCATCTTGGAAAGATCTTGCTTGCGAACGGCAGTAGCGTATATCCTAAGTCATTACCGTTCGCCACCGAGATCCTTTCAGGATGACAAAGAAGAGGAATAAAGAAGCTAAGGCCAGGATAAAGCGGGGATGGAAAGAAACAAGAGCATGATATTCCTGTCGGTTTAGCCCATAGGTATGCTTATCATTTGGTCTACCATAGCCATTCAATTGAGGAGGAGGGTAGAAAAGGGCAGTCTGTTGTTTTACCCCTGTTTTCTGGAAAACGGCCCTAAAACGGCGGCTATCTTTTCTGCAAGAGGTTTCGTACCTTGGAACGGCCTCCTTTTGCAGAGGTTTCTCATCTTTTACTTTAGATTTTCAGCGCCATGGCCATCCAACCCGCCTTCAACTTCAAACAATGGATTGACGAACACCGTCACCTGCTCAAGCCGCCGGTGGGCAACCAGCAGGTCTACAAAGACAACAAAGATTTTATTGTAATGGTGGTGGGCGGTCCCAATTCGCGCAAGGACTACCACATCAACAACGGCGAGGAGTTTTTCTTCCAGCTGGAGGGCAGCATTACCCTCAAGGTTATTGACGAGGGCGAGTTCAAAGACATCCAGATCAACGAGGGCGACATTTTCCTGCTTCCGCCCAACGTGCCGCACTCCCCGCGCCGCGGCCCCAACACCGTGGGCCTGGTCATGGAACGCTACCGCGATGAAAAAGAACTGGACGGTTTCCAGTGGTACTGTGAGAACTGCAACACCAAGCTCTACGAGGAGTTTATTCCGGTCTCAGACATTGTAGGCCAACTACCCGTGGTCATGGACGCCTTCTGGGCCTCAGAGGAGAAGCGCACCTGCAAAAACTGTGGCGAGGTGATGCAGAAGCCGGTGGCGGCGCAGTAAGCAAGAAAGCCAATTGCCTATTCAACCTCCCCATTCTGTCATCCTGGAAGGGCTTTGTGGGCGAACTATGAAAGCATTTATCTGCTACTAATTTATTGGTTTTAGATTTTATTAATAATTAATGAAAATGGAAGAAGCTCATATTGGAATTATATGTCCTGATAATTTTCCAGATACTATTTTAGATGAAATCATTAATGAAATTGATGAGCCAACCTTAAAGATAGCAGTAAGTAAAGTGCCTCGTACTCCCTTTGCGGCCATTGAATGGACAGTGCCTACTATTGTAATTGCTTATTTAGCAAAGCCTTATTTTGAAGAATTTCTAAAAGAAGCCGGGAAAGACCATTATCATAAGCTCAGCAAGTGGTTAAAGAAGATTGTCACAAATAGCAAAAACATGAAAGTGACAACAATTACTTCAGCAGGATCTACTCATAAAGTTGATACAAGCTATTCTCAATCGAAAGCTATATCATTAATAATTCAAACTAAATCAGGGAAGCCTATTAAGCTTTTATTCGATGATAATTTAGATAAAGAAGATTGGGAATGTGCTGTTGATTCAATGTTGGAATTTATAATTGATAATTATGAAAAGTATCCCAATGATGAACTTTCCAAAAGAACTGATGATCTAAAACCTAATAAACCTGTTTATTCATTAATAAATAAATCGACAAAAAAATTAGAGTTCTTTGATGATCATACAATTTACATGTACCTGAATAAAGATAATAAAAGCTAAAGTTTAAACAGAGATAAACACAAAGGCCCGCCTTCTCTGCAGAAAGCGGGCCTTTGCTATTATTCCCATTTCAAGCCTGTTTTCCTGAAAACAGGCCCAAAACGTTTCTATTCGTCGTCTCCGGCGTCTTCTTTCATGTTATGATAAACCGCCTGCACGTCTTCGTCTTCTTCTAGACGGTCCAGGAGCTTGTTCATGTCTTCCTGGTGTTCAGGGGAAAGTTCCTTCAAGACGGTGGGGTAGCGCTGCAGCTCAGAGCTCTTCACGGGCAGGCCGCGCTCTTCCAGGGCTTTCTGCATGGCGCCGAAGTCTGGGAAAGAGGTTTGGATGATGATCTCGTTTTCCTCTTCGTCTTTGTCAATGCTCTCCAGCCCGAAGTCAATTAGGTCCAGCTCCAGTTCTTCCATGTCCAGGCCTTCGCCCTCTAAATGGAACACGCCTTTGCGCTCAAAGATGAAGTCAAACTGGCCGGTGCGGCCCAGTTCACCGCCGGTGCGGTTAAAGTGCATGCGCACGTTGGCCACGGTACGGTTCACGTTATCAGTGGCAGTTTCTACCAGCACGGCCACGCCATGCGGACCGTAGCCCTCATATACTACTTCAGAATAATCATTTTCTTCTTTGCCCTGGGCGCGCTTAATGGCGGCCTCTACCCGGTCTTTGGGCATGTTCACGCCTTTGGCGTTCTGAATGCACACGCGAAGCCGCGAGTTGGTGTCTGGGTCCGGGCCTCCGGCTTTTACAGCCATCACAATCTCTTTCCCTATGCGGGTGAACTGCTTGGACATCATGTCCCAGCGTTTCATCTTCCGGGCTTTCCGGAACTCAAATGCTCTTCCCATTGCGGTTAGTCTAAAACGAAGTACAGGCAAATATCGGTAAAAACGGCGGATAGCCCAAGCGGGTTCTAGCCATGTTTACGTTTTGTGTGGACAGAAAAATCAAGGTCTAGCCGGCAGCCTTAGAAGGACATAAGGCCCGGTGGCCCGATAGGAGAAAAGAAGTCGCCTATACGTGCTCCGCCAGATAGTCCTCCAGCCTAAGCCGGCCTTTGACCGGGGCTACGCAATCGGTTTTGGCCACTTCTATCAGAAACGAGGCTTTCTCATACAGAGAGCGGTTGACCAAACGCACCAGCGGCAGCACCGAGTGCGCCACCCAATAGGGGATGGAGGGAACTGGCAGCGTTTTGCCAATAGAGTTGCCCACCAGTTTCACCAGCTCTACCCGCGAGTAGGTGACCGGGCCGCCCAGTTCTATGGTTTGGGACGGTTGGGTGAGGGCCTGTACGCAGGTCTCGGCTACTTCCTGCTCATGAATGGGGTTGGTGACACTGTGGCCAGGGCCAATAGAGGGCAGGCGGCCTTTGCGGGCCATGGGCAGCAGGTCCAGAAACGCCGAAAACAGGGCAGGCGGTTTCACAATGGTATGGGCCAGTCCGCTTTGGCGCAGTTCCAAGGCAAAATCTTCGTGGGCTTTGAAATAGGCTACTTCAGGGTGTTTTTCGCCGCTGAAGGCCCCCACGTACACAAACTTCTTTACTTGCCCGTGGGCCTGGGCCAGCCGAAGCACATTCAGGTTCCCCTGGAAATCTACCTGGTGGAAAGACGTGCGGCTGCGGTCGGCTAGGTTCAGGCTTTTGCCCAGCGCCGAGATAATGTAGTCTACGCCTTCCACCAGGCCCTCAGATAAGGTAGATTCCTCCGTAGGATCGCAGACCACCACCTCATCAACAGAGGGTTTTAACTGTTCCGCCTTGAGCGGGGTTCGGGCGGTGGCGCGCACGCGGTATTGCTGCTTTTTCAGTGCTTCAATGATGCAGGAACCCAGGCTTCCGGTGCCTCCTACTACTAAGACTGTTTCCATGGGCAAGCTGTTTTTAAGGACAAGACATAGCCTAAGCTCCTGTAATGTAAAGGATTTTTGCCTTTTTGTCAACCGCCTGCCGTAAAACCTGCAGAATCCCCATTGAAAGAATCCCATGTTTAACGTTTAGGTAAAGTCCTTCAGAAGGTCAGCCAGCCCAAGAAAGAAAGCACTCCGGCAAGGCCTTTCTCGGTGCTTATCTCCCGGATAAAAAGTGCGTTTTAGGCCTGTTTTTGTAAAAACGCCTCTAAAACGCAAACGTCAGCCGCAGTAGGCGGTCACCTCAATTTCCACCAGCATGGCCGGATCAATAAGCGCCTTCACCTCCACCATAGAAGTAGCTGGCCTGATGGTCTGGAAAAACTCGCCGTGCGCCCGGCCAATAGCTTCCCACTGACTAATATCCGTGACAAACAGGCGGGTGCGCACCACGTCTTCCAAAGAGGCCCTGGCATCCTGCAGTACCCGCTCAATTTTCTGCAAAATGAATCTGGTCTGGCCATAGGCATCGCCAGCGGCGATGACCTGCCCGTTCTCCACGGCGGTGGTGCCAGCCACCTCAATCAGCGGCCCTACCCGCACCGCCCGTGAATAGCCCACGGTGCTTTCCCAGGGCGCGCCCGAAGAGAATAATTGACGTGTTGTTTTGGCAGCCATAAGTGTATGCTTTAAGATATAAGTTCAACGTAGGGGCAATCCCTTGTGGTTGCCCTTTTGCGTTGGCCACCGGTTAGGGCAACCACAGGTTTTCAAACAGCAATCAACAATTAACAACCAACAATTAAAAACCCGTTTTGCGGCCGTTTTATGAAAAACATGCCCAAAACACAGGCAGCTCAAAGGTTGCCTGCCGCAATGTGCAGGAGATTGCTTATTTTGACCATCGGTTATAAGTTATCGTTTGTATTTCTGCCATGTTGCACGCCCCGCTCAAGATTGACATCCACACGCATATTCTGCCCGAGAAATGGCCAGATCTGCGCGAGCGGTACGGCTACGGCGGTTTTGTGCGGCTAGAGCACCACAAGCCCTGCTGTGCGCGCATGATGAAAGATGACCGCTTCTTCCGGGAGATCCAGGAAAACAGCTGGGACCCCGAGGCGCGGCTCAAAGACTGCGGCCACCACGGCGTGCACGTGCAGGTGCTGAGCACGGTACCGGTCATGTTCAGTTACTGGGCCAAGCCCGAACACACCTGGGACCTCTCTAAAATCCTGAACGACCACATTGCCGGCGTAGTAGCCCGGTACCCCACGCGGTTTGTAGGGCTGGGCACGCTGCCCATGCAAGACACCGAACTGGCCATCAAGGAACTGGAGCGCTGTGTGAAGGAACTAGGGCTGGCCGGCGTGCAGATTGGTTCCAACGTGAACAACACCAATCTGGATGACCCTTCGCTGTTCCCCATCTTTGAGGCCGCCGCCGACCTGGGTGCCGCCGTGTTTGTGCACCCCTGGGACATGATGGGGGAAAAGAAGATGCGCAAGTACTGGCTACCCTGGCTGGTGAGCATGCCCGCCGAAACCTCTCGCGCCATCTGTTCCTTAATCTTCGGGGGCGTGCTGGAGCGGTTGCCGCACCTCAGGCTAGCCTTCGCGCACGGCGGAGGTTCCTTCCCGTTCACCATTGGCCGCATCCAACACGGCTTTGACGTGCGCCCTGACCTCTGCGCCGTAGACAACCCCGTGCCCCCTGAAAACTACATTGGCAAGTTCTGGATTGACTCCCTGGTGCACTGCCCCAACACCTTAGATTATGTCGTCAAGCAGTTCGGTGCCGACAAAGTTGCCCTGGGCACCGACTATCCTTTCCCGCTGGGTGAACTGGAACCCGGTAAACTCATTGAATCTATGCCCTACCCAGATGCTACCAAAGAACTGCTGCTGGGCGGCGCGGCCCTACAGTGGCTGGGGCTGGAGAAAGAACGGTTCCTGCAAGAGCTAAACAAAAAAGTGTAAGCAGAGGTTATCCCGGTAAACCCAACAGGCCAAGGCTTTCTTTTCCCTGGTTCAATCTTACGCTGGCTTCCTTTTTTCCTGGTTGAAGTTTTCAACTTGGGCCTATAATGGGTGGAAGTTTTCAACCTCCGTGAAGCGAGAGCCTCAAAACAAGCAAGTTTGCTTTAGGAAACCTTGTAACCGAAAGCAGAATTGTCCGTTCTCGGCAAAAAGCGTTTTGGGGCTATTTTTCAGAAAACAGGCTTAAAACAGCAAATGCAGGAAAGCCGCGTAAAAGAAGCCATAAAAAAATCATGGTTCTCTAACGCCTGTTAGGTAAATTAGCCAACTGAATTCATCCTAACGCATTCTTTTACTTCGCCTTCATGTCTTTTCAAAATACCATCGCTTGCGCCCAGGAGCAAGATCACGCAGACCCATTACGCTATTTCAAAGAGCATTTTCATATTCCGCAGCACAACGGCCAGGACACCGTGTACCTGTGCGGCAACTCATTGGGGCTACAGCCTAAATCGGCCCGCGCGGCGCTGGAGGAGGAAATGACCAAATGGGCAGAGCTGGGCGTGGAAGGCCATTTTAAAGGCGATGATCCTTGGTTTACCTATCACAAGCCGCTGTCTGAGCTGTCCGCCGGGCTGGTGGGCGCCAAACCCGAGGAGGTGGTGATCATGAATCAGCTCACCGTGAACCTGCACCTCATGCTGGTGTCTTTTTATCGGCCGGAGGGCAAGCGGTTCAAAATTCTAACCGAGGCCGGCGCTTTTCCCTCAGATCAGTACGCCCTGGAAACCCAGGTGAAATTCCATGGCTATAACCCAGACGAAGCCATTATTGAAATTGCCCCCCGCGAAGGCGAAAGTACCTGGCGCACCGAGGATATTCTGGCTGCCATTGAAGAAAATAAAGACAAGTTGGCGCTGGTGATGCTGAGCGGAGTACATTACTACACCGGGCAGGTGTTTGACATGGCTGCCATTACCCAGGCCGCTCATGCCGCCGGCGTGCCCTGTGGCTTTGACCTGGCGCACGCTGCTGGTAACGTGCCTATGCAACTGCATGACTGGGACGTAGACTTTGCCGTGTGGTGCACCTATAAATATTTGAACTCGGGCCCGGGCGGCACCTCTGGCGTGTTTGTGCACGAGCGTCACGCCCACAACAATGACCTGCCGCGTTTTGCCGGCTGGTGGGGCCATGACCAGGGCCAGCGGTTCCAGATGAAAAAGGGCTTCATTCCCATGGCCGGGGCCGAAGGCTGGCAAGTCTCCAATGGCCAAATCTTGCCCATGGCTGTACATAAGGCCTCTTTACAGATTTTTGCGGAAGCCGGGATGGAAAAACTGCGGGCCAAAAGCGAGAAGCTCACCGGCTACCTGGAGTTCCTGATCAAAGAGCTGAACCAGCCCAAGGAATTACTGGAGATTATTACCCCGGCAGACCCTTCGGCGCGCGGGTGCCAACTTTCTCTGCTGGTAAACCAAAACGGCCGCCAACTGTTTGATACGCTCATGGCCAACGGCTTCATCCTGGACTGGCGCGAACCCAACGTGATACGCGTGGCGCCCACGCCGCTCTACAACACCTTTGAAGACGTGTACCGGTTCGGGCAGTTTCTGGCGGCGCACTTCCAAAAGTAATCAGTAAGCAAATAAAAGGAAATCCGTTTTGGGCCTGTTTTTAAGAAAACGGGCCCAAAACGGATTTCTGGTTTATAGAGCGCTGAAACTGGTTAGGCGTTGTGAGGGATAGGGGCGGAGGCGCCTTGGTCATGGAGTTGTTTAATCCGCCAGGGGCTACCCACAATCCAGACAATATCGTCTTCCTCAAAGACCAGTTCAGAAGAAGGGTTGAGAATGCGTTTTCCTCTTTTCTCAATGCCCACAATCAGGCCTTTGGTTTGTTCCCGCACCCCAGATTCCCTAATGGCTTTGTGCAGTAGCGGCGAGGTAGGGGAGATGACCAGTTTCTGCAGCTTTATTTCCTCTTTTTCCAGGGGCAGGCCCTCAGGAGAGCTTTCTTCTTCAATAAACTGCCTGAAATGCTCCATCTGCTCCTCAGACCCAAACACGTAAATCTTGTCATGCGGGAAAATGCGTTCGTTGCGGGTAGGGGCCATGATGGTGGCATCACCACGCTCTATCACGGCCACGTTCATGCCGTACTTTTCGCGCACCTGCAACTCCAGTAGAGATTTGCCTGCCAGGGCAGATTGCGCTGGAATGTCAAAGCTGGTCAAATGCACATCCCAGGGCGTGAGCGAGTGGTGCTTTTTCTGGTTTTCGCTTACCTCGCGGGCATTCAGGTTAGACATGAACCGGTTCTCAATCCTGATGTAGAAATTCTGGATTTTCCTGGAGAAAAAGGCAAGCAATACCAGAATCAACAACCCTACCAACAGTGCCACCTGTACAGACAGGAACCGGTCCAGCAAGAAGGTCACAAACAGAATGGCTACCCCAATCTTAAAGAAAGACAGCACAATAATCAGGCTCCTATAGTTCTTGTTAGCCCAGATGCGGGCCTGCGCTTCTTTCTGGGGGTGATGCATGACCAGGGCCCAAAGAAACGGCGCCATGGCTACCAAAGTAATGACCAAGGTAGTGAGGTTGGCCCAGTGCGGATCTGGAATAAGGTTAGACAAAAACGGCCCCAAATACCGGCCAGACAAAAGCACCAAAGCAATAATGATCACGGAATACACTACCAGGTTGATCACATAAGACTTGAGCACCAGTTGCCAGTCGCTGGTGGTGCTGATGGTCTGGGCTCCGGAACTGTACTCGTTCAGAGAGGCTTTCCAGCGGGTAGGCAATATTTTCTCCAGGGCCAGGTGAAGGGGCTCTGAATACTTGATCATGTAAGGCGTAGAAAAGGTGGTAATGGCAGATACCGCCACCGCCACCGGGTATAGGAAGTCACTGGTTACTTTAAGGGTAAGGCCCAGGGTGGCAATAATGAAAGAGAATTCCCCAATCTGGGACACACTCATGCCAGATTTCAAAGAGGTTTTAAGCCCCTGGCCCGCCACCAGACCGCCGCCGGTAATGCTCAATACCTTGCCTATAATGGTCACCAGCGTGATGATGGCAATAGGCCCCGCATATTCCAAGATCACGGCCGGGTTAATTAGCATACCCACAGACACAAAGAAAATAGCCCCGAACAAATCCTTCACCGAGGAAATAAGGTGTTCTATTTTTTCGGCTTTAGTGGTTTCGGCTAAGATAGAGCCCATGATGAAGGCCCCTAAGGCGGGGGAGAACCCAACCTGTGCCGCCAGAATCACCATTAAGAGGCAGAGCGCCAGAGACACAATAAGCAGGGTCTCATTGTTCATAAGTTTACTGGCCCGTCTAAGGAACGTGGGGATAAGGAAGATGCCGGCCAGAAACCAGACCACCAGAAAGAACGCCAGTTTGAGCACGGCCGCCAGCATCTCAGAGCCCGCAAACTGCTGGCTTACCGCCAGGGTAGAAAGCAAGACCATGAGCAAGATGGCCACCAGGTCTTCTACAATGAGCACGCCAAACACCAGGCCCGCAAAACGCTGCGTCTTCACGCCTAGCTCGTCAAAGGCCCTAATGATAATGGTGGTGGAGGAAATGGAGAGAATACCGCCCAGGAAAATGCTGTCCATGGTAGACCAGCCCATCAACTGGCCCGTGAGGTAGCCCAGCACCAGCATCACCACCACCTCAAAAAAGGCCATGATGGAGGAGGCCCCGCCTACCTTCACCAACTTCTTGAAACTGAATTCCAGCCCCAGGCTGAAGAGCAGGAAGATTACACCAATCTCGGCCCAGATGGTGATGTTCTCGGTTTCAATAACAGTAGGCAGCAACGCAAAGTGCGGCCCTACCAGCAGGCCGGCAATAATGTAGCCCAGCACCAGTGGCTGCTTCAGTTTCTTGAAGATTAAAGTGATGATGCCGGCTGCGGCCAGAATCAGGCCCAGATCTGTGATTAAATGAGGTAAATGGGTCATGCGTTTATTGGAAAACCCCAAGCAGAGCCAAGGTTATAACAGACTTTTATTTAACGTGAAAAGAAATGAAGGGTGGAAGAATTGGGAGAAAACCTTCTTAGCCAAAAGGGCTAGCACCCGCAAGAAAGCGTGCAGGTGGCAAGTGGTTGTCAAAACAGGCATGCTGTTTTTTAGAAGACACAGTTGCTTAATCAGCTCCCAGCCCTCATCTACCACACAGGAATACCTGCCCAAAAGAACGGAAGAACCTAAGGGGCGTTGGGCTGAAGAGAGAAGGGAAGAAGCAGGGCCAACAGGCCTGCCCCAGCCAATACCGGGACTTTCCGGGGCAGGGCAAGGCCTGCTCCCGGAAAGAAGAAATCCGTTAGAAACGAAGAAAAGGCCGGCCCGGCTTTCTGTAGCACCGGCAAAACACTGTTGGTAGCCGGGCGGGCATCTGGGAACGCCGTCACCGCCTGGGCCTTTACCTGTAGGGTGCTGGTTTCATCATTGACGGGGTGGGCCGCAACTACGGCAGACCCTGAACCCGTGAGTAAAAAGGTATAGACGGCTACCTCATGACCAGGCAAAGTGAACGCCCACAGCAGCATCACCCACATGAGTGGGAGCCTTAAAAAATGCCGGGTTATGTTGGTACGGGTGGCCATGGGTCTAGACAAAATTGCAGTTTTTAGGGCAAAAGCACAAACCCAGGGCTGGATAAATACGGTAAAATAGCAGGAAACCCCTTCGGTCAAAGTCCAGAAATACACTCACTTTTTACGCTATTTTATTGAAAACTAGGGCCAAATAGAAAACTGTTTTTTGCGGAAAATACGTATTGGTCAGGGTGGGTTCTTTTTTGGGCCGGTTCTAGTCTCTCATTCTTGCCCCCGGGCAGGCCGGTTGTTATTCTATGAGTGTATTCCTAATCGTTTTTGTAGTGATTGGGGCTTCGGCCCTGGCCATGGCCTGGTTACCGAAGTGGCTGGAAAAGTTTTCTTTCTCCTATGGTATTGTGTTTGTGGTGCTGGGGTATCTGCTGTATATGCTGCCGCTGGGCCTGCCAGAGCCAGATCCTTTGCGCGAGAATGAGGCGGCGCTCCGGCTCTCAGAGATCTGCGTCATTATCACGCTCATGGGCACCGGCATTAAAATCAACCGCAGGTTTACCTTCAAAAACTGGGCAGTGCCTTTCCGGTTGGTGAGCTGGACCATGCTGCTGTGTATTGGGGCTATGGTCCTGATGGGGTGGTGGTGGCTGGGGTTGTCGCTGGCCTCGGCGGTGCTGCTGGGAGCAGCCATGGCGCCCACAGACCCCGTACTGGCCGCCGATGTGCAGGTTGGCCCTCCCAGCGATGAGGTGGAAGACCACGCTCGCTTTTCGCTTACCGCCGAGGCAGGTTTGAATGATGGCATGGCTTTCCCGTTTACCTGGCTGGCCGTCGCCCTGGCCATACATGGCGTAGAGCCCAGTGAATGGCTGGGCAAATGGCTGGCCTATGACCTCTTGTACCGCATTGTGGCCGGCGTGGGCGTGGGCTATTTTTTGGGTCGGTTGCTGGCTTACCTGCTCTTCAGGCTGCCCAAGAAAACCAGGTTCCCTGAAACCCATGACGGGTTTGTGGCCATTGCGGCCACCCTGCTGGTGTATGGCCTCACCGAGATGATCCATGGCTACGGGTTTATTGCCGTTTTCATAACGGGGCTTACCATCAAGAATTATGAGCGCGACTATGAGTACCACCGCGAACTGCATGATTTCACAGACCAGATTGAACGTATCTTGCTGGTAGTGGTACTGCTGCTGTTTGGCGGGAGCCTGGCCCGCGGCCTTCTGGACTCCCTAACCTGGCAGGGCGCGTTGGCCGGGGTTATTTTCGTGTTGGTGGTTCGGCCCCTGGCCGGAATGATGGGGTTATGGGGGGCCAAAGTGCCGCTGCGCGAGAAATGGGTGATTAGCTTTTTTGGGATAAGGGGGATTGGGTCTATTTTTTACCTGACCTTTGGCCTGCAGGAAGCAAAATTTGCTGAGCCAGACCAAATCTGGTCCGTTGCCGGATTTATCATTCTGCTTTCTGTGTTGGTGCACGGCATTCTGGCCACCCCCGCCATGAACTACATAGACAACAGACGCCTACCCAGTGATCTAAAAGTGAAGTAGCCCACGTTATGGAGGACTTTCACGTAAAAAACCGTTTTAAGCCCGTTTTTTAAAAAACAGGCCCAACCGCCCCATTGACTTGTACCATGGATCTTTCCCCTGTATTCAGGCAACAGCACCTTGCCCAGCGTCTGCCCATGCCAGACGCCGAGGTATACCTACTCAAAGATTTTCTTTCTCCGGCCAATGCAACGGGGCTTTTTGAGGCCTTGGAGGCGAAGGCAGCCTGGCGGCAGGAAAAGATAACGCTGTTTGGCCGGCAGATAGACCAGCCCCGCCTCACGGCCTGGTACGCAGACGCCGGCAAAGCCTACACCTACTCGGGCCTTACCTGGGAGCCGTTGCCCTGGCTGCCTGAATTAACCCAACTAAGAAACCAACTGGAAACCTTGACAGGTGCCTCCTTCAATAGCGTTTTACTCAACCTCTACCGCCACGGGCAAGACAGCATGGGCTGGCACGCTGATGATGAACCCGAGCTTGGGCCAAACCCGATCATTGCCTCCATCAGCCTGGGCCAGGAGCGCACCTTCTCTTTCCGGCACCGGCAGCAGAAAGGCCTGAAACAGCAATTGGTTTTACCTTCGGGAAGCCTTTTGTTGATGGCCGGTGAGACACAGCATCATTGGCATCACCAGGTGCCAAAGTCCGCCAAAACGTTAGCGCCCAGAATCAACCTCACGTTCAGGTTTATTGAGTGAGTGAGTGAGTGAGTGAGTGAGTGAGTGAGTGAGTGAGTGGCGCGCCTCTCTTTTCAGGATGACAAAGCAAAAGAGAAGAATAGCACATTAGCTCATTAGCACATTACCATCCATTCTCTCATTCACTCAATCACTCATTAAAATAAAGAAGTCTGGTACACGCCGCTCATCTTGGCCTCATGCTCTAACAACCATTTCTTCCGCCAGAGACCACCGGCGTAGCCTACCAGTTCGCCTTTGGCGCCTATCACGCGGTGGCAGGGCACCAGCACCAGCCAGGGGTTAGCGCCGTTGGCCACGCCCACGGCCCGAACGGCCCCTGGGTTGTCAAAGCGTTTGGCCAGGCCCAGGTAAGTCTCGGTTTTTCCGGGAGCAATCTGCTGCAGCGCCTGCCACACCTGCTGCTGGAACGACGTACCTTGCGGGTGCAAGGGAAGATCAAAGGTCTGGCGGGTGCCGGCAAAATATTCTTCTAGTTGGATAGCGGCTTGTTGCAGGCAGGGGGGCTGGATGGCGCTATCGGTTTCGGGGCCGTTTTCCAGAAAACAGGCTGAAACCAGGTGGCTTTGCGTGGAGGTAAGCTGAAGGGTGCCCAGCGGAGAGGCCAGGTGGAGGACAAACAGGGGCAAAGGAGCGGCCATGGTGCGGGTTTTTCACGAAATTTAACCAAGTTTACTACTTGTAACCGTAAAAGGCAGTATTTTTTGGTAGCTGCGGCGCCAGAAGCAGGATCATAACCGCATATTCATGGAAGAAAACACCCAGTTAAGTGTCATGGGCGGTGGCTTGGTAGGCTGCCTGCTTTCTTTGTATCTGGCCAAGCAAGGCTACCGGGTAAATGTGTATGAGCGGCGCCCAGACCTGCGCCGCACCGACATCGCCGCTGGCCGCTCCATCAACCTGGCCCTGAGTGATCGGGGCTGGCGCGCGCTGGAGACCATTGGCATTTCCGAGGATATCAAGAAGGTAGCCATTCCCATGTACCGCCGGGTCATGCATGACAAAAGCGGGCATCTTTCCTTTCAGCCGTACGGGCAGGAAGGGCAGGCCATTTACTCGGTTTCGCGCGGCGGCCTGAACCAGGCGCTGCTGGACTTAGCTGAGGCCCAGCCTACCATCTCACTGCATTTTCAGCAACAAGTACTGGAGGTAGAGGTAGCCACCAATAAAGTAACCATGCTGGACAACAGCGCCGGCCAGGAATACCACATCACTCCAGACGTGATTTTTGCCGCAGACGGCGCCTACTCTATGGTGCGGCTCTCGCTCCAGAAAACAGACCGGTTCAACTATGAGCAAAGCTACCTGGATTACGGCTACAAAGAACTCACTATTCCGGCCGCGGCCGATGGTACTTGGCAGTTAGAGAAAAACGCGCTGCATATCTGGCCCCGCGGCCAGTACATGATGATTGCCCTGCCCAACATAGACGGCTCCTTTACCTGTACGCTGTTTTTCCCTTATGAAGGTGAGCCCTCCTTCCAATCGCTCAAGACCGAAGACCAGGTGCATAGTTTCTTCCGGGAGGTTTTCCCGGATGTGACGGCGCTCATGCCAGAACTGGCCCAGGAATTTTTTGAGAACCCCACCGGCTCCCTGGTCACCCTAAAATGCTTCCCGTGGAGTAGTGCCGGCAAAATACTGCTCTTAGGCGATGCCGCCCACGCCATTGTGCCCTTCTACGGCCAGGGCATGAACGCCGGCTTTGAGGACTGCACCGTTTTGCGTGGCCTGCTGGAAGAGCACCCCGGTCAGTGGGAAGCCATTTTCAAGGCGTTTGAAGAAGTGCGTAAGCCCAACACAGACGCCATTGCCGATCTGGCCGTCTATAACTTTATTGAGATGCGCGACAAGGTAGCCGACCCGCGGTTCCTGCTCCAGAAGAAAATAGAGGCCAAGATAACCGCCCAATACCCAGATGCCTGGTTGCCTTTGTATTCCATGGTGACCTTTTCCCCAGATCTGCCGTATGCCCAGGCACTGGCCAACGGGCAGCGGCAAGAGGAAATGATGCGCCAGTTAATGGAATATATCCAGACGGAGGAAGATTATGACCGCCCCGAGGTACAGGCTTTCCTGCAGGAGAACCTCGCGTAGGACTTTTCTGTTTTAAGGCCATTTTTGGGAAAACAGGCCCCAAACGCCATTGCCGCCCTTGGAATGCCCTTTGACGGATGTAGCTGATGAGACGTAATTACACATGATATTCTCCCGCTTAAAAGATTATTACCTGGCACTGGGGTCCTTCATATTGGTGTTGGGGATAACCCTGTACGCCTACTATGTCTCCCGGACCAATGACCAGGCCCAGGACAAGCAATTGTTTGAGATAAGGAAGGTACAGATAAAAGGTACCCTGGAGCGGCGCATGGGCTATTACCTGCAAATCCTGAAAGGGGTGAACGGCCTGTTTGCGGCCTCAGATACCGTTACGCGCCGTGACTTCCAGCAGTACCTGAGCACCCTGCAGGTGACGGCCAATTACCCGGGGGTGCAGGGCATCGGCTTTGCCGTGATGGTGCCCCCAGAGAAATTGACCTCTTTAGAGCGGCGGGTGCGGGCAGAGGGCTTCCCTGATTTTGAGGTAAGGCCGGCCGGGCCCCGCACAGAATACTCCTCCATTATCTTCCTGGAACCCATGAACGCGCAGAACAAGCGCGCCTTTGGGTTTGACATGTTCAATGAGCCCCTTCGGCGGGAAGCCATGGAGGCCGCCCGGGACTTTAACCTGCCCGCCATGACCGGCAAGGTGAAACTGGAGCAGGAAGGAAGAACCAACGTGCAGCCGGGTATTTTAATCTACATGCCCGTGTATTTTGGCGGTGTAGACCCCATAGACCTCATGGAGCGCAGAAACCGGCTGAAAGGGTTTGTGTACGCGCCTTTCAGGGCCATAGACCTCTTCAACAACACCATAGGCAAGGAGTTTACAGATGTGAGCGTGGCCATTTATGATGGCAAGGAAATCACACCAGAGGCGCTTCTCTACAGCAACGAAAGTTCCAGTGAAAAGCTGGACAGCAGCGGCAAACTGCTGGTAGCCACAGACAAGGTGCGCATTGCCGGCCGCACCTGGACCATCCATTACCAGGCCAACCGCACCTTCTCCAACCAGCCGGGCCTGGACGAGCACAACCTTATCTTGCTGGGCGGCGGCATCATCAGCTTGCTGATCTTCTTTGTGATCTGGTCTTTGCAGCGCTACCTGCTGTCTAACAAACTCACCAACCTGATCACCAGAAACACCACGGCCGGTATCTTTATGCTGGATGACCGCGGCTACTGTACGTTCCAGAACCCGGGGGCTGAGCGCCTTCTGGGCTACTCTCTGGAAGAACTAAAATCCAAACCTTTGTATGAATGGGTGCACCAGGGGCAGGAGCCGGGCAACCTGGCCCCGGAACTGGTCTCGCAACGGGCCTTCACCTTTGAGGACTCTTTTGTGCGGCATGACGGCACCAGTATTCCGGTTTCCTGCGCCACTCGTTTTGTGAAGCAAGGCGGCGAGGTAGTGGGCCATATTCTGGAGGTGCGGGACGTGACCGAGGAAAAACGCGCCCAGAAAGCCATGCTGGAAAGTGAGGCTCGGTTCCGGAATATGGCAGACAGCGCCCCGGTCATGATCTGGATCACAGACCAGGAAAACAACTGCCTCTACATAAACCGCCAGTGGCTCAAGTTCACCGGTTCTACCCTGGACCAGAACCTGGGCAAAGGCTGGGAACAGTTCTTCCACCCCGAAGACATGCCGCGCATTGCCCAGGTATACCAACAGGCCCTTTTGGCCCACGAAGAATTCAACCTGGAGTTCAGGCTACGCCGTGAAGACGGCAATTACCGGGGCATGATGGCCTCCGGTATTCCGCGGTTTAGTGCAGAAGGCGAATTTATGGGCTACATCGGCTCTGCCATTGACATCAGTGACCGCCTTAAAATGGAGCGGAAGCTAAAGCAAAGCGCTGACACGTTGCAAAAAATCTTCATGCAGGTACCGGCTATTGTGGGGTTGGTGAGAACAAAGGATCTCAAATACACCCTTGTAAATGCCTACCTAACCAACCTGTACGGCGGAAAAGCCCAGGTGGGAACCGTGGCGACAGAATCTTTGCCAATGGCCCGGCGCGAGAAGTTCAAGGAATCCATTACGCGTATTGCCCAAACCGGTGAGCCCTATATTGGCCAGGAGGTTCCCATTCCGTTTGAGCAGCCCGGGGGGCAGGACGAGGTACGCTACTTTAACATGGTGTATGAGCCCATCTTTAGTGGCAGCGGCAAGGTAGAGTCTGTTTTGACCTTTGCCGTAGAGGTAACCGAGCAGGTGAAAAGCCGGGAGCAGCTGTCTTCCATTAATGAGGAACTGAACAGCAAAAACAACGAGCTCATCAGAATCAACAATGACCTGGATAGCTTCGTGTACACGGCTTCCCATGATTTGCGGTCGCCGCTGGCTAACCTGGAGGGGCTCACAGCCGCCTTGCTGGAAAGTTATGAGGAGAAAGAGGGCAAATCTGAAGAGCAGCTCCTGCTGCAGATGGTGGCCTCTTCCATCACTAAGCTGAAGGGGACCATCCATGACCTGACTGAGATCACCAAGGTGCAGAAAGACCTGGACTCCCAGGCAGAGGTGCTTTCTTTTGCTGAGGTCCTGGAAGGGGTGGAGGAAGACATTGCGCCCATGATCAAGGAAGCAGGCGTGGTGCTGGATACCTCCTTTGAAGTTCCGCAATTGCGGTACGCCCGCAAGAACCTGCGCAGCATTCTGTATAACCTGGTGTCTAACGCGGTAAAGTACCGCAACCCAGAGGTGCCATTGCAGGTGGCGGTGGGTACCCGCCGCGAAAACGGGTTTGTGGTGCTAACGGTAGAAGACAACGGCTTGGGCATACGGCTAGACCAGCAGGAAAAACTGTTCACTATGTTCCGGCGGTTCCACTCCCACGTGGAGGGTACTGGCATTGGTCTCTACATTGTAAAACGCATCATAGAAAACAACGGCGGCCGTATTGAGGTAAGCAGCGAGCCCGGCCGGGGCAGTAAGTTCACCGTTTATTTCAAGGAAGTAACCTCTCCAGAAGAGAACCAATAAGAAAGGGAGAATCCCGTTTTGGGCTTGTTTTCTGAAAAACAGGCCCAAAACGGGATTCTCCCTTTGAACGCTTTTCTAGTCTCTGCCAACCTCCAGATATACTGCCAGAGCAATCCTGTAGGCTTAACCGATTACGGCACGGACCTCCATCTGGAGAAAAGCTGGTTACGGGTATTTTTTACATCCTTCTTCGCTTCTTATTCCAACAGTGGAAGAAACACCTCTGGATCTATCTTTTGGAGCATCTGCTCTACCTGGCGGCGGGTAAAGCGGCCATTGATCTGGAGCATGAGAAAAGAGTTGCCGTACTTGCGGTAGCCCACTATTTCCTGTACCTGGTCTTGGGCGGCACGCATTTTAAACTGTAATGCGCCCGGGTTGTCCAGAACCACCGGTAGGTTCTCGTAATTTTCTTTGGTCAATACCTGGTCCAGTTCTTGGGTAAGGCCGCTTTCCAGTAACCGTTGCGCCTTTCTGTTGGTGGGGGTAAAGGAGAGCACCCGCATAGAGGTGATGTTGGCTAGAGCCGCCCGGGTGGTGGTATCTGCCGCATCCTTGGGAAGAAGGTAGCGGGTAACCAGCCCTACGGGAAGCGTGGTGCCTTTAAAGCCTGCCTCGTTTTTATATTTCTGGTAAAAGTCTGCCGTGGTTTGGGCCGGGGGCAGGTTACGGGTACTGCTGCAGCCGGCAAAAATAAAGAGAACAACCCCGGCAAAGAAAAGCAAGAGGCTGTTTAATAGAGCAGTAGGGAAGGAACGGGAAGATAGGTTTTGCATAGAACTTTCTGTTTTTAACCTCTTTTACGGGAAACAGGCCCAAAACGCTTTCTTCCCTCCGCTGTGCGTCTTTGGTCGGTTTTTACCCATCTAGCCAGGTCCGGAACGCGCCCACCCGCTCGCGGCTCACCAGCACTTCTTCCTGAGGGTGGTGGCGCAGCAAGACCTTCAGGCGGCTGTTGGTGTACTGCACAATGTCTTGAATGGCCTTGAGCTGCACCAGATAGCCCCGGTTTACCCTAAAGAAACGCTGCGGGTCTACCAGTTGCTCCAGCTGTTCCACGCTATAATCCAGGGCAAAGCGCCGGTTGTCTGCCGTCTGCAGAAAGGTAGCTTTCTCAAAAGAGTAGAAGAAATCAATGTCCTCCACCGGAATGGCCCGCAAATGCTCCCCAACTTTTAAGACAAACCTGTTCTTGTAGGCTGGCGCCGATGGGTTCTGTAATTGCTGCAGGGCCTGTTGCAGTAACTGGAGTTGGGGGAGGTCGGCGCTTGGTGGGGTGACAGCGGCCGGGGCCGAGGTGAGGCGCTGCCATTTCTGGAGGGCCTGGGCCAGCTCTTCGTCGTCAATGGGTTTGAGCAGGTAATCAATGCTGTTGGCTTTGAAAGCACGCAGGGCGTAGGCGTCAAAGGCGGTGGTGAAAATAATGGGGCAGGTTACCTCCACCTGGTCAAAGATCTCAAAGCTAAGCCCATCTGCTAGCTGAATGTCAAAGAACGCCAGGTCTGGGGCTGGTTGCTCTTTGAAATAGGCCACTGCCTCCTGCACCGAGGCCAGTTGGGCTACTACGGTCACCGGAACCTGGGTTTGGGCCGTCAGGAGCCTGGCCAGCCTATTGGCCGCCAGCGGTTCATCTTCTATAATTAATGCCTTGCGCATGGGTAGGTTCATGGTCTGGTTTTGCCCTGTTTTTTGAAAAGTAGCTCTAAAACGCACCCAGCGGGAAAGTGCATGGCGGGGAGTGGTGGGGCTGCCGTTTCTGCCGTGCCGGTTCTACTGAAAGGACAGGAGCGGAAGCCGTACGGTAAAAGCGGCATCTGTCTTTATGATATCCATTTTTCTGTCTGTGAGCATTTCGTAGCGGGCCTGAATGTTAGGCAACCCCAGCCCACTGGGCGGTTCATGCTGGCTTTTGGGTTGCAGGTTGTTTTCTACCACCAGGTAATCAGCTGCCAGGGCCACGGTAATATGCAGGGGTTCTTTGGCCCAGGCCCGGTTATGCTTAACAGCGTTCTCCAGCACCGTTTGCAGGGCCAGGGGAGGTACCTGAAACGAGGATGGCACCTGGGCAGGTAAGGTGACCTGTAACCCCTCCCCGTGCCTGATCTGCTGCAGAAACACATACTGCCGGGCAAACTTGAGTTCCTCCTCCAGGGGCACCACTTCTTTATATTGAGAATCCAGCACGTAGCGGTACACGCTGGAGAGTTGTTTGATGAAGGTCACGGCCAGGTCTGGTTCCTCATGTACCAGGCTGGCCAGGGCGTTGAGGCTGTTGAACAGAAAATGGGGATTCACCTGGTTTTTAAGCGCCTCATACCGTGAGAGTGCGTGTTCTTTCTTTAATCGTTCTGTGCTCACGGCAGATTCCCGCCACCCGTTCAAAAAGGCCACCGCATGAACGGTCATGGTAATGATAAAGGTGACAATCATCTGGGTAATCATTGCCCACCGTACCGCCTCGGTACCCAGGTACTGGAAGTTGCGCTGCGGAATCAACACATACCAGGTCCAGTTCACCAGAAGAATAACCCCTGCAGAATAGACAAAGACCGCCAGCACCGTTACCAGAAAACGCTTTAAAGGAGTCTTGGTCCAGGAAACCCACCGATTAAGGTTATTGCTCAGGAAGCCATTGCCCAGCCATAGCAAAGAGAACAGGCAGAAGGCATACAGGAAATTATATAGGGCCTTGCCCGAGTCTGAATAGCAGCTCTGGCATACCAGCATCACCTGCACCACGGCCAGCAGGACAAACAGCAGCAGCCACTTTAGAACAGAGAGCAGACGCGTGGTAGGAATACCAAAAGGAGACATAGCCGGAAGGTAAGAATTTTAGCCGGTAGATGCTGCCCGGCCAATAGACCAGGGCCGCAAAAGGTTATTGGCATTTCGCCAGCAACGCCAGGGCATTCTGCTCTCCCCAGTTAGGAGACAGGGCCTGCGCCGGTTTAAAAGTGCTGTATTTTTCCTTGGCCATCACCAGAATTGGTTTAGCCGCCTCTGGTCCTCCTCCAAACATTTTGGGCGTGTTAAAGGTGTTCTGCCCCAGCAGGAAATAGACCCGTGGGTTGTGGGGGTTCAGTTGTTTGGCTTTGTCAAGGGAGGCAGCGGCCAGGCCGGCATATTTCATGCCCCGAGTCATGGGGGAAACCACCAGGCGCGCCTGGTGCAGGTAGGCTTGCAGGGCATACAGTTCAGATTCTTTGGGCTGCAGTTTGAGGGCGCGGTCAAGGTAGGTCTGGGCTTTGTCTAAGACGGCATCACGTTGGGTATCCTCCTTCAATAGGAAACTGAGGCCTGTGCCAGCATAGGCGGCATAGTACGCCGGAAGCCATTCCTTAGATTCTGCCTCGGCTATGCGTTGCAATTTGTTTACCAGGGGTTGGGTTTCTGCAGCTGTTTTAGCCGTCCTGAGTTGCTGTATGGTTTCTGTAAGGGCTGGCTGGTAGGTTGCCTGCGCCCGGGCGAAAAGGGTGATGAAGAGAAACGGAAGTAAGAGTAATTTTTTCATGATGGTCTGTTGTGAAGGCGTTTTTAAAGATACAAGGTGAAACCAAGGGTTTAGAACAGGTTTTATTTTTTAGCGTCATTAATGGAAAGGAGCAGCGCCACCAGGGCAAAGCGCTTGGCACCGGGCTCCACCGGTTGTGAGGCAAATACCCCAGCTGCATCTGGCGCAGAGGCGTAGCGGTAGCCAAACACGTTCTCGCGGCCCAGCAGGTTGTTGCAAGACGCATGCAGAATGAGGGAATGGCCTTTTAGGGTGGTGAGATAGCTGGCGTTCAGGCTCAGGTCCTGGTAGCTTTTGGTATGGCTCTGCTGAAAGCCCTCCAGGTTGGGATTATGGAAGGGCCTGCCGCTGGTGTAGCTGGCGGTGGCCCCCACGTAGGTCTTGATAGGGAAAATCATCTGCTTGTACACCAGATTCACGTTGTGGGTAGAGGCAAAACCAGGCTGTGCGGCCACCGGGTACCCTTTGTACAGGCGCTTGCTCCCCAACAGGGAGTAAGATACCCAGTAGTCAGCCCCTTTCAAAGTCTTTTGGTCACGCCAGAAGATTTCCACGCCCCGGGCATAGCCGTGGCCGCCATTGGTCATCTCAGTGGCCTGCTGCAGTAGGGGCGCGTTGTACCTGATCAGGTTTCGGTACTCTTTGTAATAGCCTTCTACCCGCAGGGTGCGCTTGTTGGCGGTGCGCTGGTAATTGAGAATATAGTGCGTAGCGCGCTCAAAGGTGAGCGGTTGGCGGTATTTGAGAAAATCATTTTCGGGGGTCTGGTAAAAATGCCCATAGGCAAAAGAGACCTGCCCATAGGTACTTACCTGGTAGGCCAGGGCCAGCCGCGGGGAGAGCGCATTTTGGGTCAGAAAAGTAGAACGCTCCCAACGCACGCCCGGGCGGGCCACCAGTTTCTCGCCCAGGTACACATCGGCCTCGGCAAAGCCGGCCAAGTTCTGGTCTGCTACCATTGCGGTTCTCTGGTCAGGCTCCAGGCCAGACTGGTACTTTTGCCCATACCCGCGTACCTGTACTTCAAGGCCGGTGCGCAGGGTCACGGAGTGGTGCAGGTCTCTGATCATGACGGCCTTTCCGGTCCAGGAATTCTGGTGGGTGTGGAGGTGGGCATTTCCGGCGGTAAGGTCATCAACGGTGTGGGTAAAGGCCATGCCCGTCTGCAGCGTCCATTTTTCCTGAAAGACCTCTTCATAGGTGCTGTTCAAGAACAGGTTACGGTTGCGCACGTCAATGGGGGTAGGGGCGGTGGGTTGGTCCAGGTTGGATTGATGCAGGGCCAGGTGGCTATCTGCGTAGGTGCCGTAAAGTTTTAAGAGGCCGGTGGCCGAAGGCTTGTGGCGGAACACCAGGCTCCCGGATTTGGTCTCGGGCATGTGCTGCCATTTCTGCCGTTGGGGTACCAGGCTCATGTAGGGCTGCAGGTTGGTGTACTCGCCAGAGACCGCCAGCGAGGTGTTCTCCCAGCGCTTGGTCCGGGATAGGCTGGCGCCCACGCTCATGAGGGAGATTCCCGTCTGGGACTCCTCGGCCAGGTCCTGGCTCTGGAGCAGCAAGGCAGAGGACAGGGCCTGGCCGTATTCAGCGGAGAACCCACCGGAACTGAACGCCATGCCGCTGAACAGGAAAGGGGAGAACCTGCCCCGGGCGGGTACGTCTGGCACGCTGGCATTGTAGGGGTTGGCCACCAGCAGCCCGTCAATAAAGGTTTTAGATTCATGGCTGTCACCGCCGCGCACGAACAGTTTGCCTTCCTCGCCTACCTTCTGGGTGCCGGGTAAGGTATTGATAGCGCCCATGATGTCAGCAGATGCGCCGGCGGTGGTGACAATGTCCCGCGAACTAAGCAGGGCGCTCCGTTTTTCGTCACTGGCCTCAAACGCCCCGGCCGTAATCATAACAGTCTGTAGTTGCCGTTGGTCTGCTTTCAGGATTAGGTGTAGCGCAGGTACGGGCTGGCTCAGGTTTACCTGTTTCTCCAGTGGGCTGTACCCTAAAAAGCTAATCACTAAAATTTGGATGCCGGTTTCGTTGGTGGTGAAAGAAAAGGAACCAGTCATATCTGTAGAGGTGCCATCATACAGGCCTTTGAGGTACACATTGGCCCCAATGACCGGTTGGCCAGCACCGTCCTGTACCTGGCCTTTCAAAGCAGTCTGGGCTTGCCCCGAAAAGCTGGCCAGGGTAAGTAACAGGGAAAGGATGGAGAGGGTTTTCATAGCGGTTTCTCTTAGTTTCTGAACAAAGATGAACCGCTAGGAAAGGGAATAAAATTAAAACAGGATGAACTGTAGCAGGAGCTGGATGAACTGTAAAAGCAGTGGTATGGGCTGCTTTTTGGTTTTGGCTTAATTTTGTGAAAACAGCTTTAAAACAGGAAGAGCCCGCATTTGCGGGCTCTTCCTGTTTTATATTGGTTATGGAAGGAGTCTATTTGATGTTAGAAGCCACTGCTCTGTCTTTAGAGGCCATTTTACGGGCTTCAGCTTTTTCTTTCAGGTCCATGGCGCGCTCGGCGGCGGCAATTTTTCTGTTTTCTTCTTTTTCTTTCATGGCCAGTTTAGCCATTTTCTCTTTCTCTTTCAGGGCCAGGGCTTTTTCTTTCATAGCCTCTTTTTTCTCCTGCTCTTTCTGCTTCAAAGTAGCCATTCTTAACTTCTCAGCTTCTTTTCTGGCGCTTTCTTTTTGGTACATAGCCTCATCCAGGGCTGCGTACTTGGCATCCAGTTGCGCCTCGCGGGCAATTTGTTTCTGCTTGGCTAATTCCTTACGCTCTTTTTCTTTCTGCTTGGCCAGTTCTTTACGCTCCTGCTCTTTCTCCTTCATCTGCGCCATGCGCTCTTTCTGGGTTTGCTTTGCAGTCTGGGCAAAGGAAGTGCCTGATAACAAGGCTGACATAAACACTAAAAGAAGTAGACGTGTTAGCATAATGTTGATTATTTTAGTTTTGTTTGTTTGTTTGGTGTTGTAAATTAAAAGACAAATTCACTACAATCCAAAATGTTAAATAAAAAAATCATTTTAAAGTTAACTATTTGTAAAATTTAAGGTTGATGGCAGCGTTATAAGGTTAACAGCTTCAGAATCAACTAGACTGTAAGCAACTTGTACGGCAGTTTTTAACCTTTGACCGGGTTTAGAGCCAAATTCTATAAAAAAAATCAGAATAGCCTGTGGTTTTGCCAAGTCCCCTTGGTTCTCAAAGCCTTACTGGCTTAAAAGACTATTTTCAAGATGTTAAAAAAGGTAAAGTATATTGAAGTATCGTTATATTAAGCTATATCAATATTAAGTGGAGTGCTTGGCCCATGAGCGCTAGTTAAATCTGGATTATTTTTGAAAACAGGAAGTGCGGGAAGCTAGGGTAAAACGTGTATCCAAAACGTAGGCCACTGATTTCGCCTAGGATCTCCTTTTGCGTTTTAAGCCCGGTTTTCTGAAAACAGGCCTAAAACAGCACGGCCCGGTTGCGGGTAGCAACCGGGCCGTGTAGGAAGTAACAGGTCTAGAGACCGTATTAAAAGTCTGCGCTCTTAGGGTAACGTGGGAAAGGAATCACGTCTCTGATGTTACCCATGCCGGTCACAAACAGAAGCAGACGCTCAAAGCCTAACCCGAATCCGCTGTGCGGTACAGAACCAAAGCGGCGGGTATCCAGGTACCACCACATTTCCTTTTCCGGGATATGCATTTCCTGCATGCGTTTCACCAGTTTCTCGTAGTTTTCCTCCCGCTGGGAGCCGCCAATGATCTCGCCAATACCCGGGAACAATACGTCCATGGCGCGCACGGTCTGGTTGTCATCATTCAGCTTCATGTAGAAAGACTTAATGTCTTTGGGGTAATTGGTCAGAATCACCGGTTTCTTGAAGTGCTTCTCTACCAGGTAGCGCTCGTGCTCGCTCTGCAGGTCGGTACCCCACTCCACTTTGTATTCAAATTTCTGCTTGGCGTCAATGAGAATTGCCACGGCCTCTGAGTAGGTCAGGCGCTGGAAATCATTCTCCACCACAAAAGACAGACGGTTCAGCAGTTCCTTGTCATACATGTCGTTCAGGAACTGGAGGTCATCTGGGCAGTGGTCCAGGGCGTAGCGGACCAGGTACCGCAGGAAGTCCTCGGCCAGGTCCATGTTGTCTTCCAGCTCATAGAAAGCCATCTCAGGCTCCACCATCCAGAACTCCGCCAGGTGGCGGCTGGTGTTGGAATTCTCTGCCCTGAAGGTAGGCCCGAAGGTGTAGATCTCAGACAGGGCCATGGCGGCCACCTCGCCCTCCAGCTGCCCAGACACGGTCAGGTTGGTAGAGCGGCCAAAGAAATCCTCAGAGAAATCAACCGAGCCGTCTTCAGTGCGTGGTGGGTTTACCGGGTCCAGGGTAGTCACCCGGAACATCTGGCCTGCACCTTCCGCGTCTGAGGCGGTAATAATGGGGGTATGAATGTAGAAGAACCCGTTGTGGTTGAAATAGCGGTGAATGGCGTAGGCCATGGCGTGCCGAATGCGCAATACCGCGCCAAACGTGTTGGTTCGGGGACGCAGGTGGGCAATCTCGCGCAGGAACTCCAGCGAGTGGCCTTTCTTCTGCAGAGGGTAAGTCTCAGGGTCGGCGGTACCTAAGATTTCAATGTGCTTGGCCTGAATCTCCACGGTCTGGCCTTTGCCCTGGCTTTCTACCAGCGTACCCAACACAGAAACGCTTGCCCCGGTGGTAACGTCACGTAAACCTTCGTCTGTGAAGAGCGTCATGTCTGCCACCACTTGGATATTATTGATGGTAGAGCCGTCGTTCACGGCAATAAAGGTCACATACTTGTTGCCGCGCTTGGTGCGCACCCAACCTTTTACCAACACTTCCTGCCCGCTGGCGGGCGTCTTGAGCAATGCGTTTACTTTAATTCGTTTCATGTTGTTTCTCGTATCTGGTAGCACGTATCAAGTAGCACGTACTTTTTACCTTTGCAAAGGTAAGTAGCAAGAAGCAAAAAATTAATTTAAAAGAAGAGTCTTGCTCCTACTTGATCCCTCGGGCTCTGGCGCGATTAACCTTTTTTGCAAACCGGTAGTAAAAAACCATAACTTTGGCCTAGTCCGCGCTTATAGGACCCGGTGCTTTGACCTATGCAGAGACTTGACTTAAAACAACTTTTATCGCAGAAGCTGTCGCCGCAGCAGATCCAGTTCATTAAACTGTTGCAGGTGCCTACCGCTGAGCTGGAGGCCCGCATCAAAGAAGAACTGGAGGTAAACCCTGCCCTGGAGGAAGGCGATACCGCTGATGAGCCCACAGACAATGATGATTCCAGCAGTGATGCCGATGACGACTTCGACAACACCGAGGATGATTTTGCCGAAGACGAAGCCCGCCGCGACGATGACGACGTCAATATAGAGGACTACCTCAACGACGACGAGATTGCCGGCTACAAGATGCAGGGCGACGGTCCCGGCGACGAAGAGGACCGCGAGATGCCCATCGCGTTTACCGGTTCCCTTACCGATGCCCTCATGGACCAACTGGGCTTCCTGAACCTCAACGAGAAGCAACTGGCCATTGGCGAGCAACTCATTGGCTCCATTGACCAGGACGGTTACATACGCCGCGACCTGCAAGCCATCTCCAATGATCTGGCCTTTTCCCAGAACATAGACGCCTCTGAAGAGGAGATACTAGACGTGCTGCGCCGCATCCAGGCCTTTGACCCGCCCGGCATTGCCGCCCGTGACCTGCAGGAGTGCCTCTTGCTGCAACTGGAGCGCCGCGAACCAGATGAGGTCACAGAGGTATCCGAGCAGATCATTCAGGAGACTTTTGACGAGTTCACCAAGAAGCACTACAGCAAGATACAGCAGAAGCTGGAGCTGGAAGACCATGAGCTAAAGGCCGCCATTGACCTTATTCTCAAGCTCAACCCCAAGCCCGGCGGGACCGGCGGCGCCACGCGCATCCAGTACGTGATCCCAGACTTCATCATCACCAATGAAGACGGGCAACTACAATTGAGCCTGAACGCACGCAACGCCCCAGACCTGCGCATTTCCCGCTCGTACGCCGACATGTTTGACGCCTATGACAAAAGCGCCAAAACCGACAAGAAACTGAAGGAGACGGTCACCTTTGTCAAGCAGAAGCTGGATGCTGCCAAGTGGTTTATTGACGCGATCAAACAGCGCCAGAATACCCTGCTGCGCACCATGGAAGCCATTCTGCGCCGCCAGTATGACTATTTCCTGGAGGGCGATGAAAGCAAGCTCAAGCCCATGATCCTCAAAGACATTGCCGAGGATATTGGCATGGACATCTCCACGGTGAGCCGGGTGGCCAACAGCAAAAGCGTGCAGACCGAGTTTGGGATTATCCCGCTCAAATTCTTCTTCTCTGAGGGTATTGCTACTGATGCCGGCGAGGACGCCAGTAGCCGTGAGGTGAAAGCCATCCTTAAAGACATTATTGAGGCCGAGAACAAGCGCAAGCCCCTCTCTGATGACAAGATTGAGAAGATGCTTAATGAGAAAGGCTACAACATCGCCCGCCGCACCGTTGCCAAATACCGCGAACAGCTCAATATTCCCGTAGCCCGCCTTCGCAAAGAACTGTAGGAAGCAAAGCTTCTAATTAGGAATTAATAATTGAGAATAGATACATGATTTTGACACCCGCACATTAACAGAGGAAGTTCTCCTAAGAGCCAACTCCTGATTCTGAATTCTCAATTCCTAATCCTTCATTTAAAAGTGAATTCTCGTCTCGCAACGGTGCTTTCCGTGCTTTTTCACCCGTTGCTGCTGCCCACCTACCTGTTTGTGCTGCTGCTGTACTACCTGCCGCCGGAGGTGTTTGCCTACCCGCCTGCAGGCCGGCGGCTGATTGTGGTGCTGGTGTTCATTCTCACGTTTTTGCTACCTGTATTCGGTACTTTGCTTCTGCAGCAGGCTGGGGTGGTCGCCTCGCTTACCTTAGATGCCCGCACTGACCGTCGCTGGCCGCTGGCCGTGGCTGCCGTCTGCTACACGGTTCTTACCGTCTTGTTTTTCAGGATGCCTTTCTTTGATTACCTCTTCTGGATGGTCATGGCCGTCATCACAGCATCCGTGTATCTTACGCTTGTCATCAATCAGTTCTGGAAGATAAGTGCGCATAGCATAGGCCTGGGCGGCGTGTTGGGCTTGTTGGTGTTGCTCCATAACTTGCTGCCAGAGACCTATTTGCTGTACCCGGTGCTGGCGGTGTTGGTCATCAGCGGGGCGGTCATCTCGGCACGGCTGGCCCTGGGTGCCCATACCATTAAACAAGTGTACACCGGTTTCTTTCTGGGGTTCCTGTTAGGCATTAGCCTATGGGGCGTTGCCCTGTAAGGGCGTTTTAAGGCCGTTTTTGCCAAAACAGGCCTAAAACGCACGCTAAGCGGCCCGGACGGGGTGCGTTGTGATTGACGCCAACTTTTCAGATATTGTACATGAAATTTCTGTTTACCAACTTCATGCGTTTCAAGCTTTTATCTTTTTTATTTTGTTTTTATTGCTTGTCTGAGGTGTACACGGCTGTTGCCTGGGCGCAGGCCCCCAGAACCGAGGCGCAGGTGATAAAAGATTTCCTGCGCTACCTGTCTGAGCAGGCTGGGGAGCATAACCGGGTAGACAAAACCATTCTTCCAGTGCCCTTATCAGAGATCTATCTGAATGACTCGCTGCTGGCCAAGGTCAATTTCTCAGATGAGTCCAGGATCATGGCCCGGCAGGGATGGTTTGGGGCGGGACCCATGCTGCGTCTGGACTACAAACTCACCAAGCAGGATTTTGCGCACATCAAAAACCGCGTAAGAAACCAAGCTAAATTTGAATGGACCCAGGAAGATTTTCCGGAGAATATTATGGTGCTGCAGCAGTTGAACCTGGCACCGGCTGCCTATTACGCGTATTCTTACCCCATTGTGCTCCTCAAGAAAAACCTGGTGCTGGTAAAACGGCATTTCCACTCAGAGCGTGCCGGTAGCCGCTGGACCTGCCTGGAAGTCTACCGTATCATCAAACCCGGGCAGTATGAATTTGAAAATTGTTACCTTAGAACAGACAGGTAGTAATTCTTTTCGCCTTTTGGCTACTAATACCAGAACCGGGTCCCTGTCCTCTTTTCTTTTCTTTTCCTATTCCACTACTTCAAAACAAACAAACACTCATGAACAAAGCGTTTTTATTCTTACTGGGTGCTTCCTTTCTGGCCATGCCGGGGGTTGCCCAAACCGTAGAGCCTTTAGATGCGGCCGTGGTGGAGAAAATCCGCCAGGAAGGGCTTAACAAGTCGCAGGTAATGGACATTGCCTTCTACCTCACAGACGTGAACGGCCCGCGCCTTTCCGGGTCTACCGGTCTGGCCAAAGCCAACCAATGGGCTAAGGACAAGTTAACCTCCTGGGGGCTGAAGAACGCCGTGATTGAGCCTTGGGGCACATTTGGTAAGGGCTGGGAAGTAGAGAAATCGTACCTGGCGCTCACCAAACCCTATTACCAACCCATGATCGGGTCACCTAAAGCCTGGACCCCCGGCACAAACGGCCCGGTAAAGGCCCAGGTAATGCTGGTGAAAGCCACCCAGGAAGAAGACCTGGCCCAGTACGCCGGCAAATTGAAAGGCAAAGTGGTGATGATGGAAGTGATGAACCCCATTAAAACCACGTTCACGGCCGACGCCAGCCGCTACACAGATGAGCAGCTACAGAAATTAGCCGAACCAGTGCAAGCCACAGCCGGGCGCACACCCATGACCGAGGAGCAGATGGCTGCCATGCGCGCGCGCCGTGCGTTGGTAGGCAAGATGAGCGAGATGTTCCAGAAAGAGGGAGCCGTGGCTATGTTTAGTGGCCGGAGCGGATCACACGGTACATTCTTCACTAGCAACGGGGCCTCTTACGCGGTAGACGCGCCACAAGCCCTGCCTGAGTTTGAGATGGCCCAGGAAGACCTGGCCCGTATGAGCCGCCTGCTGGCTGCCGGCATTCCGGTAGAGGTAGAGCTGGAAAGCAAAACCCGTTTCCTCACCGAAGACCCGCAGGGCTACAACGTGATCGCGGAGATTCCGGGCACCGACAAAAAGCTGAAGTCTGAGATTGTGATGCTGGGTGGCCATATTGACTCCTGGCACGCCGCCACCGGCGCCACGGATAACGCCGCTGGGGTAGCCGTCATGATGGAAGCCGTACGTATTATTAAAGCCCTGAACCTGCAACCAAAACGCACCATCCGCATTGCCCTTTGGGGAGGCGAGGAGCAAGGCTTGTACGGCTCGCGCGGCTACGCCAAGAAGCACTTAGGCGACCCAGCCACCATGAAACTGTTGCCAGAGCATGAGAAGATTGCTGGTTATTTTAACCTGGACAACGGGTCTGGCAAGATCAGAGGCATCTACACCCAGGGCAATGAAGCCGTGGCACCATTGTTCAATGAGTGGATGAAACCGTTTAAAGACTTGGGCGCCACCACCGTGACCAACCGTAACACCGGCGGCACCGACCACCTCTCTTTTGACGGCTTGGGTCTGCCTGGCTTCCAGTTCATTCAGGACGGCTTGGAGTACAACACCCGCACCCACCACACCAACATGGACACCTATGACCGCCTCCAAGCCGATGACCTGAAGCAGGCCTCGGTGATTGTAGCCAACTTTGTGTACCAAACCGCCATCCGCAAAAACAAGCTTCCCCGCAAGCCGCTTCCGGTAGCTAAGCCGCAGTCATAAGCTGACGTAGAGCAAATTAAAACATGCTCTTACCTTGAATCTTATCGGCCTTTCTTCAGGTAATCTGGGGAAAGGCCGTTTTCATGTTGACACTATCAGAGATAAGCCGTTACTTTCACAGTGTCTTCTGTTTTAAGCCCAAAAAACCAAAAACAGGCCCAAACTAGCTTAACTATGAAAAACCTCTGGTGTCTATTCTTGCTGCAGGCCTTGGTGCTTCTCTCTCTTGGGTGCGAGGCGCAGACCTTGCTGGTCAATAACATTGTGCCCAAGCCCGTGTCTTTCACTGCCACCGGTGACAGACCGGTAGAAATAGACAAGCATACGGTTATCATAGCAGATACCAACTACCGGGAACAGGCCGTGTACCTGCAGGAACTGCTGCAAAACCAGATTGGGCTTGCCCTTGAGATAGCCACACCGCAAACCAAACTGGGACGCCACACCAGAATCATGCTCCTGCATGACTCCGTAGAGGCCAACCGCCCAGAAATGTACTGGCTGGAGGCGGGGGCGCACTACATCAGGTTAAAGGCCCGCGATGTGCCGGGCATGGTGCACGGCATACAGACGCTACTGCAGTTGCTACCGCTCAAGCAGGTGAAAGAGGTGAAACTACCCACGGTAGAGATCAAGGACTACCCCCGGTTTGCGTACCGCGGCATGCACCTGGACGTGAGCCGGCATATCTTCCCCATGGCCTTCCTCAAGAAATACCTTGATTATCTTGCGTTCCATAAATTCAACAACTTCCATTGGCACCTCACAGATGACCAGGGCTGGCGTCTGGAAATCAAAAGCTATCCTAAACTCACCAGCGTGGGCGCTTGGCGCAACTCAACCCTTATTGGGCATTTTAAGGCCGAGCCGGCGCGTTATGACTCTACCCGCTACGGCGGTTTCTATACCCAGGACCAGGTGCGCGAGATTATTAAATACGCGGCCGTGCGGGGCATTAACGTCATCCCTGAGATTGATATTCCGGGCCACAGCCGGGCTATTATTGCTGCTTACCCAGAGTTCAGTACCAAACCAGATTCTGCCTGGCAGGTAGCCAACACCTGGGGCATGTACAACCGGCAGAACAATGTGCTGGCCCCTAACCCCGCTACGTTCAAATTCCTGGAAACCGTTTTTGGGGAGGTGGCCGACCTGTTCCCGTCTGAATACATTCACCTGGGCGGTGACGAGTGCAGCAAGATCTGGTGGAAAGCCAGCCCCAGCACCCAGGCGTTCATGCAGGCCAACGGGCTCAAAGATGAGAAAGAGCTTCAGACCTATTTCATCAAAAAAGTAGCTGGGTACCTGGCCGCTAAAAACAAGAAAATCATTGGCTGGCACGAGATTCTGGAGGGCGACCTGGACACCACCGCGGTGGTCATGAACTGGCGCAGTGATAAAGAAGGGATTGAGGCCGCCCGGCGCAACCACCGCGTGATCATGACCCCGGGCAGTCCGCTCTATTTTGATGCCTACCAATCCAAAGACCCCAATGACAGCCTGGCCATACACGGCTACAACCCATTAGATGCTGTCTACAACTATAATCCGGTACCAGCAGAACTGAAGAAAGCCCGCCTGGACAAGTACATCATGGGTGCACAGGGCAACGTCTGGACCGAGTACATGGAAACCCCTTCTAAGGTAGAGTACATGGTCTTCCCGCGCATGACCGCCCTCAGTGAAGTGCTCTGGACCGACCCCGCCAAGAAAGACTATGTAGACTTTAAAAGAAGGCTTAAGGGGTTCATTCTGCCCAGGTACCAAGCATGGGGCAGTGGCTACTTTAAAGACTTTGAGCGCTGGACCGCGGCAGATAAGTAAGTCCCTTATGGGTTAGTTGTGGGGAAGATACTATTCTGGCTACCATGGCGTTAGAAGAAAATAGACAGTTAGCCGTTAGTATACCTTTTTCTGGTGATTGGGGAGTGCGCGCAAGTGCTTATCTTTACTGAATACCCTTTGTTCTTTTATGAGTAACCGCAACGTCACCGCCAACATGTTGCTGAACGGCATGTTAGTGATCTCTTTTCTTATTCTCATGTACAACCTGGAGCACCCCAATATTCTGGTGCCTTTGTTGGCTTTTATAGGGTTTATCACCTTTGTTGGCTTTAAAATTGTGCTGGTGCTTAGGCACAGGAAAAGTAATCCCTCAAAATAGTACGCGTATGGAGACCTTCTTTTTAAATCTTTCGCCGTCTAAGCAGAATGCCTCTACCATTTCCTTGCTGTACCTTTTCATGGCGCTGGTGTTTCTGGTAGTGGGCGGTGTTGGGGTATACAAGCAATATGATGCCCAGGAAACAGTGTTAAGCGTCTATGCCCTACCGCTGCTCCAACTGGCGTTGGCCATTGCCTACGGCATAGTGGCCTGGCGGCGCAGCAAACCGGCCGGCAAACGGTATGTGCAGGTAACTGAAGAGCACCTGGAGCTCAAGCTGCAGCCCCGGCAGGCACCACTTACCCTTCTCTGGAGTGAGATAAGCCTGTTACGGGTACTGCCAGACCGGCTTATGTACCGTCTGGTTTCCGGGCAGAGCGGGGAAATCACCTTTGACTCCATTCCCGAAGAATACGAAGACACCGTGCGCGAAGCCATCCGGCAGGCCGGCAAACGAAAAGGTGTAAGTCTGTAATACCATAGAAGCCACGTCGGCGTACGCCGATGCCAAGGTGTTTTGGGCCTGTTTTTCTGAAAACAGGCCCAAAACACCTTTTTCTTTTTAGGCAGTTCGCCTTGCTTGCTCCTGTCATTCTTCTGGGTGTGCTGCCCAACAAAAACAGTGGGCAAAAACGGCCAATATCAACCCTATGTGATGCAGGCCGTAAAATAAAGCAAACAGGGACTACCTGTAAGCCATACGTACAAGATCTAACTATGAAAAACTACCTGTTCTACCTGCTTTTTGCAGCGGGCGCGACATTGGCCACCGGGTGCGGCAACTCGTCTGATTCTACTTCTGTAGATGCCGCCGGGAAACACAATGAAGAACTGCTGGAGAGCACAGGCAAAGACGAAAAAGCCGGTTGGTTTGTGGCCAAGGCCGCCAGCGCCGGCCTCTTTGAGGTAGAACTGGGCCGCCTGGCCAGCAGTAAAGCGGTTGACCCCCGGGTGAAGAAGTATGGGCAGATGATGCTGGACCATCACACCCAGACCAATGCGCAACTCAAGCAAACCGCAGACCTGAAGAACCTCATGGTACCCACCACGCTGAGCGATGACCACCAGGAAATCTACAATGAGATCATGAGCAAGTCGGGCGTAGCCTTTGACAAAGCGTACATGGAGGCCATGGTGAAGGACCACAAGCAGGTCATCAAAGAGTTTGAGGAGATGGCGGAGGAAGGAAAAGATATGGAGATTAAAAATTTCGTCACCAAGACACTGCCCACCTTGCGGGCGCACCTGGCCCAGGCAGAACAACTGGAGGAATTGGTAGAGGAACTTCCAGCAAAATAGCGCCCAGTGAAAAAGCATATGCTTCTTAAAGCCAGGGCAGGCAAGGCGTTGCTCCTGGGTAGCCTTCTATGGGCCACTGTTGGTTGTGCCACTACAGATCTTGGCGGCAACACCGGCGGCACTGGCACCGGAACCACTTCTTCGGTGCAGGCAGACCAGACCTTTATTGAAACCGCGGCCGGCGGGCAGCAATTGCGTTTGCGCCTGAGTGAGGTAGCCGTACAGAAAACCGCCAGCCTTGAAACCCGTGAATTCGCGAAAGCGGTGATGACCAACCACACCAAAAGCGTAGCTAAAGGGAATTGCGCAGCAACTTAGAATCACTTACCCCAGCGCGCTGCCCTCTGGGAAACAGGCGGTGTTTGACCGGGTAACCCAGCTTTCCGGGGCAGACTTTGACCGGGCGTTCGTGCGGGAAATGGAGGTGGCCTACCAGCAGGATATCTCGCTCTACCAGAATTCGGCCACGGCAGCCGGTAACCTGGCGCTGCGCGGATATATCATCAAAACCACCCCTGTGTTGCAGGGGCAGCTCAGGCTGGCTACGCAACTCAAAAATATTCTGCCGTAACTGTTATTGGGCCTGGCACACTTAGCAGGTGCCCGGTAACGCAACCCTTACCTTAACCCAAGTACTATGAAAAAGATAGGATATATGATGGCATTGACGGTGCTGGCGGCCAGTACCGCTTGCAGTAAAATAGATGCCAATACGTCTAATAATGTCCCCACCACTGATGCTTACGCCGCCTCTGTGACGGCCGCCAGTGCAGCCGGCACTACCTCGGCCAGCCCGGCAGACGCCGTGGTGCAAACTGGCACCAGTACCGTGCCTGGCGGCATGATGTACGGGGCCAGGGTCATCACCGAGGCCACTTTTCTGGCAGAGGCGGCCAGCAGTAGCCAAATGGAAGTGCAGCTGGCGCAGTTGGCCCTGGACCGGTCGGCCCATCCAGAGGTAAAGACTTTCGCCCGCATGCTCCTGGACCACCATACCAAGGCCAACAAAGAACTGATGGACCTGGCCACGGGCATGAATATGACGCTTTCCGGTACCCTGTTGCCAGAGCATCAGAAAATAGTTGACAAGCTCTCTAAGCTAACTGGCCGTGAGTTTGACAAGAAATACATGGATGACCTGGAGGAAGTGCATGAACAGGATATTGCCCTGTATGAGGTGATCAGCAACAAGGCACCTACCACTTCCATTAGGGCTTTCGCTATCAGGACGCTGCCTGTTTTGCGCACCCATGAACATCAGGCAGATGAACTGGAAGACAAGGTAGAGAAACAATAACCAATAGATAGAACACGAAAGAAAGGCTGGCCTCATTTGGGGCTGGCCTTTCTTTTTGCGTTTCAACCACAAGCCTTGCCGGTCGTATAGTTACATAGGCCAACTATATAAACTATGAAACAACAACTACCTCTCCTTCTAACTTTTGTATTGGCCGCTGGCATGGGCTGTAGCAGCACAGACACTTCCTCAGACACCACTTCTGTTTCTACCGCTGAAACCGCTCTCTCTGATAGCGCGGCTACAACCCTTACCACCGCAGCAGGGGCCCGGGGAACAGGCCTTTCCTCCACTGACATGTCTGACGCCGCTTTTCTGATAGAGGCCGCCAGCAGCAACCTGATGGAAGTGGAACTGGGTACCTTGGCAGCCGAAACCAGCACCGATGCAGAGGTTAAAAAGTATGGGCAGATGATGGTAGACCACCATACCAAAGCCCATAAGGATCTACAGGTAGTGGCGGCCTCTATGAAGGTAGAACTACCCACCACCTTAAACCAACTGCACCGTGAGATGGCCGACCAACTGAAAGGCAAAACCGGGGCTGGCTTTCAAGAGGCCTATATGGATTTAATGGAGAAAGCCCATAAACGGGACATAGACATGTTTGTGGCCAAAACTACCAGCGCTGAGAACCCGGCCGTCAAAGATTTTGCCGTGAGGATGTTGCCCATCTTGCGGTCACACCTTGAAATGGCAGATCGCCTGGAAGACACCGTAGATTAATAGGTTCTCCCTAGTGTATAGAAGCCCGTTTGCCGCCTATAAATTGGCTTTTAAAAGAAAGAGTGGTATTTAACCCCGTTAACCTACAGCCGTATAAGTGTCAGATAATAGGTACCACATTCTTCGCCTTACCTCTAAAAACTATGAAAAAACTAATGCCACTTTTTGCGGCTGGAGCTCTATTGACCGCTTCTGCCTGCAATACCTATACCGCCACCACAGACCCCGCCGACCTGGCCACCGGCTACAGCATCACCCCTAGCCCTGCCGCTACCAACCTCACCAACAGCCGGGCCATAGCAGAAACCAACAACAACGCCACCTTTGACAACCCCGCCACGGGTGCTACCCCAGACAGCGCCATGGCCACCCAAAACCCGGCCCAGGACTTTGTGATGAAAGCTGCCAGCGGCGGTATGATGGAGGTAGAGGCCGGCAAATTGGCCAGCACCAAGGCTAAGGACGCAGGGGTGAAACAGTTTGGTCAGCGCATGGTAACAGACCATTCCAAAGCCAACACCGAGCTCAAGGCCCTGGCCGCCAAGAAAGGAATCAAGCTTCCTCCCTCTCTATTGCCTGAGCACCAGCAGCACCTGGACATGCTGTCCAAAGCCCCCGCCGGCGCTGAGTTTGACTTAATGTACATGCAGCACATGGTGGAAGACCACAATAAAGACGTGCAGGAGTTTGAGCGCCAGTCTACCACCGGCCAGGACGCCGAGGTAAAGGCCTTCGCGGCGAAAACGCTGCCCGTGCTCCGCGAGCACCAAAAAGCCGCCCAGGCCCTTTATGACAAACTGAAGAAGTAACTTTCTTTCTTGAAGCATAAACAGAAGGCTCCTCTTTCAAAAAAAGAGGAGCCTTCTGTTTTAGAGCCATTTTTAGAAAAACAGGCCTGAAACGGCTTTGAACCAAATTATCAATTTGACTCATGTCGAAAGTATTCGCTGGTGCCTGGCTCCGGAAAATGGAGATTGTTTTTTGCGAAGCTGGAAGTACCTTTGGGCAAACTTTACGAAACCCATGAAACATCTAATGCCTTTTTTCGCGGCCTGCGCTCTGTTGGTAGGTTCTGCGTGCTCCACCTATACATCTTCCACAGACCCCAATGACAAAGGCTCCGGAACGGCGCTGGGCGAAGAAATAACCACCGAGGCCCCCGTAGCAGAGGCGCACGCCCCAGCTGCTGCCACTCCTGCTGACACTACTACCGCTACTGCCGCTACCGCTGCGCCCGCTGATTCAGCTGCAGAGAAAGCCGTGCCTGCGGCAGAAGCTGCCCACTAGAAATAACAGCTCTTTTCGCTTTCGCGCCAGCGTTCAACCCTTGGCTAGCTGGGGTAGAACCGAAGGGAGAATTACCGTGCTATAAACAGAAAAGCCCTGCTCCCAGAGCAAGGCTTTTCTGTTTATGCTGTTTTGGGGCTATTTTCCTAAAAACGGGCCCAAAACGTTATTCTGCCTTTTTCTTCCGGCCCGGGGTTTTCTTTTCCTTGGCCGGGGCAGAGGCATTTTCAGCGGTGGGTTCTTTCTTCTTGCGGCCCCGGGTCTTCTTCTCGGGTGCTTCCGCTGGGGCCTCGTCTTCCGGTTCGGGTGCTTCCTCTACAAACACCGGGGCGTCTACATAAAGGCTGGTGCGTAACTCCTCGGCCAGGAAGCGGGCGGTGTAGCCCAGGTTCAGGGCGGCCACTTCCTCAGGGGTACCTTGGGCCACAATGAAGCCGCCTTTGGCGCCGCCTTCGGGGCCAATGTCAATCACGTGGTCTGCTACCTTGATCAGATCCATGTTGTGCTCAATAATGAGTACGCTGTTGCCTTTGTCTACCAAGCGGTTCAACACATCTGAAAGGTGCTCAATGTCCTGGAAGTGCAGACCCGTGGTAGGCTCATCCAGAATGTAAAGCGTACGGCCGGTGTCTTTCTTGGAGAGCTCGGTGGCCAGCTTCACGCGTTGGGCCTCACCGCCAGAAAGCGTGGTGGCCTGCTGCCCGAGGGTGATATAGCCCAAGCCAACATCATTGAGCGTTTTGATCTTGCGCAGGATGCGGGGCTGGTGCTCAAAGAACTCAGTAGCCATCTCCACGGTCATGTCCAGCACATCAGTGATCGACTTGCCTTTAAAGCGAACTTCCAGGGTTTCACGATTGTAGCGTTTGCCTTTGCAGGTCTCGCAGGGCACGTACACATCTGGCATGAAGTTCATCTCAATGGTGCGCATGCCGGCGCCCTCACAGGTCTCGCAGCGGCCGCCCTTCACGTTAAAGGAGAACCTGCCTGCGGCGTAGCCTCTGATCTTGGCCTCGGGCATAGACGCAAACAAACTCCGGATCTCAGTGAACACGCCGGTATAGGTGGCGGGGTTAGAGCGCGGCGTGCGGCCAATTGGGCTCTGGTCTACCTCAATCACCTTGTCAATGTGGCTCAGGCCTTCAATGCCCTTAAAAGGAAGCGGCTCGCGCTTGGCATGGAAGAAGTGCTTGTTGAGGATAGGGTAGAGGGTGTCATGGATGAGCGAGGATTTCCCGCTGCCCGATACGCCCGTCACGCAGATCAGCTTGCCCAGGGGCAGTTCCAGGGTCACGTCTTTGAGGTTGTGGCCGGTGGCCCCGCGCAGAATCACGCTCTTGCCGTTGCCTTCGCGCTTTTGGCGGCGCACGGGAATGCCGCGGCGATAGCTGAGGTAATCTGCGGTAATGGTGCCGCTCTCCATCATCTCCTGCGGCGTGCCGGCCGTTACCACCTGCCCGCCATGGATGCCCGCACCCGGACCTATGTCCACCACGTAATCGGCGGCCAGGATCATGTCTTTGTCGTGCTCCACCACTACTACGCTGTTACCCAGGTCGCGCAAATCCTGCAGGGCCTTGATGAGCTTCTCGTTGTCGCGCTGGTGCAGGCCAATGCTGGGTTCATCCATGATGTAGAGCACGCCTACCAACTGCGTTCCGATCTGGGTGGCCAATCTAATCCGCTGGCTCTCGCCCCCGGACAGGGTACGCACGGAACGGTGCAGGTGCAGATATTCCAGCCCTACGTCTACCAGGAAGCCAATCCGCTTGCGGATCTCTTTCAGGAGTTCGCGGGCAATCATGTTCTGGCGCTCGCTCAGGCGGTCCTCCAGGTTGGCAATCCAATTGGCCAGTTCCTGGATGTCCATTTCAGAAAGCTGCCCAATATGCTTGTTGTCCAGCTTGAAGTGCAGCGATTCCTTTTTCAGGCGGTAGCCGTTACACTCAGGGCAGGTGCTTTGTTGGGTGTATTCCTGAATCCAGGCGCGCACGTTGTCTGAGTCAGACTCCAACTGTTTCTTCAGGAAGTTGATAACGCCCTCAAACACGAAGGGTTCTTTCTTGCCTTTGGGGTCCTCCTCCTCAAAGCCGTACATGAGCTGGTGCCAGGCCTCTTCCGGAATCTCTTCAATAGGGGCCATCAAAGACAGCTTGTGGCGCTTTAGCAGGGCCTGTATCTGCGAGAAAATCCAGATGTCACGGTACTCGCCCAAGGGCGCAATACCGCCCCGGCTGATGCTCACGCTCTTGCTGGGCACGATGGATTCCTCGGTGAGTTCCTCAATCTCGCCTAAGCCGTTACACACCGGGCAGGCCCCGTACGGCGAGTTAAAGGAGAAGGTGTTAGGCGCCGGGTCATCATAGGCGATGCCGGTGGCCGGGTCCATTAAATGTCTTGAATAGAACTGGGTCTCATTGGTGTCAGCGTCCATGGCCAGGGCGGTGCCTTTGCCGTGCTGCAACGCATTCTGAATGGAGGTAGACAGGCGGTAGCGATCATCTGCACTAGGCACCAGCTTGTCAATCACGATCTCAATGTCGTGGATCTTGTAGCGGTCCAGCTGCATTTTAGGGGTGAGTTCCACCAGTTCGCCGTCAATGCGGGCCCTGATAAAGCCCATCTTGCGTATCTGCTCAAACAGCTCGCGGTAATGACCTTTACGGCCTTTCACCACGGGGGCCAGAATGATGGTGCGCTTGCCGTTGAAGTGCTCCAGGATATGCTGCACAATCTGGTCATCAGACTGCTTGATCATCTTTTCGCCGGTCACGTAGCTGTAGGCCTCGGCGGTGCGGGCGTAGAGCAAACGCAGAAAGTCATAAATCTCCGTGATGGTACCCACCGTAGAGCGCGGGTTGCGCGAGGTGGTTTTCTGCTCAATGGAGATCACCGGCGAAAGCCCTTCAATCTTATCTACGTTAGGCCGCTCCAGGCCTCCAAGAAACGAACGCGCGTAGGCCGAGAACGTCTCCATGTAGCGGCGCTGCCCCTCGGCGTAGATGGTGTCAAAGGCCAGCGAGGACTTGCCGCTGCCCGAGATGCCCGTAAAGACCACCAACTCATTGCGGGGTATCTTGAGCGAGATATTCTTGAGGTTGTGTTCCCGGGCGCCGTACACTTCAATGAAAGGTACATCCACGGTGGTAGAGGTTTTATGTTTGGCTACAGGCGTAGCGGCAGATTCTTTTGGCGTCATCCGACTCGGTTCGGTTTAAAGAGCAAAGGTAGGCATTCCCGCGCTAGAATAGGAGCGGGCCGTGCATCTCTTCTTAACCGAAATTACCGCAGAATAGTTTAGGGGAGGGCCGGAGTTTTTAGTTGCTCCACTCCTGGCCCTTTCTCAATTGAAGACGGGAGTTTTTCAGTAAAAGCGTTTTGAGACTGTTTTGGGGAAAAGAGGCTGGAAACAAAAGCTAGTTTCTGATTGGAGGTGGTGGAGGGGGTAGATCGGGTGGAGGTAGGGGGCGCATAGCAGAAAATATAGGGCGAGAGAGGACTGGCCTTAAAACACTATCCTCGTTCAAGTTAACCGTGGTATCTAAAGACTGAATATTTTTTCCGTTGGCTAATAAGGCCATTACCTCTCCCTTAATGTCTGCAAACCCAAAGTCATAGCGGAAAGCAAAATCCTTGGTGATTGTATCAGATTTTATGACCCCAATATAATCTTTACCACAATATAAGCCACCTTCATAAAGTGTAGGGATACTGTTATTGCTTTTCCTTGTAAGGGTTTCGCGGACAAACCTAACAATCTTCTCATTTCTACTTAAATCTTTGATTTTGCCAGATACTTGGCCTTTAGTAAAGTAAGCCGTACTATCCAAATGAAAAGCCTTTTCATAAAGTATAAAGCTATCATTAGCTAAATCAACAAAGAAAAAATTTGCTATTCCGCCATGAAGCTGATTTCCAGAAGTAACTGAATCTGCAATCCCTAGAGTGATGAGCGTAATACTTTGCTCAAGGTCGTTATCTGTTTTTCTCTGAGCATTATTTTCACAACCTAAGGTAAGGCAGAGGAAACAGAAGAAAAGTAGAAGTCTGGTGCGCATCATGTGAGTAGACCGGTAGTGAAGGTATAGTGAGTAGATGCGTTTTGGGGTTGTTTTCCATAAAACAGACTCAAAACGGTCACTTTCCTTCTGTCATCTTGGAAAGATCTTGTAGGCAAACTAGAAAAGCTTTGTAGTAGGCGCTATTACTGTTTGTTCACAAGATCCTTTCAGGAAAACAAAAGAGGGCAGAGAAACCCAAAGCAGACTTTATCTAAAACTCCCCTCTCTATGGGAGAAGGGGCCGGGGGTGAGGTTCACACCACCCCACTCAAATGCTCCAGCCGCTCACCCTCCAACGTCACATACCCCTTCATCAAATCTGCCGCCAAGCAAGAGTGCACCGGCAAAACGCCCACCAATCCTCCTAACTTAAAATGCTTCATCAAGTCATGGGTGGTGTGCACCACGCCGTGCTCCTGTGACAGAGAAATGACTGAGGTTTGGGGCAAAGGTTCTCCCCAGCCTTTTTCAGTGAGCGGCACTACCAGCCCGAAGATGGTGCTTCCGTTGGGCAAGGAAAGCGCGTCTTTGGAGAAGTGGACCGCGCCGCCATAAAGAATGACTTCGTTTCTTTCAGGGTGTAGGGCTACTATGGGGCAGGCCACGGCCACGGCAATATCTTGCAGGGTACAGGAGCCAATTTGGTTTTGAGTCAGGTCATAGAACACAAAGTTGCCGGGGCGTATTTCGTCAATACCGGTAAAATTATCTATGACGCTGCAACTGGGCGTGTCTCCAATAGACAGTTCTAGTTCGGACCAGGCAGGCGCATACCGGGCTTTCAGGGCCTGCATTTTCTCTAGGGTCTGTTGGTGAATGGAGGCGATAGTGCCCAAGTGGCGGGTCTTATAGGTGTGGCCGGCGTGCGCCAGGAAGCCGCAGAAAGAGTGCTGGGGGGTATTGGCCAGTTCGGTCATGACCGCGTCCAGGGCCACAGTGTCTTTGGGCATGATGCCCGTACGGCCGTAGCCAGTGTCAATCTTCACCCACAGGTGAACCGGTACAGACAGGTTTTTCCGCAGAAAGGCCACGTCATCAGCAGAGGTAACCAGCAGGTTTAAGGTGATCTGTTTCGCCAGTTTGGCGATCTGAGGTAATTGCCTGCGGTTGAGCGGGAAGGCGATGGTAATATCGGTCCAGCCATGGTGGGCAAAATAGGCGGCCATCTTCACCGAGGAAACCGTAATCTCCGTGACCCCTTCTTCTTTGAACCATTCGCCTACCTGTTTAGACTGGTGGGTCTTGAAGTGGGGCCGGAAGCGTACCCCGGCCCGGCGGGATTTCTCTGCCATGCGCCGAATGTTGGCGCGCGCGATCTGCTGGTTCAACAAAAGCGTAGGTTCTGAAATCTGGTCAAGATAAGTCATAGCCGTAGAGTTGCAGTGTATTAAAGATACACGTTTACCGCACAATCTCAACTTATTCAGTAAAAAGCCAGGCGTCTTGTTGGCGGGCTAGGAAATAGAAATCCAGGCGGGTGCTGTTAATAAAAACAGATGGCGGCTAGTTTATGCACCAGCGCTAGGCTTGCGTTTTAAGGGTGTTTTCTGAAAAACGGGCTTAAAACAGAAATTAAAACAACCAGAGGCTAGTGTCAGACCAGCCTCGCCAGTTATCAGGCGCGGAGCGGCCGGGCGGTGCGGGGCCGGTTTAGAGGGGAGACAGGGGCAGGTTTCTCCTGTTTCATGCGCTTGGGTCCGTACCAAAGCCAGAAGCCGGTAATGGTGAAGATAAGCAGCGCCACGCCCATAATGGTGCTGTAGATGACTTTCAGGACGCCGCTTTCCACGCCCAGCCACCGGTCCAGGACGGTGCCGTCATGCAGGTGCTCAATAAAGTCGGCGCGGCGGCTTTCCAGGTGCAAAAGTTGTCCGGTGGCCCCGTCTATCTGCACGCCCACGTAGCCTTCCACAAACGTGAACTTAGCGGTGCCTTTGTCGGGGCGGAGGTCAATGCGGTCAAGAGTAAGGGGCGTCTCCTGGCCCAGGGAGTCCCGCACGGCCTGGAAGGCATGATGGGTGAGGCTATCTACCGGCAGCCAATCTTTGAGATTGGTAGAGGTGCCGGTGTGGGTTTTGGCCAGAATCGCGCCGCCCGTGTGTTTTTTCCAGCCCAGCAAAAGCCCGGTAATAGCCAGCACAAAGAAAAAGACGAACAGCAGGGCGCCCGTGATCCGGTGCACTTTCCGGAAATCGCGGAGTACGCGGGCTTGTTTCTGTCTTTTGGTACTGTCTGTGGTCATGGCGCGGGGGCGGGGTTGCCTGTATAACTCCTGTTTCTCCAAAGTTAGTGTATTCCGGCAAGGCCTGAAACCAAAAGAGCCCCGAATCGTTTCGGGGCTCTTTTTCTAAAAACAGGCTTAAAACAGGCCCGTTGCGGTTTCGCTTAGAAGTTGGGAGACAGCAGGTATTTGCTGTAGAACTCATCAATCACGGTCACGGCATCGGTGGCGTTGTCTACTAGGTGCACCAGGTCCAGGTCTTCTGGGCTGATGTTGCTTTCCTGGGTGAGCATCACGTCTTTGATCCAGTCAAACATGCCACCCCAGTAGGCTTTGCCCACCAGTACAATCGGGAATTTGCCAATTTTCTTGGTCTGGATAAGGGTGATGGCCTCAAACAGCTCATCTAGCGTACCAAAACCGCCAGGCATACCAATAAAGCCCTGGGCGTATTTCACAAACATTACCTTGCGTACAAAGAAGTAGTCAAAGTTGATGATCTTGTCTGGGTCAATGTAGATGTTGTTGAACTGCTCAAAGGGCAGCTGAATGTTCAGGCCCACCGAGCGGCCGCCCTCTGAGTGGGCGCCTTTATTACCGGCTTCCATGATGCCCGGGCCACCGCCCGTGATTACGCCGTAGCCGTGGCGCACCAGTTTGGCGGCAATCTCCTCGGCCATTTTGTAGTACGGGTTCTCGGGCTTGGTTCGGGCAGACCCGAAGATAGACACGCAGGGGCCTATCTTGGCCATTTTCTCAAAGCCTTCCACAAACTCAGACATCACCTTGAAGATCTGCCAGGAGTCTGCGATCTTGATCTCGTTCCAGTTTTTGTCTGTGAACGCCTCTCTAATGCGCTTGTCATCATCACTGATCACCGGGCTTTCGCGCTTGGCTATTTTCTTGGCTTCCTGCAGGGAAGGCACCTTGTCATCGTTTACATTGGGTTGAATGATGGTGGTGCCGCTTCCGGCGTTCTGAACCTCATCATGCAATTTTGTTTTACTCGTCTTTCTCAACTTCGTCATAGATCAATCATGTATTAAGCCCATTTACGCGAAAAAAGCCAGTAAAGGGCACGTCTAAAATTATATTATGGTTATTTTCTGGGTGCAGGCCCCAGATTTTGTGTAATTACCTCTGGTTGGCTGGTGGTTTTGTTCTGGAAAAGGCGCAGGCAGCAACGCGCACATGGAAGAGTTGGTCCATAGCATCATGTAAACGTAAGGTTTTGCTTATTTAGACCTGATGGCAATTACCGGGTCCAGATGGGAGGCGATCACGGCCGGGATAATGCCGGAGAGAACGCCAATCACGACCGATACGCCCAACCCCAGCAAGATGTTTCCGGGCGTAAGGATTATATCCAGCGTGCCCATGGGAATTAAGGTGATCAACGAGACCAGCAGGATACCCACACCCCCGCCAATCAGGCTCAGGAACACAGACTCAAACAGGAACTGGAACAGGATGAAAAAATTCTTGGCCCCCAGTGATTTCTGAATGCCTATGATGTTGGTACGCTCTTTCACAGACACAAACATGATGTTGGCAATGCCAAAGCCACCCACCAGAATGGAGAACCCGCCAATTACCCAGCCGGCAATGCCAATGATGGAGAACATCTCGCCAATGGCGTCTGCCATCATTTCTGAGCGGTTCACGGCAAAATTGTCTTCCTCATAAGGCTTGAGGCCGCGCACGGTACGCATTTTGCCTTTTACCTCGTACTCCAGGTTCTGCAGGCCCGTGTCTTCTACCTTGCCCTTGATCATGAGCGTAGGCTGAATGCCCCTCGGCCCGCCGGCAAACATCTTCCCGAAAGCCCCAAAGGGCACATATGCGTTCTTGTCATTGGTAGGCAGGCCCTCAAACAGACCGGCTCCCTGTTTCTCCATCACGCCCACCACGGTGAACTTCTGGCCCCGTATCTTAACATCGCCGCCCAGGGCACCGCCGTATGGGAAAATGTTTTCTGCTATCTCAGCGCCAATAATGATTACGTTGCGGGCGCCCTCCACCTCCTGGTGGGTAAAGAATCGTCCCTCCTCAATGGGCACCTCGGCTACTTTGTTAAAGTCTTTGGAAACGCCCTGCAGCATAAGCCCGCTCATGCTGTTGTTGCCATGCTTGAAGGTATTGCCGCCCCGGCGTGATACCATGGCCACGCCTTCGGCGTTTTCCAGCGTCCCTTCCAGGTATTTGAATTCGCGGCTGTTGGCGGGTGGTCGCTGCATGTACTTCCACCACGGAATGTCCTCGCCGCCTTTAAAAATCCAGGGGAATTTCTCTACATAGATAATACGCTCGCCCACAAAGCTCATGCTCTCCCGTATGCTGCGCTCCAGAGAGTCTACAATGGTGAACACAGAGATAATGGCGAAGATACCAATGGTTACCCCCAGCAACGAGAGAATGGTGCGCAGGAGGTTAGCCCGCAGGGCCTGCCACGCGAACCTAAAACTCTCTAACACCAGCCGGAAGTAGATCATAAGGAAATTACAGAATTATCTGGGTGAAAAGGAATGCGTTCACGGTGAAACGGTTACAGGCCTTACCGGTGCAAAGGCGGTGGCTAAAGGGAAACATAGCAGCGGGTGATATGTTTAGCCAATAGAAACAACCAAAGCGGGTAAAGATACTTATTTATCTGAAAGTAATATAAATTAAGGCAAACTGCCTACCTTTGCGGTCTGTTTTTGCGTAATATTTTAATACCGTAATATTAAATATGAAGTTATCTGAGTTCAAATTTGACCTGCCAAATGAGTTGATGGCCACCCATCCGGCTCCGCACCGTGATGAAGCCCGTATGATGGTCCTGCACCGTGACAGCGGCAAGATAGAGCATAAAATCTTTAAAGATATTATCACCTATTTTGATGAGGGTGACGTGATGGTGACCAACAACACCAAAGTGTTTCCGGCCCGTTTGTACGGTAATAAAGAGAAGACCGGCGCCAAGATTGAGGTTTTCCTGCTGAGAGAACTGGATAAGCGCATTCACCTCTGGGACGTGCTGGTAGACCCGGCCCGTAAAATACGGGTGGGCAATAAGCTCTATTTCGGGGATAGTGACCTGGTAGCCGAGGTTATTGACAACACCACCTCCCGCGGCCGTACCATCAAGTTTCTGTATGACGGCCCAGACGAGGATTTCTACAAGATTGTACACAGCCTGGGCGAGACCCCGCTGCCAAAATACATCAAGCGCGAGCCAGAGCCTGAGGACGAGGAGCGTTACCAAACCGTGTACGCCGAGGTAACCGGGGCCGTAGCCGCCCCTACCGCCGGTCTGCACTTTACCAGAGAGGTACTCAAACGCCTGGAACTGAAGGGGGTTGACGTAACACCAGTTACCCTGCACGTAGGCTTGGGCACGTTCCGGCCGGTAGACGTGGAGGACCTGACCAAGCACAAAATGGACTCTGAGCAGTTCTTCGTGACTGAGGACACGGCCAAGGTGGTGAATAAGGCCTTAGATGCCAAGAAACGGGTTTGCGCCATTGGTACCACCACCATGCGTGCTCTGGAGTCGTCGGTATCGGCTAACAACCGCCTTAAGCCCAATGAAGGCTGGACAGACCGGTTCATTTTCCCTCCGTATGACTTCAAGATAGCCAATGCGCTGATTACTAACTTCCACATGCCGGAGTCTACGCTGTTGATGATGGCTGCCGCCTTTGGAGGGTATGACCTGGTCATGGAAGCTTACCGCACCGCTATTAAAGAGGAGTATAAGTTCTTCAGCTACGGTGACGTGATGCTGATCCTGTAAAAGATAAATCTGATCATATTGGAAAGCCCCGCTGGTACTTGTACCGGCGGGGCTTTTTATTTTTAACTTTTTTCATGAATAATTGCCTAAAACGGGCTTGGGCTTAGGCTAGCTGTTTCTGTTTTAGTAGTTTAGGCTCCCGTTTAGCGTGCCGGTTGCGCTGTTTACCCCGCTTACCTTCTTTCCGGCTTTGGGCCATGTTTCTGCCAGATTCCTAATGGGTTAGACGGCTTGGCAAGACCACCGTATAAAAGGGCCGGGCGTTCTGAGGGCGTTTTCCTGAAAACAGGCTTAAAACAGCCAAGAAAATTAGCCAGGGCTAGAGAAACCGAAGCCATCCGCACCCGGCAAAGCCACGAAGTAGAGATTCAGCTGTAAAGCCATAATGAAGCAGAATGAAAACAAGATGCTAGTCTTGCAGAACTCAGACAGCCCAGACGGTAAACAACGGCTGGCGCTGGAAGAGGCTTTGCAGCAGACCCAGAAAAAACTGGAGAGCCTGCGCCTGGAATTGGAAAGCACGCAGCAGGAGTTAGTGCAGGCCCAGGCGCTTATTGCTACGGGCATGCCCTCTGGCGTGTCTGCTGAACAGGAGGTGGCAATTCCCGCTGGGGGCAGGTTTAGCAGATACCGCCGCATCATTGCCCTGGAACAACTTGGCAAGCAGGTATTGGAAAAAAACGCGTCCTCGGGCGTAAGCCTGCAAAGTGTGGTGGAGTTTTACCTGGCCGGGGTGGAGAAGATTTATCCGGGCCTGCTATGCTCCACCCTTCAGCTAAAGCGCCAGAACCTTTCTACCGTGGCGGGCCCTAGTTTGCCTGCCGGCTTTTCAAACGCCATTGACCACATCTCCATTGAGCAGGCCAAAGGCACTTTTCTGCTGGAAAGCTCTTCTAATGAAAAAATCATCCTTGCAGACCTTGCGCAGGAGTCTAAGAACCAACTGCTCCAGAGCATGGCGCATTCCTATGGTATAAAAGCGTGCTGGTCGTATCCGGTGGTTAGCATAGGGCAGAAGCTGCTGGGCGCTTTGGTAGTGTATCTGCAGGAGGCCAGGCCGCCCTCCCGTGAAGAAGAGAAATCGCTGGAGAGCGTGCGTAACCTGCTCCAGTTGATTATGGAAAGCAAGCTCGCGGAAAAAGAGCTAAGAGAAAGTAATGAGCGTTTCTATTACGCCACCCTGGCCACCAATGATGCCATCTGGGATTTTGACATCCACACCGGTACCATTGCCTGGGGCCTGGGCTTTGAGAAACTGTTCGGCTTTAAGGTACAGGAGTTCGGGCTGGAGTTTGACCTCTGGGCCCAGCAGGTGCACCCCGAAGACCTTGACCGTGTCAATGCCTCCTTAGAGGAAGTGATCACCCATGCCACCAAAGACTTCTGGCGGGAAGAGTACCGGTTCATGAAGGCCAACGGGGAATATGCCTATGTGGTAGACCAAGGTTCCCTGATCAGGGATGAGGCCGGCAAACCAGTGCGTATAGTAGGGGCCATGCAAGACATCACGGCCCAGAAACAAGCCGAAGAAGAACTCCGGAAGCTTTCTGTGATAGCGCGTGAAACCGTGAACGGCGTCTTAATTATGTCTCCTGACCTGAGGGTGCACTGGGTGAACCCCGCTTTTACTAAAATGCTGGGCTACACCCTGGAGGAGATTGCCGGTAAAACCCTGGCCTCTTTTCTGAACGGCTCTGAAACCGACCTGGGCACCCTGGCTAATATTGAAGAGCGGCTAAGCAAAGTGCAGCCCCTGGAGTGCAACGTGCTCCAGTATTCCAAAACCAAGGAAAAGCACTGGATAAAACTACAGGTGCAGCCGCTGCTGGATGAACACGGACAAGTAGAAAGTGTGTTTGCCCTGCTCACAGACATTACCCAGCAGAAAGCCGAGGAGCAGCAGCTGCGCTTGCTGGAATCTGTGATCACCAATTCCCAGGACGCTATTATCATTAGTGAGGTACTGCCAGATGATTTGAACACCCTCAAGGCTATTTACTTTAACAACGCGTTTTTCTCCATGACCGGGTATACCCAGGAAGAGGTGCTGGGCAGAGACCCTTCCTTCTTGAACGGCCCCGACACTGATACCCAGGTGATGGAAGGCATTATTGGGCAGATGCGACAGGGAAAGGCCTGTGAGGGGGAATTGATGAGCTACCGCAAAGACGGAAGCCGCTTCTGGACCCAACTGCTGCTCATTCCTATGTTCAACCACCGGGGCCAACTCACGCATTGGATCTCCTTGCTGCGCGATATCACCCTGCGCAAGAGCTACGCCCAGGAACGAGAGCTCCTCATCTCAGAGCTTACCCAGAACAACGCAGACCTTAAGCAATTCACCTTTATCACCTCGCATAACCTGCGGGCGCCGCTTTCTAACCTAACTGGCATCATTAATCTCCTGGACATGGACGCCGTGCCTGAGGGCCGCAACAAGCTCCTGATCCAGAAGTTCAAGGAGTCTACGGTGCAGCTCAATACTATTATTGATGATCTGCTGGAAATCCTGGTCATCAAGAACAAGCCCCACACCCAGAAAGAGCAGATTAACCTGCCAGAGGCCTTTGAGCGGGTACGCCTTTCGGTAGACGGGCTTCTTACGGAAATTGGCGCTGATGTTCTCACAGATTTTGCCCAGGTGCCAGAGGTGTACTACAACGGCAGCTACTTGTACAGCATCCTGCTCAACCTGCTTTCCAACGCCATCAAATACCGGTCACCTGACCAGATACTCTCTATTGAGGTAACCACAGAGACCATAGACGGCCGACAGTACCTTCATTTCAAAGACAATGGCCTGGGCATAGACCTGAATAGGTACGGCGAGCGCATCTTTGGTTTGTACCAGCGGTTCCACCAGCGCAAAGACAGCAAAGGCATGGGCCTTTACATTGCCCATTCACAGGCCAAGGCCATGGGCGGCAACCTTTCCGTAGTCAGTGAGGTAGGGCTGGGCACCACCTTTACCTTGCAGTTCTAACCCAGGAAACCGTTAAAGTCCAGGGCCGTCTGGTTTGCGTTTTAGGCCCGTTTTTGCGAAAACAGGCCCAAAACAGGTTTGCCAGGCGCGTGCCGGAATGTGTATCTTGCAGCCATGTCTTCCGCAGAATTAAAGAAATACGCCATTATTGTGGCCGGTGGTTCGGGTAGCCGCATGCAGGCCGCGCAGCCCAAGCAGTTTCTGCCTATTGGCGGAGAGCCGGTGCTCATGCATACCCTGCGCCGTTTCCATGCCTTTGACCCAGCCATGCTATTGGTATTGGTGCTGCCGCAGGCGGAGATAGAAACCTGGCAGACCTTGTGCGCTGACTATTCCTTCACCCTGCCGCACCAGATGGTGGTAGGTGGCGCCAGCAGGTTTCAGTCGGTGAAGAACGGGTTGGCGGCCCTGGACCAGGAACTGGATGGGGTGGTGGCGGTGCATGACGGGGTGCGCCCTTTCGTAGACAATGTCATGTTGCAAACTGCCTATGACACTGCCTTTGCGCAAGGCACGGCGGTGGTGGCGGTTTCTCTGAAAGACTCCATTAGACGGGTACGGGGCGGAAGCTCCAAGGCCGTGGACCGTTCTGCGTATAGGCTGGTGCAGACTCCGCAGTGCTTTAGGTTGCCGCTGTTGCGCCGCGCCTACGCCCAACCGGGGAGCCCGCTGTTCACTGATGACGCCTCAGTGGTGGAGCGGTTTGGGCATAAGATCCACCTGGTGGAAGGCAGCTTCAAGAACATCAAACTCACTACCCCCGAGGATTTGCTCCTGGCCGAGGCTTTCCTGCAACAGGAGAAAAACCAGGCCTCGGCAGAGCCGCCTAAAAAATAACGTGTATTTCTGTTTTAAGCCTGTTTTTCAGAAAACAGGCTTAAAACAGCTTTCCTTCCACTTAACGCTATTTCCCATGAAGCCATCTGTCTGCTTGTCTTTGCGCCCGCTTACCGCGCTTATGTTGCTTGTGTTTCTATGGGCCGCGGCAGAGCAAGCAAAGGGCCAGGGAAAATTTTCCCCGCAGTACAACCAACTCACCGTCCTAGATTCTACAGACATGGTGGTGGCGTCCATTTACTCGGCCTCTAAGATAAACGTGGGTTTAGGGGAAGAGGTAGGGCTACTTTTTATCAATACCAGAACCGGGCAGTCGGTTAGATTGGAGCTACCGGCTCCGTTCCAGATAGACGCTACGGCTTACAAAGAGGGCGGCACCTACCGGAAAGAGCGGCCTGTGGTCATTATTGGCGGGGATAAAACCTGGAACCAGAATGATAAGCTGGACTCTAATGACCTGCGGGCTCTTTTTATTACCACGGCCTCAGGGAAGGGATTGCAGCAGATTTCTCCTAAAGGCGAGCACCTGGTGCATTGGAAAATGCAGAAGACTACCAACGCGCTTACGTTCATCACCAAGGCAGATTCTAACAAAGACAACAAGTTTGACGAGAAGGATGTGAACAAGGTGTATGTCTTTCACCTCACGGAGGAAAAGCTGACGCCGGTAAGTACCGGTGAACCGCAGCCTATGCGTTAAGCCCTGCGTGGGGGACGCCGGTTTCCTCCAGGTAGCGCTGATGCGCCAGCACGGTTTGCGGGGAGATTTCCTCCAGGACCGGGTGTGGTTGGGAGAGGTTGAGCAGATAGCCTTGCAGAGTCATAAGGTTCAGGAGGTCATGCGTGATGCAGAGCACGGTCTTGCCTTCGGTCTGTACCCACTGGGTCATTAAATCAAACACCTTTCTTTTGTGGTAGACATCTAGCTGCTGCGTGGGTTCATCTAGCAGGGCAATGGGGGCGTCTTGCAGCATGAGCTGGGCCAGCCAGACCAGTTGCTGCTCTCCGCCAGAAAGCTGGGTGAACGGGCGGTGACTCAGGTGTGAAATGTGCAGGTGGGCCAGGGTCTGGTCTACGCGCGCATAGTCGGCGGCAGTGTAGTTCTCCAACAGGCGCTTCTGCCGGAAGAGCCCCATCACCACCAGTTCGCGCACTTCCACCGGAAACGCCACATTGTTCTTCTGCGGCAGGTAGGAAAGGGAGCGGGCCAGTGCCCCGGATTTTGAGGGAAGCGCCTTGCCCTGCACCAGAATCTGCCCCTTATAGGGCACATGGCCGGTAAGGGTTTTCAGAAAGGTAGATTTGCCGCTGCCGTTGTGGCCAATAATGGCAATGAAAACCGGCTTGGGCACTAAAAAAGAAAGGTTGCGGATAAGTACGCGCTCGTCGTACCCCGCAACCAATTCTTTTATTTCTAAAACGCCCAAGGGAATCAGGAATTAGGAGTTAAAAATCAGGAATCACCGGAGAGTATATTCCTGATTTTTTAATTCCTAATTATATTAATATTCGTCCTCGTTGAACATGAAGTCTTCTTTGGTAGGATAGTCCGGCCAAACTTCTTCAATGCTCTCATACGGCTGACCGTCATCTTCCAGGGCCTGTAGGTTTTCTACCACTTCCATGGGAGCGCCAGAGCGGATAGAATAGTCAATCAGTTCGTCTTTGGTGGCGGGCCAAGGGGCATCTTCCAGGTAAGAGGCAAGTTCTAGTGTCCAATACATAGTAATTTCTTTAAAGTAGTATAGCTATACAAATAGGTTGCACGTGTTTCAACGGGCTGCAAAAATAGAAAATTGATTGACAAATCAAAGGTTTCTTCTCAATAGGCAGCCGTAACGTTAAAACAGAACGGGCAGCTAGGTAAAATGTTTAGGTTCCAGGGGTATTTTTACTGGTGCCGGGCGCTAGATTCGCCATCGCCGGTGTTAAAGAGATAATTGATGCCCAGCTGCACGCCCACCACCATGTTCTGGCGCAAGACATAGTAGTCTGGGTCTGTGGCGGGCCGTATGTATTCCTTGTCTCTGATGTCTACAAAGTTGTAGCTGTAGCGCACGTTGGCGCTCAAATACAGATTTTCTGTGAAGCTGTACTCTACGCCCGCGCCCAGGGCAATGCCCAGGTCATGTTTGTTGAAGCCACCCACCTGCGCGTTGTTGCCGCGGTCACTTTCTTCAGTGCTGGCCATGAGGTAGGTGCCCTGTGGAATGGTGATAGGCTCTTTGTCTCTTAAGTAGTTGGCGGTGCGGGTGAAGCGGTTTTCCTCGCGGCCCTTTTGCAGAATGCTTACCTGTGGCCCTACCATGAAGTTAAAGCGCAGGGTACCGGTAGTGGTGTATTTGAAGAGCAGCGGAATGTTCCAGTACACCAGGTCTACCTCTTTCTCGCCGGTTTTCTCATCGTTGACATCATGCAGGTCAAAGGTCTCGCCTTGGTAAGACCGGATGGCCTCTATCTGCAGATTGTGATTTTCATTGAACTTGTAGCCCAGCGTGGCGCCAATGGGGGCCCATTTGGTGGTGAAGTTGTGGCGGTAGTTCACGTTCTCGTACTGCTCATCATTAATGATCCAGGTATTCTGGAGCTGGGTCGTGAGCCCCACGTACGGACCTTTAATATTTTGGGACTGTGCCAGCAGGGGAAAAAGGAGGAGGGAAAGTAAATAGTATTTTTTCATAAGTAAGCCGTTAGAACTATGGTTAAGTTTCTAACGGCTTACGGAGAACTTAGGCTGTTTTGTTGCTTTGTACTTCAGTCTTTTTACGGAGCAGGTCTATGAGCTCTGTCTTGGTCCTGATCTTGCGGTTGAAATTCTTGATTTTTCCTTCCAGCATGGCCCTGAACGTTTCATTGCCCGGGTTGGGGTTCAGGCGGCCCAGATTGGTTTCCAGCACTTCCAGTTCCTGCTTGTCATACTTGATGAAATCACGCAGGGCACTAATGCGGGCCTGCACCTGGTCCTGGTCAGAGTTCTTGCCGTCTGGCAAGGGCCGCTTGCGCATGAAATGCTCCAAACTGCTGAGTTCAAATATCTTGTCGCAGGCCACTAAAAAGCTTTCCCAGACAATGTCAGACTCTTCCTGCTTTACCGGGCCTACCTTTTTCCAGGCGGCCTGCAGTTCTTTGGCCTTAGGCACAGCCTGCTGCACAGGCTCCTCTAAGAGGGCTTCGGCCTGGGCCACCAATGATTTCTTCTTGGCCAGGTTATCTTCCAGGTACTTGTCTTTAGACTCTGTTTTCTGGCTGTTGATATGTTTTTTAAGGCGCTCAAAGAAGTGGTTGTTGGCCGCCCTGAAGCTGTTCCAGAGGTCATTAGACACCTTGCGGGGCAGGGTGCCACCAATTTCCTTCCACTGGTTCTGGAGGTCTTTGAGTTTCTTGCTGGTCTCTTCCCACTCCTCAGAGTTTTTCACGGCCTCAGACTGGGCAATGAGCGCTTTGTATTTGTCTATGGTGCGGGAAAGCATGTCCTTCTTGTCCTGGAAGAACTCTTTCTTGCGCGTGAAGAACACTTCTACGGCGGCCTTGAAACGCTCTTCCAACTCCTCAGTAAGGGTTTTGTCTACCGGGCCGGTCTTGATCCAGTTCTGGCGCAGTTCCTTCAGCTTGTCAGTGGTTTCCTGCCAGTCAATGCTGTCTTGCAGGGCCTCGGCTTGCTGGATAAGGGTAACTTTGGTGGAGAGGTTCTTGTCGCGGTTTTTGGAAATGGCTTCTTTGATCTCGGTCTCAGCGGCGGCAAGGCGGTGGTGAAGAGCCTCAAAGTCACCGATGGCGTCATATTTCTCAATCTGTTCTTTCAGGTGAAGCACCTTCATCAGAAAAGAACCCTTGTTCTCAGACGTTTCAATCTTCTCCAACAGGGCATTCACCTTCTGCCTGAAGTTCTCAAACCGAAGGGCAAAGTACTGCAATGATTCCTCGGGGACCTCTTTCACGTCACCAACCTGGCGGGCAGGAAAGTGCATAAAAGGCTTCAACCACACCTGGTTACCCTCAATGTAGCCGTACTTATGGGCCTCCTCAGACAAATCTTTGGTTTCCATCAAATGGATTATTAACTGAAAATATGAACGTCTATTTTTTTACAAGTTTATGAATTGCCGGCAATTTTCATAACCCGCCCCTGCCAAAATTTACGATATTTGCACCTTCTGGCACAGAAATACTGCGTTTTGGCGTCTGATTGCATACTGATTTCCAGCCCACAAAGTTATGCCTTTGTTTTAGGGCCGTTTTGGGCAAAACAGGCGTAAAACGCTTTGGGGCCAGGCACTTGACCTGAACTTATACCAAACGTTCCTTATGAGCAGCGAAACCATTATCTTCTCCATGGCGGGGGTAAGTAAGATTTACCCTCCGCAAAAGCAGGTTCTCAAAAACATTTACCTTTCTTTTTTCTACGGGGCCAAAATTGGCGTGCTGGGTCTTAACGGCTCCGGTAAATCATCCCTCCTGAAGGTGATTGCAGGGGTAGACAAGCAGTTCCAGGGCGAGGTGGCCTTCTCGCCGGGCTATAGCGTGGGCTACCTGGAGCAGGAGCCGCAGCTGGACCCCTCCAAAACCGTGATGGAGATTGTGCAGGAAGGCGTGGCCGAAACAGTGGCGCTTTTAAAGGAGTACGACCAGATCAACGAGGCCTTCGCCGATGAGAACGCCGACTTTGACAAGCTCATGGCCCGCCAGGGCGAGGTGCAGGAACGCCTGGACCACCTGGGCGCCTGGGACCTGGACAGCAAACTGGAGCGCGCCATGGATGCCCTGCGCACCCCGCCCTCTGAAGCCGTGATTGGCAACCTCTCTGGAGGGGAGAAACGTCGCGTGGCCCTATGCCGCCTGCTCTTGCAAGAGCCAGACGTGCTGCTCTTAGATGAACCTACCAACCACTTAGACGCTGAGTCTGTGCTGTGGCTGGAGCAACACCTGCAACAGTACAAAGGCACCGTGATTGCCGTTACCCACGACCGCTACTTCCTGGACAAGGTTGCCGGCTGGATTCTGGAACTGGACCGCGGCGAGGGTATTCCCTGGAAAGGCAATTACACCAGTTGGCTGGAGCAGAAGGCTGAGCGCTTAGCCAAAGAAGAGAAAACCGAAAGCAAGCGCCAGAAAACCCTGCAACGTGAATTGGAGTGGGCCCGCATGAGCCCCAAGGCCCGCCAGGCCAAATCTAAGGCCCGTTTAGGCAACTATGAGAAAATGGCCTCTGAGGACGCCAAGGAGAAAGAACAGAAACTGGAGCTCTTCATCCCAGACGGCCCACGCTTGGGTAACGTGGTAATTGAGGCCGAAAACCTGAAGAAAGCCTACGGTGACAAGCTCCTCTTTGAAGACCTCACCTTCAACCTTCCCCCGGCCGGTATTGTGGGGATCATCGGGCCGAACGGCGCCGGTAAATCCACCTTGTTTAGGTTAATCACGGGCCGCGAAACGCCAGATGCCGGCAACATCACCGTGGGTCCTACCGTGGAGATTGCCTATGTAGACCAGCAACACGAAAGCCTGGACCCCAACAAGTCTGTGTTTGAGACCATCTCTGGCGGAACCGAGACTATGCTCTTGGCCGGCCGCCAGGTAAACGCCCGCGCCTACGTGAGCAAGTTCAACTTCACGGGCGGTGACCAGGAGAAGAAAGTTGGGGTACTGTCTGGGGGAGAGCGCAACCGCGTGCACCTGGCCATGACCCTCAAGCAAGGCGCCAACTTACTGCTGCTGGATGAGCCTACCAACGACCTGGACGTGAACGCCATCCGGGCCCTGGAAGACGCCTTGGAAAACTTCTCTGGCTGCGCCGTGGTCATCAGCCACGACCGCTGGTTCCTGGATAGAATTGCCACTCACATCCTGGCCTTTGAAGGTGACTCACAGGTAGTCTGGTTTGAGGGTAACTTCTCTGACTACGAAGAAGCCAAAAAGAAACGCCTGGGCGACGTGGAGCCGAAGCGTATCCGCTACAAGAAGTTGATGAGCTAAGCCGCTGGTTTAGCCCTGTTTTAAGAAAAACGGCCCCGAAACGAAAGTTTCGGGGCCGTTTTGGTTTTGGGAACGTGTGGGTGTTAGGAGGGGTAGTTGTGTAAAGAGAAACCAAATTATGGTTGCAATGAAAAGAGCCCGGTAACGAAGTTGCCGGGCTCTCATTTTCTTTGTGAAAATATTGAATTTTATATTTGATTTAAATTCCCCAAACCTGCAGTCTAAAGGACCAGATTTGAGCGTGTTAGAATAGATAGTTTTTGATGATGGTTTTTATTTTCTCTTAATTAGAATCCGGTCAACTTAGTTCAAATCAATGCCTTAATAATTTTGCAAGGGGGAAATGGCTGCTGTGATGACAAGAGACTTGCCTGTGATAATTTTAGGTAAAGAAAAGCCTAAATCTGCTGGAAAAGAATACCAATATGTCGGTATTTTGCTTGGGAAGATATAATTATTCAATGTTTTATATATATCAAGGAAAGCATTAAACAACAGGCCGCAGACAGGAGCAAAAGTCTGGTTTGGGCCTCATTTCTGAAAAATGGCTTGGAAACGATTTTCCCTATCCAGGCTGCCTGTACGGGTGGTTGGCGCGGCGCTGACCCTCAAGCAGCCGTATTGCCCAGATGAAAACAGAAGTGTAGCTTTAGAAGGGAAATAGGAGACGCATCTCCCTTAAAACGCTGAGAGAAACTTGGCCAGGACCATTCACCAACCACCTAACGCGCCCCATGAAGTCATTCCTTAAAATTGCCAGTGTTTGGATCTTACTAGCGCTGGTATCCTGCTCGAAGCCAATTAAAACCGAGGAGATCCAGGAAACCCCAACCTCCGCTTACTTTGCTTTCCCTGAGAAAGGGGTGCAGGACGGCGGTGTGCAGATGGTGCCTATTAAAACCGCCAAAGGCACGTTCAAAGTCTGGACCAAGCGCATAGGCAACAATCCTAAAATCAAACTGCTCCTGCTGAATGGCGGACCCGGGGCCACCCATGAGTATTTTGAGTGCATGGAGAATTTCCTGCCAGCAGAAGGCATTGAGTTCATTTACTATGACCAACTGGGTTGCGGCAACTCAGACAATCCGCAGGATACCACTTTCTGGGCCTTGCCCCGGTACGTAGAGGAAGTAGAGCAGGTGCGGCAGGCGCTGAATCTGGGCCCAGACAATTTCTACCTGTTGGGCCATTCCTGGGGCGGTATCCTGGCCATGGAGTATGCGCTTAAATACCAGCAGAACCTCAAAGGCCTCATTATCTCCAACATGATGGCCAGCGCCATTGACTACGGCCAGTATGCCCAAGACGTGCTCTCCAAGCAAATGGACCCCCAGGTGCTGGCGCAGGTAAGAGACATTGAAGCCCGAAAAGATTACCAGAACCCCAAATACATGGAGCTGCTCATGCCGCACTTCTACGCCAAGCACGTGCTGCGTCTTCCGTTATCCGACTGGCCCGAGCCGGTGAACCGCTCCTTCGGCAAAATGAACCAGTCTTTCTACGTGACCATGCAAGGCCCCAGCGAGTTTGGGATCTCCGGTAAACTGGCCAAATGGGACCGCAAGGCAGTCTTGAAAAACATAACGGTGCCCACCTTGTCTATTGGCGCGCAGCATGACACCATGGACCCCGCGCACATGCGCTGGATGGCTACCCAGGTACAGAACGGCAGCTACCTGCATTGCCCCAATGGCAGCCACATGGCCTTCTATGATGACCAATCCACGTATATGAAAGGCCTGATCACGTTCCTGAAAGAAATAAACAAAGGCCAAAAACAGGTAAAGCTTTAACGCTGGGTAGTACCTTTGGCCATGAACTATAAATTCTTCGCGCTGCTGCTCTCTGTCACGCTGCTTACCAGTGTGGTTGGGTACACCCAAACCCCGGCCCCAAAGTTGGTTACCTGGCAAGACCTCACGCAGTTACCCACCCCAGCCTCAGGTCAAAAAATAGCCTATGGCAAAGATTCGTTGCAGTTTGGCGAGTTAAGGATGCCGGTCGGCAAAGGCCCGTTTCCGGTGGTGGTGGTCATTCATGGCGGGTGCTGGCTGGCCCAATACAACTACCAGTACATGAGCCACCTGAGCGCGGCCCTTACCAAAGCCGGCTACGCCACCTGGAACCTTGAGTTCAGGAGGGTAGGCGACCCGGGCGGCGGGTGGCCAGGCACGTTTCTGGATGTAGCCCAGGGCGTAGATTTTGTGAAACAGCTGGCCCGGCAATACCCGCTTAATAGCAAAAAAGTTGTGGTGATGGGGCACTCGGCGGGAGGGCATTTAGCCCTGTGGGCCGCCGGCCGAAAAGACCTGCCGCGCAACAGTGAATTGTACACCCGCAACCCGTTAAAAGTGACGGGAGTAGTGTCGCTGGCCGGTATTCCAGACCTGGTTTCCTATAGCGCAGCCAAAGGCAGCTGCAACGCCGCCGTAGAGAAACTGATGGGCGGGTCACCGGGGGGCGTTCCCCAGCGGTATCAACAGGGCACGCCCTCCTCTAAGTTGGCCCGTCGTGCCACGGTCAGGTTGGTGCAGGGGAGCCTGGATCCCATAGTACCCGTAAGTCAGGCCAGTGATTTCGCCGCGAAGTCTTCGGGTAAAGGCAACCACGTGAAAGTAGCTTTGTTGCCCCAGGCAGGCCACTTTGATCTGGTAGCGCCCACCTCTCCGGTGTGGCCTACCGTGGCGCAAGCCGTCAAAGAGGCCCTGGAAAAGAAATAGGATGAACCTGGCTGGGTAATCACTCCGCAATAGGGCGGGCTTCCTTATGAGCATAATCCTTGATTAAGGTTTCCATTTCAAGGCTGTTTTTATGAAAACAGGCTCAAAACAGGTTTTCCGGCCAAAGGGAACAGCACCTAAGAACGCGCTGCCGGCCATCCATCCTCGGCCCTTCCTTCCCATAAAATTAACGTCCATTTTTGGGTGAACCTCGTTTTCTATAAAGAGAGACGGTGCGTTTTAAACCGATTGAATATGAAGACGTTATATGTATTTTTCAATGTCCTGAACAGGTGCTGGGGGCTGTGGCTTCTGCTGCTGTTTGGGCTGGCAGGCTGTGCCCCTTCCAACCAGATCACGGGTACCTGGAAGAGCCCACAAGCCTCCGCCAACACCTATGACCGCATTCTGGTGGCCGTGCTCACCGACCACGCCCGCGTAAGGCAAACCGTGGAAGAGCACTTGCAGACGTATCTACAGCAACATGGGGTAAAGGTGACCAAAAGCATGGACCTGTACCCGCCCACGCTCAAGCGCGAAGGACAGGTCACTGCTGATGACCTGCTTTCCAAGATAAAGGGAGAAGGCCAGGATGCCATTTTAACGGTGGCCCTGATAGACACAGAAACTGAAACCCGCTACGTGCCCGGCAACATGGTCTACACGCCTATTACCCGGTTTGCCTGGTACGGCACTTTTAGGGGCTATTACACCTACTGGGCGCCCATGATGTATGACCCCGGCTACTACCGTGAGTCAAAGGTCTATTACCTTGAAACCAACCTCTATGACGCAGCTACTGAGAAATTGCTGTGGTCTGCCCAGTCCCAGTCCTATAACCCCACCAGCCTGCACCGGACAGCGGAAAAGTTTGCGGAGATGACCGTGACCAGAATGAAACAGGAAGGCCTGATCAAATAAGGCCGAAACAGACAGGCGTGGCCGCCGAGGCCGTTTTAAAGCCGTTTTTACAAAAACAGCCCCGAAACGCAGATCGCGCCGGGGCTGTTTTATTTTGGGTGGAGGAACTCCAGGTGCTTATTTCTTCTTGGCTTCCAGGTCTAGTTCAATATTCACCGTTTCTGAGATGAATTTATCGCCTAAGGTTTTGTCATTGCCGTAGTTCATCTGCCACTGGCGGCGGTCAATGTCAAAGTTAGCCTCAGCCTCCATTTCGTCTCCGTTCAGCTCAATGCGGGCCGGGAAGGTGATGTTCTTGGTCACGCCCTTTAAGGTAAGGTTGCCGCTCACGCTGAAGTTGGCGCCGGCTACCAATGAGGTGTCTTTGCCGTCTGCTTTGTACGGCTCAATCTTGGTGATCTCAAACTGGGCGGTACCAAACTTCTCGGCGTCAAAGAAGTCGCCGCTTAGAAGGTGGGGTTTTAGCTTGGTCTGGAACATCTCTTCCTGCTGCTTCAGCTTCAGGGATTTAATGTCAATGACAAACTTGCCGCCGGTTATCTGGTTGTTGGCCACGGACACGTCCCCTGAAAGCAACTGGAAAGTACCCGGGTGGTTTTTGCCCACTCCGTTCCCCGTGAACTGTACCACTGAGGCGGTAGTATCCACTACAAAGGTCTGGCCGGAGGCATCGGCGGCTTCCTGTTTGTCGGCGATGGTGGCTTTATCGCCGGTAGGGGCCTGGTTGCAGGAGGCCAAGGCCAGTCCCAGCAGCAAGGCCAGAGAAACGTTGTGTAATTTCATAATGAAAGAGGTATAGAGGTTAGCAATGTACCTACACCAAACAAGGATAGGTATTCCGCTATATAACGGGATTGTTACAGATTGGTTCAGGCGTGGGGACAGGTGTGCGCGGCCCCGGTTTCTGTAAGTCTCTAGAAGTTAAATATTTCTTAAAAAAGCGGAAGGCACCTTGGCTGGTAAACCAGAAAGGGCTTTAATGTCTTCATGAAAAGGAAAGGGGCTTTGGGTAAAGGGTAAAATGTTTTATTATTACTCAGAATTGTACCGCGCCTAGAGCACTGCCCCCTTTCCCTTTATGAGATATTTCTGCTTTGTATTCGCCTTGCTGCTATTCGGTTTAGGATCTACTGCTTCGTTGGCCCAAGGCCGCAAGGGCGAGGTGAAAGGCCGGCTCTGGGATGCCACCCACAAAGAGGCGCTGTCTTACGCCACCATTGCCGTGTACACCGCCCAGGACACCACCCTGGTCACCTTTAGGGTAAGCGATGAGAAAGGGCACTTCAGGGTACCTAGCCTGGCGCTGGACCAGCCGCTGAGAATAGTAGTGACCATGACCGGCTATAAAGTGTTCAGGAAAGAATTCTCCTTAACGGCCAATGACCCGGTGCGGGACCTGGGGCAAATAGACATGACCCAGGCCGATAACATGTTGGGCGAGGTGATTATTGAATCTGAGGCACCGCCCATTGTGGTGAGAAAAGACACGCTGGAGTTCAACGCCAATTCCTTTAAGACCCTTCCTACGGCCCTGCTGGAAGACCTATTGAAAAAGCTGCCCGGCGTGTCTGTAGACGGGTCTGGCAACATAGGGGTCAACGGCAAGGCGGTCAACAAGATTTTGGTAGACGGCAAAGAGTTCTTCGGGACGGACCCCAAGGTGGCCTCCCGCAACCTGCCCGCCGACATGATTGACAAGGTACAGGTGGTCAATGACCCAGATGCCCTGCGCAAAGACCCAGACATGTCGGTGAACGAGATTCCGCAAGTGATCAACCTTAAACTGAAGAAGGGCATTAAGCAGGGGGCATTTGGTAAACTGTACGCCGGCAAGGGCAATGACGGCCGCTATGAGGGCGGCGGGATTCTCAATATTTTCAGAGACACCACCCAGGTGAGTTTGCTGGGGTACTCCAATAACCTCAACCGGCCCGGCTTTGGGTTTGAAGACATCTCCCGCATTGGTGGCTTTAACCGCAGCGGCATGAACATGATCATGATGCGCAGTGATGGCGGCATTGCCGTGAACGGAATCTCCTTTGGCGCCACCGAGGAAGGCATTCAGCAATCGTCGGGGGCGGGCGGTAACTTCAATACCCTGCTAAAGGGCGGCGTGAAACTTAACCTGCAGTACTTCTTTGGCGGCATTGACGCAAACCTAAACCAGATCGTGAACTCGGCGCAGCACCTGGAGAAGGACACCATTAACAGCCGGCGCACCAGAGATAATGCCAATGAAAGCCGCAACCACAAAATAGGCGGCAGAATAGACTGGAAAATAGACTCGGTGACCAACGTGAGCTTCACGCCCAGCATCACGCTGGCCAATAGCTTCTCTAACCAGGTGGCCCTCACCCGTACCTTCCAAAACACCAATGAGGTATTGAACAGAAGTGATAACCGCCAGCAGATAGACAACGGCGCTAAGACTTTCTCGGGTAACCTTTCTTTTGACCGCAGTTCCCGCCGCAAGAAAGGCCGCATATTCAATTTCTATGGCACCTATAACTTCAATGACGGAGACCAGGAGCAGTACTACCAGGTGTTCAATGAGTTTTTCCGGCCGCAGTTCTCCACCAGTGAACTAAACCAGTTGCGGGACAATGCGGTGGCCAGCCGGTCTGTGAATGCCTCCTTTGCCTATACAGAGCCGTTCAGCAAAAGCCTGAGCGCGGTGTTCAGGTACAACGCAGAATATTTCCAGGACAATAATGAGGTAAACACCTACAACGCCATCTCTGAGAACCAGGAATACACGCAGCTGGTGCCGGGCCTCTCAGACGAGGTGAAACGGGAGGGCATGCGCCATTACCTGACCACCGGCCTTAAATGGAAAGTGAAAGACCTCACCCTGCAACCCGGGCTACGGTTTACCAGGCTGGATATTGACAACACGTTCCAGAAAGTAGCCCCTGTGCCGCAGGAGTATTTCTATGTGTTCCCGTCTTTGAACATCAACTGGAAGCAGTTTTACCTAAGTTATAACGTGAACGTGCGGGAGCCCTCAGCCGCCGATCTGCAACCGGTTACGGACCAATCCAACCCCTTGTTTATTCTGCGGGGCAACCCCCAGCTATCGCCTACCATCTCTAACAGCGTGAACCTTAATTACAGGCAGACAGACAGCAAGCGGTCTATCACGTATTATGCCTACCTGTCTGGCAGTGTCAGCAAAGATGCCGTGACCCGCGCCAGAACCTTAGACCGGACCACAGGCGTGCAAACCACCCAGCCGGTAAACACAGACGGCAACTGGGACCTGTACGGCAACGCCAGCGTGAACAGAGACTACAAGTTTGACGGCAAGAAGCAGTTTACGGTGGGCATGTCCATGAGCTTTTCCTACGTGCGCACCCTCATCCTGATCAATAACTTAAGAGGCTATGGGCAAACCCTGAACCTAAATCCCCGGCTGGAAGCCCGGGTCAACCTCAATGACAAGTTTGAGTTCAATGAGACGTTTTCCGTTGGCACCCGCAGCAGCCGGTATGAGCACAACCTGTTCCAGAATCTGAATTATTTCACCAGAAGCTCCAGAACGGGGGCGGTGCTGCGCATGCCCAAGAAGCTGGTGTGGGAGGCTACCTTTGACTACTCTTATAACTCCAACGTGGCACCAGGCCTCCGCAAAGACGTGGGCCGGTTAAATGCGGCCGTGACCTACCTTTTCATGAAAAATGACCGGGCCCAGCTCAAGTTTTCTGTGTTTGACCTCCTGGACCAGAACATAAGCACGTACCGCTCCATTAGGGAGAACCTCATTGAAGATTACCAGACGGTAGTGCTGCGCCGCTATGGGCTGCTTACTTTCACCTACAATATCCGCAATTTTGGCGGCAAAGTAGGGGGCACCAACTCAATTATCAGATTCTAACCAAAAAAGATACCTATCTTAGCCAGTAGTACCCAAGCCTGGAGAAGCGGTGTCCTGCGTTTTGCGCCTGTTTTTCTTAAAACAGGCGCAAAACGGCTTTTAGGGCCTTGAGTTTCCCAGACCAAGGGAGGCTGGCCCAATCCGTCATTTTCTGCCCCTGAGGGGAAGTGGCTGTTCCTGCGTACTTACCGTATAAGTCTTTATTCTTACCAATAGCCTCCTATGCCTTCCTTTACCCAGCCCAACCCCACAGATAATGGCCTACATTTGTTCCAGGGGGGCGGTGAAATGGGAGCCTTGATGCGAAACTATCCCTGGGAAGAACACCCGCTGGGTCCGCCTGACCTTTGGCCGCAAAGTCTCAAGACCAACATCCGGCTTCTCCTCAATTCAGATTTCCCCATGTTTATCTGGTGGTCAAAGGAACTGTACGCCTTCCACAATGACGCCTATCTGCCCGCCTTAGGCGACAAACACCCGCAAGCATTGGGTACCTCCGCCCGCAAGGTCTGGGCCGAGATATGGAAAGACATTGGCAACGTGGCGGAAGAGATCTTACAGGGGGGCAAGTCTTTCTATGCCGAAGAACTCAAGCTGTTTCTGGAGCGCAAGGGCTTCGCCGAAGAAACCTACTGGACCTTCTCCTATAGCCCCGCCTTCAATGACCAGGGCCAGGTAGAGGGCGTTTTCTGCGCGTGTTTTGAGGTAACCAGCACGGTATTGGGCCAGCGCCGCCTCAAAAACCTGAAAGACGTAGCCGACGGTATCTCGCACCTAACTACCTTGGATGACGCTTGCCGCACCGCCTGCGATATCCTGGCCCAGAATGCCAGTGACATTCCCTTCTGCCAGATTTACCTGCTTAACCGGCAGGAAACCGAGGCAAAGCTCTGTGGAAGCGCAGGTACTGAAACCCCTGAGGCCGCCCAGGTGGTGCAACTGCAGGAAGAAGATGAATTGGCCCATTGGCCCCTGGCCCAGGCCCTGCGCACCCGGCAGGCCGTGGTGGCCGAACAGTTAAGCAGCTATGCCCAACTTCAGCCGGAGGCGGGCGAGCCAGTCCCCGTTCGGCGCTTTGTGGTGTTACCGCTCTTCAGGCAAGGGCAGGACCAGATGCTGGGCTTTCTGGTTTCGGGGATCAGTGCAGATTTGCCTTATGACCAACAGTATCAGAATTTCCATGAGCTGGTGGCCGGCCAGATTGCTACCTCCATTGCCGGAGTGCGCGCCCGCGAAGAAACCATCCGGCAGCAGGCCGACCTGGTAGAACTGTTTGAACAAGCCCCGGTGGCCGTCTGTATTTTGCGCGGACCCCAGTTTGTGGTGGACCTGGCCAACCCGGGTATCTGCCGGCTGTGGCGCAAAAAGCATGAAGACGTGATAGGAAAACCCATTCTGGAGGCGCTGCCTGAAATCAGTAACCAAAGCATTCTCCCCCTGCTGGAAAACGTCTTTACCACCGGTGAGGCCTACGTGAACAATGAGATGCCTGTGGTGCTGGAAAACGAGGGAACGCTGGAAACTGCGTACTTCAGTTTTGTCTATCACCCCCTGCGCAATGCCAGAGGCATTATTACCGGGGTGGTGGCGGTAGCCATTGAGATCAATGAACAGGTAGAGGCCCGCCAGGAAATAGAAGCCATGAACCGTGAGCTACTGGCCGTTAACGCAGACCTTGACAATTTTGTGTACTCTGCCTCCCATGACCTAAAAGCCCCTATCTCTAATATTGAAGGCCTGTTAGGCACCCTGGTGGAGTATCTGCCAGAGAATACCCTGCGGGAAGACGTGGTACAACGGGTGCTTTCCCTTATGCGGTCTTCCGTGGACCGGTTCAAGCGCTCTGTGGCAGACCTCACAGACGTAGCCAGGATACAGCGCGAAGACCAGGAAGAGATTGCTTTGGTGAATCTGCCCCAGATGGTGGAAGGCGTGATGCTGGACTTTGAGAAAACCATCACCGATGAAAAAGCTCAGGTAGAAGTAGATTTTGCCCCTGATTCCATTATCCGGTTCTCGGCAAAAAACGCCCGCAGCATTTTCTACAACCTTTTCAGCAATGCCCTCAAGTACCATGCCCCAGACCGGGCGCCCCAAATAACAGTCAAGACGGAAGTAACGCCTGAACACGTGGTGCTGTCTGTCTCTGACAACGGCCTGGGCATCAAAGAATCTGACAAAGACAAGATTTTCTACATGTTCAAGCGCCTGCATGACCACGTAGAGGGTACGGGAATTGGGCTTTATATTGTAAAACGCATTGTGGAGAACGCGGGTGGCCGCATAGAGGTAGACTCTGAGGTAGATAAAGGCACCACGTTCAAAGTGTATTTCAAGCGCTAGCGGTTCCTATAACTTTCCGCCGTCCATCACTTTTATCTCAGAGCCCTCGGCCAGAAACACAGAGCGGGGCGCGGCCTGGTTCAGGAAGGCGAAGTCTGGCCCATACACGGCTTTGAAATCTACGCGTATGGCCTGTTCCCTTACCGGATAAACCTCCCAGCGGGGATGGGCCACTTCATACTGAGAGGTGGTCTGCTGGTTGATCTTGGTGTAGCCCCAGAAATGCTCGGTAATGAATTCTTCTTCGCTGCTCACGGCAATGGGTTGGGCCTGCCGGTCAGCGGTCACTTTTAAGGAATACCACGTTTGCCCTTTCCAGGCATATTCTACTGTTTGGGTTTGCTCTTCCGTAACCCAGGAATGGCGCATGGGCCGGGTCTCATAGTTCTCCCCGTAAAGCGTGTTAGCCACCAGGGTAATGGCCAACTTGGGAACAATCTCCTTCAGGAATACCACGCCCCGTTTGTAGACCCCATTCTCCAGGCCTTTCACATAAAACCGTAGGTTCACCTCCTCAAAATTGGAATGGAAAGGTATCGCCAGCCCTTTCACGCGGGTGTTCAGAAACATAAACCCAATGAGACTCACGTAGCACCTGCCGTCCCAGAAATCCAGCTCTGTTCCGGTAGGAAGGTAAGGCGCCAACACCTGCGGGTCTACCTGATAATTGGCCATGCAAAGCTTTCGCCATTCAGCCGTGAGAAAGGTCTTTTTCATGAGATGGAAGTAAAAGACGGTGGTGCAAGAAAACAACGTTTCCTATAAGATCTTATGCCCTTGGAACTGCTACGCTCTGCTGTTACATGCTGCTATTTTTAATTTCCCGTTTTAAGCCCGTTTTTTCAAAAACAGCCTCAAAACAGCCTTATCCTACACATAGCTTTACCGCTTCTTCAATGGTGTTGACTTTAAAGCGGTAACCGGCTTCCAGCAGGCGGGTGGGCATGACCCAGCGGCTTTTCAGGAGAAGTTCCGTCTCGGTACCTAGCACCCGGGCGCCTATCTCCAGCATCCACCTGGTGGCGGGTAACCCGAAGGGTACTTTCAGGGCTTTCCGTACGGCACGCATAAAGTGGTGGTTAGGAACCGGTCGTGGTGCGGATAAGTTGAACACGCCCTCCAGGCCTTGCTGGGCTATCAGGAAATCAATGCTCGCCACTAAGTCCTGGGCATGAATCCAGCTGAAGCACTGGAGCCCATTGCCCTGGCGGCCGCCCAACCCAAACCTGGCCAGGTTCAGGAAGTAGGGCATCACGCCGCCGTCTTTGTCCAGCACAATGGCCATTCGCAACGCCACTTTTCGGGTGCCCGGGGTGTGTTGCGCAAAGAACGCGCTTTCCCAGGCCTGGCACACCTCCACCGAAAAGCCTTTGCCAATCTCCCCGGTGAGTTCATCTTGGGGACGGTCCTGGGCGTGGCGGTAAATGGTAGCGGAGGCGGCGTTCAGCCAGACCTTGGGAGGCTGCTTTAAGCGCCCAAGCGCCTGCCCCAACACCTGCGTGGCCTTGACTCTGGAGGAAAGGATTACGCGCTTGTTCTTCTCATGGTAACGGCAGTTCACACTCTTGCCCGTGAGGTTAATGAGTACATCGGCGTTTTCCAGGTGCTGGGTCCAGGGGCCCAAGGTGGTGGCATCCCAATATACCTGTTGCGCCTGGCCGGAAGGTGGGGCAGGGGTTCTGCTGGGTATAATCACCTCATCGCCTTTGGCGAGAAAGTGGCGGGCGAGCAGCTGCCCGATAAAGCCGCTGCCACCCGCTAAAATAACCTTGGCCATGGTTCTAGGCGGCTTTAGGTGTCAACTGGCTGAGAGCCCGGTTCCGGAGCTTGAAGAAAATGATCAGGTTAAGAAAGTGCATGGCGCCCAGAATGAGGATAATCCAGCCCAGTTTCTGGCTAAGCACTTCTACCACCGCCTGCACAGAGCCAATGGTGCCCGCCTCTTTTAAGGCTAGGCTCATGTAGCCAATGTTAATGAGGTAGAAACCCACCACCAGCAATTTATTGACAGAATCAGCTAAGTGCGTGTTCCCCTGGAAGATGTCTACCAGAAAGATGCGGCCGTTGTTAAACAACACCCGGGCTACCCAGAGGGTGAGGCCAATGCTAACGGCCAGATAAACAGTGTAAGTAAGGATAAAGTAATTCATAGAAGTAGGGATTAAGAGTGAATATTAAATATTGAACTTTCAGTAAAAAATGAAATATATAGATAAAAAAATTATTTGAACAGTTTGAAGATAGAGCCAAAGAACCAGTTCTCTTCTGCTTTCAACATGGTTTCCAGGGTCTTGTCCACGTTGCCGGCCAACTTGTTAATATCAGTGACGGTAGTTTTAAAGGTGTTGAACTCAGGGTGCTGAGTATCTCCGTGCACTTCCTGCAGTTGGTTGAGGAGTTTGAGCACGGGTTCCAGTTCTCGGCGCTTGCGTTCTTTGGCTACCTGCCGGGCAATGGTCCAGACATCTTTCTCCGCAAAGAAATACTCCTTGCGTTCGCCGCTGCGGTGCTGCTTTTCTATCAGACCCCAGTTGATCAGGTCCCGTAGGGTCATGTTGGCATTGCCCCTGGAGATCTTTAATTGCTCCATCACCTGCTCGGTGGTAAGGGCCTCCGGCGAAATCAAAAGCAGGGCGTGTACCTGCGCCATGGTGCGGTTAATGCCCCACTCAGACCCCAGTTTTCCCCAGGCCTCAATGAATCGCTGCTTTGCTTCCGGTAACTCCATGGCTCAAAGATATAAAAGTTTTCAAACTTTCAATATTTAATGAAAATTTATTTTTAGCTATGCGTTTGCATATAAATATTCTTGTGGAAATTTACCTGTAAGGTTCTCTAGATTCCCGCTTGGCTAGTTGACCACTGGTTTCGTTTTTGTGGCTTTTTCCCGCTAATGAATGGCCTCTATAGCCTGCCTTTTACTACCGTTGTTGGTGTTTTCACCAACAACCAAATCAGCGGTTCAGGTAGGAATTCATTTGTGTTTCTGCTAGTGAATGCCTTTCTATTCCAAGGCCATTTTTAGGAAAACAGGCCCAAACTGGCACATGTTCTAAAATGTAGCGGCGTTACATTGTAACGCCGTGTCTCTATGCAATGAGAAGGTCTCTTTAACAAAAAGCTTTTCTCATTGCAGGAGGTGGTTGCAAAAAAGGTAGTAGAAACCAGAGCCAATCCTGCTGCGTGGTGCCACGTTGTTACAGTGTAACGACGCTACAGTTCAGCCAATATGGGCAGACGCTTGCGCCCGTATGTCCTCTGGTATAATCTCCTTTCTGCCTAAACCTGCTATGTGTTCAACTTTCCAATAGTTTTCTGTTTTGAGCCCGTTTCTTCAAAAACGGGCTCAAAACAGAAAAACTCAAACACTAGGTGCTACTCGGGTCTTTCCAGGTCGTGGTTCACCATCCACCGGATACCGAAGCGGTCTGTGAACATACCGAAGTAGGCGCCCCAGAACGCTTTCTGCAGAGGCATGGTGACGTGGCCGCCAGCCGAGAGGCCGTCAAAGAGGCGGGTCGCTTCTTCCACGCTGTCGGTGTCAATGGAAAGGGAGATGTTGTCACCCACGGTGAGGGACTGGCCCATAGATTCCAAAACATCGGTGGCCATGAGAATGGTATCAGTACCAATAGGTAGGGCAATGTGCATGATCTTCTCCTGGTCCTGGGGCGGAAGGCTGGCGCCTTGGTCGGTGTCTTTAAAGCGCTGCACGCCTAGGAACTCGCCCCCGAAGACAGATTTGTAAAAGGTGAAGGCTTCTTCAGTGTTGCCGTTGAAGTTGAGGTAAGGATGAATAGAGGCCATGGTAGTATTTCGTTGTTAGTTATCAGTTATTGGTTTCTTGTTGGCAGTCATACCACAGTTGCACCAGGCCAGAGGGAAAGGTAAGGCTTTTGGAAAGCGTAATAGACTGCTCTGGCCGTCCGTCTTTGAAGAGCCGGATGCCACTGCCCAGCAAATGCGGAATGATGGAGATCACCAGCGTGTCCAGGAGCTTTTCCTGCAGCAGGGCAGAGACTACTTCGGCGCCGCCGTCACAGTAAATATCCTGGCCGGGCTGTTGTTTCAGAGAGGCAATCAGTTGTTTCAGGTCACCGCCGTAAAACTCCACGTGGCCCTGCTGGCCGGTTCTGGTTCTGGAGAGCACATACACTTTCTTGTCTTTGTGCAGGTAATCAGGTATAAAAGAAAGGACCTGCTCATAGGTGCGGCGGCCCCAGATAACGGTGTCTATGGTGTGGGTGAAAGCGGCATAGCCATAGTCTTCGTTGGGGCGCTCTACCTGGGTCAGAAAATCCAGGTTATCCTCTGGGCCGGCAATGTACCCGTCCAGGCTCATGGCTATGTATAGAATGACCTTTCTCATAGGGTAGAGGTGGTTAAGAATACCAAACGCAGAGGAAAGCTGCCGTTAGGATTTGAACGTGGCTTCATAGCACGCAATCCATTGGGCCGGAGTCATTTTTTCGGCTAGCAGACCCAGCAGTTCAAAGGGAATCTGGGCGGGCTTTTTAAACCTGATGCAGCTTTTACCCATGTCCAGTTTGGCGGTGGTGTGTTTGGGGTATTCTTCCAGGAACCACGCCAGGAGTTCTGGGTTGGCATATAAACCCATGTGGTACACGGCTATAAAATTTTTCTGCGAGGCAATGCTCAGGAAAGGCAGGGGCAGGGCCGTGTTACATTTATAGCCCGCCGGGTACAGGCTGTGCGGCACCACGTAGCCAATCATGCCATAGCTCATTTCTTCTGAGAAACCGGCCGGTAAATGGTCCAGGAAGGTTTGCCGAAGGGCAGTCATGGCCTCCTGCCGGTCGGCGGGCAGGGCTTGAACGTAGTCGTTGGGGCTTAGCGCGGTGGTGGACATAGAAGGTAAGTAAAAGGTTTTCAGTAGTTTGAGCGGCCGCAGGGGTATCTGGTACGTGTCCAGAACCAAAGCACAGGGCCTGTACGCCGACGGGTCTTAAAAGCAGGGGGAGACCACACCGGCCGGCTCTGCAATATAGCAGAATATCTTTTCCGGGCGGGCACACGTTAAGGTAGGCCTATGGGAATTTTAGCATTGGTGATTTTTGCAGTAGTGGTGGTAGGGCTTTTTTACCGGTGGGCCACCCGTAAGACCCGGCGGCGCAAAAAAGTGCTGGCCCAGGCGTTTCCGGCGGAGTGGCGCAAGATCCTTATGGATCGGGTGGGCTTTTACCACACGCTGCAGACCCAGGAGGAAAAAGACCATTTTGAGAAGATGATCCAGCTGTTTCTCTCTGAGAAGCGCATTACAGGCATTGAGGTAGTAGTAGACGAGGTAACCAAGGTATTGGTGGCTGCCAGCGCCATTATTCCTATCTACGGGTTCAAGGACTGGGAATACCCCAACCTGGGCGAGGTGCTGGTGTTCCCCGGCAGCCTGGAGCGGTACAAGCACCAAGACTCTGAGGCTGTCTCAGAGGTCTTAGGCCGCGTAAACCCGTTCCAGAACGACCATTACGTGACCCTCTCTAAACCAGCGCTGGAAAAGGGCTTCAATGACATGGCCGACCGCCAGAACGTAGGCATTCATGAGTTTGCGCACCTGCTGGACCAGGCCGACGGCGAGATCAATGGCCGGCCCACGGCCTACCTGCCCCCTGAACTGGTCAAACCCTGGGAGGAACTCATGTACCGCAAGATCAAACAGATCAAAAAAGGCGAGTCTGACATTAACCCCTACGGTGCCACCAATGAGGCCGAGTTCTTCGCCGTAACCACCGAATACTTTTTTGAAAAACCGGAACAGCTCGCTGAGAATCATCCCGGGCTATACAAAATGCTCACCCAGATCTTCCAGCAGAACCCCAAGCGCCGCTTTAGGTTGAACTTCAGGGAATTGCTGAACCCGTACGGTAAACGCCTGGGCCGCAATGAACCCTGTCCTTGCGGCAGCGGCGAGAAGTACAAAAACTGCTGCCTGCCTAAGAAAAGTGCCGCATAAAAGGCAGTTCTTACGGGCGCCGCATAGCGCCTGCCTGGGCGGGCGGGGAATAGGTAAATAATTGCAACTGTACTTTCACGGCATCATAGTTTTCCTGGCGGCCCATAATATGGAATTTTTTATTGCGTGAACCAATCCATGCCCCAATACCGCTGCCGGTAAACAAACCCGTTACACCTACCACAAAGGTGTCATAGCCCCTGCCAAAGTCAAAACAACTAGCATCCTGGCAGGGCTTGTAGGTGAGGTTCCCTAATGCCGCTCCGGCCACAGTTCCCAACAGGGCTCCTATCCAAAACCCTTTCTTGTTGGCGTTCATTTTCCTGATCTTCAATAGTTGCATGGTACTGACGGGTATCTCCAGCAATTCGCCTGGCATAGGCGCTTTATTCGCTTTTAGGAGGCTTTTGGGCATCACGCTAATCAAAGAATCCTGCACCGCATACAGAACCCCTTCAACAGGTTTGCCCTCAGTAAACTCAATGACCACCCTATATACCTGTTGGTTGTCCTGAACCCTAATTTGCCCCAGGCAGGGCAGACTAAACAGGCAAAGCAAGAGAAGGGAAAGTCTGAGCATGGCGCTGGGTTTAGGTAAGAAAAAAGAGATCTTCCAGAAGGGAAACTCCCAGAAGCTGCTGAAGGAACAAAGCAAAACTGACACCTGGAACCAGGTACTGGGGTGAGCGGAGCTGTTGACTAAAAATAGAGATTCTTTTTTACAAAGTTCACCTGTTGTATGCCTGCTGTTAGAAAGAGCGCCACATGCCCCAGAGAAAGGCCACCGGCTAGCCAAACCTTCCAGAATCACAGGCAGAACCAGTAGCGCAAGAGCGCGGTAGGAGACCCGCTTTCCGGGCCCGGCCCCTTGTCTACAATCTCCCAAACTTCTTTTCCTTATAACCCTTGGCCAGCTCTGACAGTATCAAATAAGAATTTGCGGGTAGAGGAGCTTATGGGGTAGTTGGTTGGCGGTTGGATAGCCATCGCAAAGATTTTCTGCCCAAAGGGGCAGCTTACGAAGCACTAGATGAGGTATCAACCCATTGAGAATTACGGAATAATAGGAGACCTGAACACGGTGGCGCTCATTGGCCTGAACGGGGCCATTGATTTCATGTGCTTCCCCAATTTTGACTCGCCCAGCATCTTTGCCGCCTTGCTGGACGCCGATAAGGGCGGAAGCTTTCAGTTGCACCCGGTGTTTCAGAAATGCAATACCAAGCAGCTGTACCTGCCAGACACCAATGTGTTGCTCACCCGTTTTCTTTCGCCGGAGGGCGTGGCCGAAATCACGGATTTTATGCCCGTAGAAGAGCTCTACAACGGCAAGGAGCTGATACGGCGGGTCACTACCATTAGGGGAGAGGTAACCTATCACCTTAAATGCCAGCCACGGTTCAACTACGGCATGAGCCCGCACACCATAAAGCAGGTCTCTGAGACAGAGGTGATTTTTGCCTGCTCCGCTAATTCTACCGTGCTGCGCCTGGTGAGTTCGGTGCCCCTGCAGGTGAGCGGCACAGACGTGGTGGCTGAATTTACCCTGGGCCCAACCCAAACCGCCGATTTTCTGCTGGAGCACATTGAGAAAGACCATTCTGGGGTGCAGGACTTTGAGAAGTTTGTGACCGAAAGCCTGTTTGCGACGGTGAACTACTGGAAGAACTGGATTGGTCAATCTACCTACACCGGCCGCTGGAGAGACATGGTGAACCGATCAGCGCTGGTCCTGAAACTACTTACTTCGCATAAGTATGGTTCTATGGTGGCTGCTCCCACGTTCAGCCTACCCGAAAGTGTGGGTGGCGGGCGCAACTTTGATTACCGCTTCACCTGGATCAGGGACGCCTCTTTTTCTATGTACGCCCTTATCAGGTTAGGCTATACCAAAGAGGCACGGGGGTTTATGAACTGGGTAGAACGGCTGTGCCAGGACATTAAAGGCCAGAACCGCCTGGGGATCATGTATTCCATAGACGGGCACCGGCAGCTGGAGGAAAAGGAACTACCGCATTTTGAAGGCTACAAACAGTCAGCCCCCGTCCGGATTGGCAATGACGCCTACGCGCAGCTGCAACTGGATATTTACGGCGAGCTGCTAGACGCCGTCTACCTCTGTGACAAGTACGGCGAGCCCATTTCCTATGACTTCTGGAAAGACCTGGAGAAACAGATGAACTGGCTGCTGGACAACTGGAACCAGCCCGATGAAGGCATTTGGGAAGTGCGCGGCGGCCGGCAGAATTTCCTGTATTCCAGGCTGCTGTGCTGGGTGGCGTTTGACAGGGCCATTAAGATAAGTGAGTCCCGGTCTTTCCCCTTGAATGACCGCTGGCGCGAAGAGCGGGATAAGATCTTCAACAGCATTTTCAGTGACTACTGGAACGAGGAACAACAGGCGTTTATGCAATACCCCGGTGCCCAAACGGTAGATGCGTCTACTTTGCTTATGCCGCTGGTCAGGTTCATCAGTCCCAAAGACCCCCGTTGGCTGTCCACCCTGGCCCGCATTGAAAAAGAACTGGTATCAGACTCCCTGGTGTACCGCTACCGGCAAGACGCCGCCGCGCCAGATGGGTTTGTAAGCCATGAAGGCACGTTTTCTATGTGCTCGTTCTGGTATGTAGAATGCCTGTCACGGTCTGGGCAGTTAGAAAAGGCGCGGTTCTATTTTGAGAAAATGCTGGGCTACGCCAACCATCTGGGCCTGTACGCAGAGCAGCTGGGTTTTCAGGGCGAACATTTAGGCAATTTTCCGCAGGCCTTCACACACATGGGCCTCATTAGTGCCGCCTACAACCTCAATAAACAACTAAACGACAGCCGTAACAAGGCGGTCAATAATCACTAATCTGGAAAACGATATGCCCGCAAAAACAGCAAGACAGACGGTTATAGTAACTGGCGCCAGCTCAGGAATTGGGCAGGGAGTAGCCATTGCCTTCGGGCGGCAGGGAGCCAATGTGGTGGTCAATTACTACAATGGCGAAGAAGATGCCCAGCAAACACTGGCGGAAATTGAGAAAGCCGGGGGTAAGGGTATTATTTTCAAAGCCGATGTAGGCAAGGAAGAAGACGTGAAAGCCATGTTTAAGGCCGCCGAAGATGCCTTTGGAACGGTAGATGTGCTCATCAACAATGCCGGGATCCAGAAAGACAGTTCGTTTGTGACCATGACCCTGGAAGAATGGAACAAGGTGCTGACCACCAACCTTACCGGCTACTTTCTATGCGCCCGCGAAGCCATCAGGGTTTTTGAGAAGAAAGGCCCGGCCGGCCCTGATGACAAAGCCAAAGGCAACATCATTTTCATGAGCTCGGTGCATGACATTATCCCCTGGGCCGGGCACGTGAACTATGCGTCTTCCAAAGGCGGTATTCTCATGCTCATGAAATCATTGGCGCTGGAGGTAGCCCCCAAGAAAATACGTGTGAACGGCATCTCGCCGGGCGCCATTGCCACTGATATCAATGATGAGGTCTGGAAAGACAAGGAAAAAGCCAAAGAACTGCTCACCCTTATTCCGTACCAGCGCATTGGCCAGCCCGAAGACATTGCCAAGGTAGCCGTGTGGCTGGCCTCTGAGGAAGCCGACTACATCACGGGCACCACCATTTACGTAGACGGCGGCATGACCCTGTACCCCGGTTTCGTGGATAATGGGTGATAGCCCACACCGGCTACTCCTGCCCGTATTTCCGTTTTAAGCCTGTTTTTCAAAAAACAGGTTTAAAACGGAAATACGGGTTCTACTAAAGGTAAGACAAGCCCGCCAATGGACCAGGAAATGAAATAGAAGGAGGCGTTGGCATGCGTTAGGCCCGGTGGGCCGAAAAGGCAGAAGCCGGTGCAAGGGCCAGGCGCAGGCTAAACACCGCCAGTAGCAGAGTTACCGGCGTAAAGATCAGTTTCTCCAGGTGGTTGGTAGACGCCAGATTGCCCAGCGTGTTTAACAGGAAAAGCGCCGCCATGGCCCAAAGCACGCCCTTTAAAAAGAACGGGTTGACCCTGCGCTTGAACAGGCCGGCATACATGCCCACGGCCCACACCATACCCACATTTAAGGCTATGGAAAAGGCTTCAAACCCCAGCATCTGCTCCCGGGTTTGCAGCCTTCCGCCCCAAACCATGTTGAAAGGAATCACCCCTGTGACAATAAGCGCATGAAAGCCCACCATGCAAGAGAGAATAAGCAGGATACCGTAGGCAGAGATTTTGGCAGTGTTCATGAACCTGTGGTGTAGAACGGTTAAAAATGGGTGAAAGTAAACGCAAGCTAGCCTAACCGCTGCGGTTGAAAAAGGGACTACCTGTTTTGAGGCCGTTTTTTGAAAAATAGGCTTAAAACGCTGTCAGCTTTTTCTAGATGTTGACCGTTTTCCAGCGGCCTTTCCTGAACAGCCACCAACTTACCACTGAATGGAAGGAGTGGCAGCAGGCAATGGTCACGAAAATACCGGTCACGCCCAGGCCCCAGTACACGGCCAGCAAGTAAGCCATGGGTATCTCCAGGAGCCACAGCACAAAGATGTTGATGAAGGCGGGTGTTCTGGTGTCACCGGCGCCGTTAAAGGCCTGCACCATGACCATGCCTAGTCCAAAGAAGATATAGCCCAGCGTGATGATGCGCAACCCTTCAGAGGCAACGGCAATGACTTCAGGTTCGTGGCTGAAAAGCCTTGCAAGGTGCTCCCCAAAAAAGAAGAAGATCACCGTGACTGTGCCCAGGAAAACCATGTTGTAGCGAGCGGTTAGTAGCACCGAGAGCTCGGCCCGCCGTGGTTTATGGGCGCCCAGGTTTTGTCCCACCAGCGTAGCCGCCGCCGAAGACAGGCCCCAGGCCGGAAGCAGCGTGAACATGATCACCCTAAACGAGATGGTATAACCCGCCAGCGCGTTACTCCCGAACTCAGCAATGATGCGGGTCAGGAAAATCCAGCTAGCCGAGTCTATCAGGAACTGGCCCATCCCACCCACTGATACCTTTAGAATTTTCTGGATGACCGCGTAACTGACCACCAGATTCTCCCGCACTATCTTGAGGTGGTGTTTGCCGTTGAGCAAGTGGTAGAGCTGGTAGATGACGCCCGTGCTTCGGCCTATAGTAGTGGCCCAGGCGGCGCCTTCTAACCCGAAGCCCGGCACAGGGCCCCACCCGAAAATGAGGATTGGCGCCAGCACAATGTTAATGCCGTTGGCCAGCCAGAGCGCCCGCATGGGCAAATGCGGCTGCCCCGCGCCCCTAAAGGCTCCGTTGATCAAAAACAGCAGAATGATAATCACATTACTCCCGAAGATGATGCGTGTGTAGCCTATTCCCCTGGCAATAACCTGTTGGTCGGCGCCCATGAGTTGCAGGATCTCTGGGGCAAAGTAAAAGGTGATGGAACTGGCCAGCAGCGCCAGAATAGCCCCGGTTACCAATATCTGAAACGTGGTGGTGCCGGCTTGGGTGTAGTTCTTCTCGCCAAACCGCCGGGCCACCATGGCTGTGCCCGCCATGCTCAAGCCCATACCCACCGAATACACAATCATGAGAATAGATTCCGTGAGGCCCACCGTAGCCAGGGCATACGGGCCCAGCCGACCTACCAGGAAAATGTCAACCACCGCAAACAAAGACTCCATGAGCATCTCCAGAATCATGGGGGTGGCCAGCAGCACAATAGAAGTCTTGAGGCTAAGGCGCGTGTAGTCTTGTTCCTGGCCTTTCACGGCGGCCCAGATGAGAGAGAACAGTTCTTTGCGCAAGGTCATGGAAAAAGTGCCAGGGTTAGTACAGGTGAATTCCAAATGTAACAGACTGCATTGATTTTGTGCTGGTTTATTTTGACCGCATGACAGGTAATAAAGATGTATTTCAGGGTGGGCAGGGAGTTTTCCGGTGACGGGAGGAGCAGGCTAGCTTTCCCCTCAAAATTATTGTAGCTTGGGGTTACATCTTCCTTTGCGCTTAGAAACCACAGGTAATGCCTGTATGCCAGAAAAAAAACTTATAGCCTATTTCATCCTTCAAAACCAGACAAATTCTATCTCTCCCATTGAATCACATGAAAGAAATATTAAGAATGTTCTGTGCCGTGCTGCTGATGGCGCTGTGCATGGGTTGGCAGACTGGACCCGTTCCCGCAGGCGAAACCAACGTGGTGCAGCGTCTTACGCACATTAGAGACACGTTCAATAAAATTCAGTATGACCATACCTTTACCTATGACCAGAAGGGCCGGTTGCTTACCCACTTGGGCGAATACAGAAACGGTGGCCAACTGAAGTCTTCCGATAAAATGGTGTATGCCTATGATGCCAATGGCAAGCTGCTTTCTAAAATAGGGAAAATCAGTAAGTACCTTTGCTTCTATGACCAGAAAGGCACGCTGGCGAGAATCACGCAGGAAGTGATCTACAAAGGCCAGTGGGTGCTGTGCGAGGAAACGCTGCTCACCGAAACGGAAAACCCGAGCGGGAAAGGCAAGCAGGTACACTTCCTGCTGAACAAAAGCACACCGCTGCCTACCGGGAAAATGAGCGCCCTGGAAAAGTACTCTGAGATTCACTACATCCTTGACAAGAGCAACAACATTAACAAAGCCACCATTCTGGCCAGCAATTACAAAGTCTTGGAGGAGCCTATTGTGTATGAGTACTACCATGACAACAAACCCAACCCTATCCAGAACATGTTTGTGGAACGCTGGTACCAGTTTGACCTGGAAAACGGCGGCCTTACCAACATGACCCGCAAAAGATACCGGGGCCGCATTATGGAAGACCGGGTCTATGAATACAATGAGCTGGGCTACCCCACCAAATACGTCAGCAACGGTTTCCGGACAAAAACCTTCACCTATACCCCAGTGGAAGTACCCGCGCAGGAAGAACCCGAACAGGCCATGGCTAAGGTAGCAGCAGACTCCCTGGCAAAGACTCCAGCACAAGACGTGCGCCAGAGCAGCCGGCAGCTGGAGCCAGACAGCAAACCTTTTGTGTTGTTGTACCCCAACCCGGCCTCCGTCAATTTTACGGTGAGGGCCAATAACCTGGGCAAAGGCGAAGCGGTGCTGCGGGTGTTTGATTACTTCTCCATGCGCGTGCTCACTCAGGTCCCCTACCAGGTAGACGGGCAGTTGGAGGCGCTCATCACTACCAACGGCATGCCCGCCGGCCTGTACATTGTAGAACTGACCTCGCCTAACGGGAAGTTAAAGCAGCGGTTGCTGGTGCAGTAGGATCTGGTTAGCGAAAAAACAGAAGAGCCCGGGAACAAGCGTTTCCGGGCTCTTTTTCGAAAAACAGGCTTAAAACGGGAATTGTACCTGCTGGGAAAATATTCTGTTACCGGCGGTGCTGCTGGCTACGTACCTCGCGGCGCAGATCCTGTATTTCTAATTTGTTGTTGTAGTTGTCTACCATGCCACTCAACAGAAACGCGTCTACCAGCCAGCCAATGCCCAGCAACTGTCCCGTAAACAGATATAGAAGGCCAGAGCCCACCTTGCCCAAGTAGAACCGGTGCAGGGACAACCAGCCCAGAAAGAACCACAAGAGATACGCTGCCAGTTTTGATTTCATAGAGTTTGGGTACTGATTTTGGTATGGGTTGCAAGCTAAGAATTTAATCGCCTTTTACTTTTTCACCGCAATCTTCAACACCACCTTTCGCACCACTTCCTCAGTAGCCAGAGGTGCGTGCACATCATTGGGGAAGAAGATAGTAAAAAAGCCAGCTGGCACGTCAAACCAACTGGTGGGCCGCACATCAAAGAAATAAACATCACGCTCCGCGGAATACGGTTCAATGGAAGTGCCGCAGGTAGAGAGATCTTGCCAGCCCATGTGGTCCACCCCTTTGACAACATATTGGATGTCAATGTAGCGTTGGTGGGCCTCCATTTTGGCGTCGGTCTTGGCCACGCCCGGGCCGTCTGAGATCATGGCAAACAGGTCTTCGCCGGCCAGTTCTATTTTGCCGGTGTGTAAGTTCTGGATATCTGCTTCTTGTAGAAAGGCAAACGCCTGTTGGAACAGCGGGTGCAGGGAGTAATACCGCGATGCGTGTTGTAGGGAATCTAGAATCATGGGTGTTTTTTACAGGATTGGCCCTATTTATTGGTTTTGCTATCTGATGCCAAAGGACCTTGAAATTGGCTGGTAAGATGCATGAAATTATGAGAAGCGCCAACTGCCAGGTTCTGTTTTAAGGCTGTTTTCAGGATAATGGCCTTAAAACAGGAGATAAGCCTGTAATGGGCTCAAACGCTATCTGCATTCACTTTAGCCTCTTTATTTAAGTTAGAGTTTTCTATAATGTAGAGGGGGCGGTTCAGCACGTTCTTGTTAATTCGGCTGAGGTATTCACCAATTATACCAATAGAGAGAAGCTGCACCCCACCAATGAACATGGAACTAATGATGAGGGAGGTCCAGCCGGTAATAGTACGATGCAGGAAATAGTGTGAGTAAATGGCGTACAGAATTACCACAAAGGAGAAAAGTGAAATGAAGAACCCAAGCTTAGTGACCAGCTGCAGAGGCTTGTCTGAAAAGCTGGTAATGCCATCCATGGCAAAATGCACCATCTTAGAGAAGGAGTAACCAGTTTTACCATATTTGCGACCATCACGATTAAACTCTACTTGTATTTGCCTAAAGCCTAGCCAGGCAATCTGGCCACGCAGGAATTTATTCTGCTCGGGCATCAGTTTGAGGTAATTAACCACTTTTCTGTCAATGAGCCTGTAGTCGCCAGTATCCAATGGGATGTCAATGGCGGTAATGCTCTTTAAGAGGCGGTAGAAAACTTTGGCGGTGTATTTCTTGAAGGTGCTCTCGCCCTTGCGTTCCATGCGTTTGGCATAGGCTACCTCATAACCCTCCTGGTGCTTTTGGTAGAGCTGGGTAATGAGCTCAGGCGGGTCCTGTAAATCTCCGTCAATAATAACTACAGCCTCGCCGCGGCTGGCATCCAGGCCTGCCGTGACAGCAATCTGATGCCCGAAATTCCGTGAGAAATTAAGGAAGAAAACATGGTCATCTGTGGTGCTTAGCCGCAGGATCTCCAGCAGGGAATTGTCTTTGCTGCCGTCATTGACAAAGATGAGTTCATACCATGGGGTGAGGGCCGCCACCGTGCGGGTTAAGCGGACATACAGCTCAGGGAGGTTCTGTTCCTCATTGTAGATAGGAATTACCACAGAAAGGGCAACTGGGGTATTATTGCTTTCTTCCATGTATTCTATAGCTCACTACATTACCCACTTCTTCTACTATCTGGTGTTGGTAAGTATCTGTAATATAAGTTTTTATATGGGGTTGTGTGGCAATGATTACTTCGCCGGGGTTAAGGCTTTTCCAATCCTTCAGGGCCAACAGGGTGCCTTTGTCTTTTAAGATGTTGAGGTAAAACTGGTTCTGGGCATTGTACCCCTCATACGCCAAAAATCTACCGTCTACCGCGTGGTGGCCTTTAGACGCATTGCGCAGATAGTACCCCATTTCGTAGAACTCTTTGTCCCAAGGCGTTTCTTCGGGGCGGTAGGTTCTGTCCAGCACTTTCTGGTAAGGGAAGGTTAGCACCACAAACAAAAAGACGAACGGAGCCACATTGTATTTGAGGGTAGCATTAGGCCATTCCAGTGTTTTCAGGAAGTTAAACACGTAGTAAATAAGCACCGCCGTGAGCAGCGCCAGGTACGGGTACATGGGCACATCATACCATTCCAGCTTGGTCTCAGCGGCAGAAATAATCAGGAAAAACGTAATCACCACCAAGGAGGAAAACAGGGTAAGCCGGTTTACTCTGCCATTCTTGAGCATAAGGCCCACCGCAAACCCACATGGTGCCAGCAAGTACCAGGCCTGCATTCTTAAATGGATAAAATTATTATAGTAAAACCAGAAGTACTCTTTGTGGTTTTCTTTGGCTTCCCCAAACCTGCCACCCAGTTCATTTTCATACACAGCTTTCAGAAACCCGGGGTTGTAGGCTTCACGGAGCAGATAATACGTCAGTACCGTTCCTAGGCAGGCCGCCAGCCCCAAGTAAAAATGTTTGTTGGTGAGCAGTGGCAAAAACTGTTTCTGAAGAATACTGTAAAGCACAAGAGCAGGCAGGAAAAGTAAACCGGTCACGCTTTTGGTGAGCACCGCCAAGGCTGTGGCCGCAAAAAAAGCATATAGAAACCTGGGGCGGCGGGATTCGCAGAAAGCGAAGAAGGAGAGACCGCTACTGGTGGTGAACAGGGTGAGCAGAGCATCATAGTCTCCGGTTCTGGATGCGTGTAAATGCACATACCCGGTAGAAGTGATGAGAACCAGCACTGCTATAAACCCAAACCAGAAGCTTTTAAGGTAGCGTTCAGAGAAGAGTAGCAACAACCCGCAGGTAAGCAGCGCGGACAGGGCAGAGGGCAGTCGAACCGCCAGTTCATTTACCCCCAATAGTTTCATAAACCCTACCTGCAACCAAATGAGCAGGGGCGGCTTGGTGTTCCACATGTCAGGTTGGCCTTCAAAATACGTGACTAGGTAATTACCGTTAACATGCATTTCATAGGCATTAATAGCTTGGCGGGCTTCATCCCAGATACGAATAGGGAATCTTTCTAAATAACCGAAAAGGGGGAAATACAGTAAGGCGGCTAAAATGAAATACTTCAGGTAATTAGCTAAAAGCTGCTTTGTAAGGCTTTGGGTCTGCACGCAGGTTAAGGGGAAACGTGGGTATATGGTACAGGAAAGGGTATTGCTTTCCATTCGAAAGATACAAGGTCTTGGCACGACGGTGAAATGTTGGGGAAGTAAATTTTCTCTGCGGGAGTGGTTATAAAAACAAAAGAGCCCCAAAGCAACGCTTTGGAGCTCTTTTGCCAAAAGCGGGCTCCAAACAGCTTTATGCCATTCCTGTCCCATTCCTAATTCTCAATTCCTAATTCTTACGCCATGGCCATTTCCTTCAGCTCGCTCACTACCTTGGTCATAGTGGCTTTGGCATCCCCGAAGAGCATGAGGCAGTTGGGGTACCCGAAAAGTTCGTTCTCAATACCCGCGTAGCCGGCCGCCATACCGCGTTTGCAGACAATGACGGTGCGGGCCTTGTCGGCGTTGAGGATGGGCATGCCGTAGATGGGGCTGCCGGGGTTGGAGCGGGCTGCGGGGTTCACCACATCGTTGGCGCCAATTATAAGGGCAATATCCGTGTTGGCAAACTCGTCGTTGATGTGGTCCATTTCAATGAGCTTGTCATACGGGATGTTGGCTTCGGCTAAGAGCACGTTCATGTGACCCGGCATCCGGCCCGCCACCGGGTGAATGGCAAACTTGACGGTAGTGCCGCGCTTCTCCAATAGATCGGTGAGTTCACGTACCACGTGTTGGGCCTGCGCCACGGCCATGCCATAGCCCGGCACAATAATCACGCTGCTGGCAGAGTCAAACAGCATAGCGGTCTCTTCCACGCCCACTTCTTTCACCACAATGTCTTCGCCGCCGGCAGAGGTAGACTTACCTGCCGTCTGCCCGAAGCCGCCCAGCAGCACGTTCACCAGCGACCGGTTCATGGCCTTGCACATGATCTGGGTAAGAATGATACCAGAGGCACCTACCAGCGCGCCGGTAATGATGAGTACTTGGTTGTTCAACACAAATCCCGTGGCGCAGGCCGCAATCCCGGAGTACGAGTTGAGCAGCGAGATCACCACTGGCATATCGGCCCCCCCGATGGGGATGACCGTAAGCACGCCCAGCAGCAAGGCCAGGGCCATCACGGCCATCATCCAAACCTCGGTGTTGGGGTCTATGACCACCAGCACGCTAAACGCCAATGAGGCCAGAAACAAAAACGCATTGAGCGCGTGCTGACCTGTAAACGTAATTGCCCGCCCATTGATCAGACCCTTGAGCTTGCCAAACGCTACCATAGAACCTGTGAACGTGACCGTCCCAATGATGATAGAGATAACCACCGTGATACCTACCACCATGGGCATGGTGATGCTGGCCTCATGGGCCATGCGCCAGTACTCAGAGGCAGCCACCAGTACGCTGGATGCCCCGCCAAACCCGTTGAACAAGGCCACCATTTCGGGCATGGAGGTCATCTCCACGCGTTGCGCCACCACCCAGCCCACCGCCGAGGCCAGCAGAATGGTCACAAAGATTTCGGTGTAACTCAGCACATCCCGGTGAAGCAGTGTGGCCGCCACAGCAAGTAACATGGCTACCGCCGATAGCGTGTTTCCATTACGGGCGGTGCTGGTTTTACCCAGCATCTTAATGCCAATGATAAAGAGCACCGAGGCCACCAGGTAAGCAATTTGAATAGGTAGATCTAGATTCATAGCCAATGGGTTATTTCTTTTTCTTAAACATTCTCAGCATGCGGTCCGTGACCACATAGCCGCCCACCACGTTAAGCGTAGCCAGGAACAGCGCCGCTATCCCCAACCATTTGCTCACGCTGGAATCTGGGTGGCCTCCCGCCAGAATGGCCCCCACAATGGTAATGCCTGAAATAGCGTTAGACCCCGACATTAAGGGCGTGTGCAGCGTAGGCGGCACCTTAGAAATCAGCTCAAACCCCACAAAGCTGGCCAATACCAGCACGTAGAGGAGGACAATCAAAGCTTCTGCGCTCATAGTTTTATGGTTGGTTATTGATTGTTAGTTGTTAATTGTTGATTGTTCAGGAAGGCCTCTTGTGAATACTTCTGCCTTCTACCTCGTCCCCCTTTGAAGGGGGTAGGGGGATGATGCACACTTACCAGACAAGCTTTCCTGAAGTAGGGGCAATCCCTTGTGGTTGCCCTAAACGGTGGCTAAACGCAAAGGGCAACCACAAGGGATTGCCCCTACAGTATTACACCGTCTTGGCCAGAATATCCCGCGTAAACTGGTGCACCAGCGCGCCTTGGTGCGTGATGAGGGAACCCTTGGTTACCTCTTCCTCCAGTTCCCACTTAAAGCCGTCTTTGTCTGCCAGGTGCAAAAGCAGCGTGCTAATGTTCTTGGCGTAGAGTTCGCTGGCGTTCACAGAGACCATGGCGGGCAGGTTGGCTTCCCCGATGATGGTGACCCCGTGCTTGACAACCGTCTGGTTGAACTCACTCAGGGCGCAGTTGCCGCCAGATTCCACGGCCATGTCCACAATCACCGACCCCGGGCGCATGCTTTCCACCATTTCCTCAGTGACCAAGAGCGGAGCTTTCTTGCCAATCACCAAGGCAGTGGTAATAACAATATCGGCCTCGGCAATATGTTTTGAGATAAGTTCTTTCTGTTTCTGCAGGTATTCGGCAGAGACTTCCTTGGCGTAACCGCCTTCGGTTTGTACACCTTCAGCCTGCACCTCCAGAAACCTGCCGCCCAGAGATTCTACTTGTTCCTTGGTCTCCGGGCGCACATCGGTGACCTCTACCACGGCGCCCAGGCGTTTGGCGGTGGCCACGGCCTGCAACCCGGCAACCCCAGCCCCGAAAATGAGAACCCGGGCAGGCGTAATGGTGCCGGCGGCGGTCATCATGAGCGGGAAGATCTTGCCCAGGGCATTGGCACCCAAAAGCACAGATTTATAACCCGCCAGGTTAGCCTGAGAGCTAAGCGCGTCCATTTTCTGGGCTCTGGAAATACGCGGCACGGCATCCATGGCGAACGCGGAGATGTTGCGTTGCACCAGCGCGTCAACCAGTTCGGGCACGGTGTAAGCGTACAGAAAAGAGATAACCGCACTGCCCTCGCGCAGCTGCATGACTTCTTCCAGGGTAGGGGCGTTCACCTTCAGCAGCACATCGGCGTCAGCTAACATAGCGGCTTTGTCCAGGAAGATAATGCCGCCGGCCTGCTCATAGGCAGCATCATAAAACCCAGTGGCCTCGCCGGCCCCGGTTTCAATGCCGCATTTAAAGCCAGCCTTGGTGAGAGTCTTTACCACATCCGGTGTCAGCGCCACCCGCCGCTCCGGGACTTTGGTTTCTTTTAGTACAGCTACTTTCAAGGGAATAAGGTTAAGGTGATATCACAATATTAGATTGAGCAGATTTAAGGGATAATAGCCAGATTGTCAAGGAGATTTATCATTATTCCTGAAAAGAGACGCAATCCTGTACATAAACAACCGAGAGTAAGGGAAAGCCGGGTAGCGTTTTGGGCCTGTTTTCAGAAAAATAGGCCCAAAACGCTACCCGGCGCAAATGCTGCCATTGGCTGTAGAATAATTGTTTCAATGGAATCTCTGGGGCCACTTCTTTGAGAAGTAATAGTTTATGCCCACTTTTAGAGACCCAAGCACCAACTTTCCCGACGTATGAAAAAAATCTACCTCTTTTTCACCTTTTGTGCCATCGTTGGCATAGCCGCGTTTACGGTAATCAAAGAAGAGAAATACGCCTACCCGTTTCAAGATCCGTCGCTCACTATAGAGGCTCGCGTGAATGATCTGGTGTCACGGCTCACCCTGGAAGAGAAAGTGGCCCAGATGCTGAACGCCGCCCCGGCCATTGACCGATTGGGCATTCCCAGCTATGACTGGTGGAACGAGGTGCTACACGGCGTGGCCCGTACCCCTTATAAGGTCACCGTGTACCCGCAGGCCATTGGCATGGCTGCCACTTTTGACACCACTTCTTTGCAACAGATGGCAGATTTCTCTGCCCTGGAAGGAAGGGCCATCTACAACAAAGCCATTGCCGACGGGAAAAGGGGACAGCGCTACGTGGGCTTGACCTACTGGACCCCCAACATCAATATCTTCAGAGACCCGCGCTGGGGCCGGGGTCAGGAAACTTACGGCGAGGATCCGTTCCTGACCGCCATGCTGGGCCGGGCGTTTGTGCGTGGTCTGCAAGGTGATGATCCCAAGTACCTGAAAGCGGCGGCCTGCGCCAAGCACTACGCCGTGCACTCCGGCCCTGAGCCCGAGCGGCACGTATTCAATGCCACCGCCACACCTTATGACCTCTGGGATACCTACCTGCCCGCTTTTGAGGAACTGGTAGTGAACGCCAAAGTGGCGGGTGTAATGTGCGCTTACAACGCCTACAAGGGCCAGCCCTGCTGCGGAAGCGATGAACTCATGAATGACATCCTGCGCAACCAGTGGCAGTTCACCGGCTACGTGACCTCCGACTGCTGGGCCATTGACGACTTTTTCAAGAACCACAAGACCCACCCAGACGCCGCCTCGGCCTCTGCCGATGCTGTCATGCACGGCACCGATATTGACTGCGGCACCGACGCCTACAAAGCCCTGGTGCAGGCCGTGAAAGACGGCAAGATCACCGAGCGCATGATTGACGTGTCGGTGAAGCGGTTGTTCACCATCAGGTTTAAGCTGGGCATGTTTGACCCCGTGGCCATGGTGAAATACGCCCAAACCAAGACCGATGTGCTGGAGAGCGCGCCGCATAAGGCCCACTCGCTCAAGATGGCCCGCCAGTCTATGGTGCTGCTCAAGAATGACAAGAACACGCTGCCTCTCAAAAAGAACCTGAAGAAGATTGCCGTGGTAGGCCCCAACGCCGATAACCCCATTGCCGTGCTGGGCAACTACAACGGTACGCCCTCGGCCATTGTGACTGCTCTGCAGGGTATCAAAGACAAAGTGGGGCCCGGTACCCAGGTGGTGTATGAGCGCGCCTCTACCTTCACAAAAGACACCCTGCTGGTCTACACCAACATTGCGCCGCAATTGAGCTTTGACGGCAAGCCCGGCGTGAAGGCCGAGTACTTCAACAACAAAGAACTGAAAGGCGAGCCGGTAACCGTTCGGCAGGAACCTGAGATTAACCATTTCTGGCAGGAAGGCGAAACCGTAGTGGGCAACATGAAAGCCTACAATTTCTCGGCGCGCTACACCACAGATTTTACCGCTGCCACCACCGGCTCCATTATGCTGGAAGTGGAAGGTGATGACGGCTACCGGATCTCCGTGGATGGAAAGGAACAACTGAATGCCTGGGAACGCAACCGCTGGGGCGCGCGCAACTTCAAGTTGAACACAAAACAAGGCCAGAAATACCGCATCGTGCTGGAATATGTGCAGGCTGAGGGTAAGGCGTCTGTGAACCTGAGAGCCGGTAACTTCGCCAAAACAGATTTCAAAGCCTTGGCTAACCGCGTGAAAGACGCTGACGCCATCATCTTTGTGGGTGGTATTTCGCCGCAGCTGGAAGGCGAGGAAATGAAGGTGAACGAACCCGGTTTCAACGGCGGCGACCGTACCTCTATCTTGCTGCCCCAGGTGCAGACCGAGGTGATGAAAGTACTCAAAGGCACTGGTAAACCGGTGGTGTTTGTGATGATGACCGGCAGCGCCATTGCCATTCCGTGGGAGTCCGAGAACGTGCCGGCCATTGTGAACGCCTGGTATGCTGGCCAATCGGCGGGCACCGCCATTGCTGATGTTTTATTTGGCGACTACAACCCTGCCGGTCGCCTGCCCATCACCTTTTACAAAAGTGATAAGGACCTGCCAGGCTTCGGGGATTACTCCATGGAGAACCGCACCTACCGCTACTTCAAAGGGCAGCCGCTGTACGGCTTTGGGCACGGCCTTAGCTACACCACCTTTGCCTATGACAAACTGGATATCCCTAACCAGGCCAAGCCCAACAGCAAGGTGCGGGTAAGCGTGCGCGTGACCAATACCGGTAAACTGGACGGTGAGGAAGTGGTGCAGCTGTACGTAACGCGCCAACAAGACGGCTTTAGAACGCCGGTACGGGCCCTGAAAGGCTTTGAACGCATCACCCTGAAGCGCGGCGAAAGCAAGGTAGTGGACTTTGAGCTTCGTCCGCAGGACCTGGCCCTCATTGCCAACGACGGTACCACCAAGCATGTGCCCGGGACCGTGCAGATTAGCATTGGTGGCGGCCAACCCGATGCCCAATCCAAGAAAAGCAAGAAGACGGTAGGGGGGACGCTGGCTTTGAAATAGAAGCCCGCCTTTCTAAACACCGGTTCTCTTAAACGCCACTGCCCTTCGTTTTCAGGAAGGGCAGTGGCGTTTTTAGTTGTATAGGGATTCGTGGAGAATTATTTTAACCGGTACTCGTCTACCAGATGTACGCCCAAGCGGTAAGAAACGCCTGCTTCGACCATGGTGCCAGACGCATTTCGGTGGTTCATGAACATTGGCCGCAGGGCCACATGAAAGTTAAGGTAGTGGTGGTAAAGGGAAGGAGTGCCGTAGTAATAATAGGCTTTGGGTTGGCCTAGTTGTAAGGCGTAATGCGCCACCAGGCCCGGGCTGAACCCGTAAAACTGCGTCCAGTCCTCATCTTGCTCGTTTTCCCTGGCCGTAATGTTTTGAATCACATAATTAAGCTCCAACTGCACCAGGAACTCACGTCTTTCCTTTTTGACCAGCATCTTGTTTGCCGCCAGCCCCATTAGTAGGGTAGGCGGGGCGGCATTTTGCTTACGGTCAGAGGCAATTGGGAAGTCTTGTTTTAGCCCGTTGCCATAGAAGCTCATGAGCATGCCTCCGCCCACCCCTTTTTTGCCAGCGTACAGTATTTCCATCTTCATGCCGCCACCCAAGCCTAGGTGGTTACCGGCCTTCCCTAAAAAGGAATTGCCCACCAACCCAAAGATAATATCATACCGCTGGCCAGACCGGTGAATGTGATCAAAGTCTTCATAAGCCGTTTGGGTGTACTCCTGAACCCCGGGCAGGCCTACCGCCAAAGGAGAAGGAAACCGGATGGTCATCATGTAAAGGCCGCTTTCAGCTACGCCGTTGACTTTTCTAGGCTTGAAGGCAGGCAGCCGGCCTGATACCCGGGTGAGGCTATCCAAAATGGTAGGGTCTGTAATGCCTTCTATCTTCTCCAGTTTGGGGGTGCCATCGGCCGCAATAGAATACAGAAACTCCAGGTCTTTTTCTTGCACCAGTTTTTTCTGCTCCCGGGTGAACCGTATTTTGAATTATTCCAGCGCCAGGGTGCTCACGCCGCCAGCGGGCTGAGCTTCTTCTACTCCATTTTTCTGGGAATACGCGGGTGCCCACAGGCAAATGAAAAGGAGGGCCAGAAAGACAGGTTTTATAGGTTGTGCCATACGTGTGTGAAAAGCCACCCGGTACCAGGAATGGTGGTAAGCAAAGATAAAATTCCTCTGCTGTTTTAGGCCTGTTTTTCGAAAAACAGGCCTAAAACAGCAAGACGCTCACCAGGTAGGCAGGGCAGGGCAGCGGGCATTTACCAGCAAGGCCTAAGGCAGCACCGCAAACTTCTGGTGTTTGGTATCCAGCACAAGGGTGTGGCCCAGAAAAAGCTTGTTGCCGGTCATACCGCCTAAACCGGAGAAGGTCGTGAGCAGTCGGTTCACCAGGGGCATGCCTTCCAGGTAGGTGGCTTTGCGGAGGGGTAGCCGCACCTGCCCGAACCGGGCTTCTGCGGTGGTGATAGTGGTGTAGGCTGTGAGTGTTTTCCCCCAGGAGTTCACATGGGCGGTGTCAACCTGGCTGTTTGGGTGCTGCATTTCCTGCCAGGTGCTTTTATCTGTGAGAAGTTCATAGGCGCTGGAACCGGAATCAAACATGAGCGCCGTTTCTTCGCCGTTGATCTGGCCAGGGAGCAGGATGCGGCGGCTGTTGAACTGGAAGTCCAGGAGTTGGGTACCTTGGGCCAGGTTGGTCGGGAGTTGGTCATACACAGAGAACAGGTTCTTTTTATAGTCCAGCACCAGCACCTTGTCCTGAATGAAATCAGTACCTAAAGTGCCAATGACCTCTATGCCGGTATTATCTGTCCAGTTGATCACCCCATCGCCTATTGCCTTTACAGGTACCTGAGAAGCCGTTACCGGCAGGGACCCTACCTGGAAAGAGAAGTCCTTTAAGACCTGCCCGTTGCCCAGGCGGGGAACGGTGGCGTGGCCGTACTTCTTTTGGATGCTCTCCAGCTTGGCCTGGTAGAAAATGGTATAGGGCGAGCCGGTGTCAAACTGCAGGTAAAAGGTTTTGGGGCAGCCCTTGAGCGTGACCGGAACTAATTGGAACGCGTGCAGCTCTGAGCCATTACTTTTCCAGAGAAAGGGAACAGTAAGGGGTTGAGAGGCCAACCGCAACTGGCTGGGCGCCGCCTCAAATTTGTTTTTGAAATAGGCGTACCCGCCCGCAGCGCTTACTACCAGTAGTAACAGAAAAGAGAGAAGAATGCGTTTTAAAAGTTTCATAGCAGTGTGTTTTTTGAGTTCACAATGCTAGGGAAGAAAACACCGGTGCGCCCCGCCGTTCTTACGCCATTCAGCCGTCATTTCTATGCCAGAGACGGCATAACGGTGTTATGTCTTTGTGATAACCGATTCATAATGAGTGGGAAACATTAGTGAAGGAAAAGATTGCCCCATTTCTGATATACCTGGGTGTTGCTCCGCCGGAGCTGTAGAGATGCCCGCACCAAGGTGAAAATATTGACCAGATACAGCATAAAAAAGCAGCCCACCACCAAGAAAGGAAACCGGAGCCTGAAGTAATGCGCCGCCGCCAACTGCACCAGCAACGCCCCCAGCAAGGTCAGGTGCAGGCCTATGCACCACATGAGTTGGAAATTGATGATGCGGGCCCCGGCCGGGTGATCTACCTGGGCCGCCTTCTGTTTTTTGCGGAGCCAAAGTGGCACCAGAAACCCTAGGTACGGGAACAACAGAAAAGAGAAAGCCGATAGGTTCAACTGTTGCAGATAGGCGCTAGCCGGCAAAGAGGAACTGGGTGGAGAAGGAGTCTGGGCAGGCGCAGGAACCGATATCTGAGAGTTTTCTGAGGCAGCTGGAAGCGCTGAAAAGTCCTCTACAGACTGACCCAAGGCCTGCGCGATGGCCTTGAGGGTAAACCCACGGGGCACGCTTTCCTCCCGTTCAATCCGCTGGATGGTGCGCAGGCTTACCTGGGCCAGATCGGCTAATTCCTCCTGGGAGATTCCTCTCCGTTTTCGTTCTGCTGCTACGGTGGTGCCTAAGGTCATATCTGCGGGAACTCTGTAACCGGCCTTTGGAAGTGAAGCCAGGGCCAGAACCCGCAAGATAAGCGTCTGCCGGAAGAACCCTGCTATGGAAGTTGCCAGCCAGGGCAGAATCTTTCAATGACAAAAAATCCGTTTTGGGCCTGTTTTTAGGAAAACTGGCCCAAAACGGAAATAAAAAATAGTTATGCAGGTTAAGCGCCGGCTTTCTCTTCAGCAGACACTTTCTCCAGCACCTCCTGGAACAGCTCTGAAGGTTGGGCCCCAGAAACCGCGTACTTACTGTTGAACACAAAGAACGGCACGCCTTGTACGCCAATTTGCTGAGCCTCCTGCATGTCTTGGCGTACCTCCTGGGCATAGGCCTCAGATTGCAGCGCCTCGCGTATGCCGGCCCCGTCCAGGCCTACTTCTTCGCCTAGTTGCACCAGCGTGTCAAGGTCGCCCACGTCTTTGCCCTGGGTGTAATAGGCCGCAAACAGCCTTTCTTTCATGGCATCCTGAAGCCCGTGTTTTTTGGCGTGGTGCAGCAGCCGGTGGGCCTGAAAGGTGTTGTTAATGATGGCATGGTCCAGGTCATAAGTCAGGCCTACTTCCTTGGCCACCCCGGTCATGTAATCGTTCATTTTTTTGCCTTCGGCGGTGGTGGTGCCTTTGCGCTTGCCCAGGTAGTCATGCAAAGTTTGGCCCGGTACCGGTTTCAGGTCTGGGTCAAGCTGGAAACTTCTCCACACCACCTCTACGTCTTCTTTGCCCTGGAAACCTTCCAACGCCTTCTCAAATCTGCGTTTGCCTATATAACAAAAGGGACAAACCACATCTGACCATATCTCTACTTTCATGTTATTCGCTTCTTAAGGGTAAAACAAGGTTTGGTAGCCGTCTTTGCTTTTAGTGCAAAGAAAAAAGCCGGGCTTCCATTATACTAAGTTATGGCCTTTTGGTTGGTGCCCCCAAGGCTTGAGCTTCGGCGGCCGCCGAAAGCAATAACTGAATCATGGGTTCTGTTTGTTTTGTGTTGATTATAAATGGTTTACGAAAATAAGCGACGCGAAGTAGGTTTCTTTGGGGTAACCCAGGGCGTTGGCTGGCCAGGCTTTTTTAGCGGAAAAGACTGCGTTTGGCCAACGCAATAGCCACACTTTTTTTATGTCTTCTGCATGGCGTAGCAAGGCTAAAACAATCAGGGCTTCAATCCGTTTTCAGCGGTAGTGGCCGCAAGGCTCCACCCTCGTTTTTTCTAGCTTTGCAGCAGACTTGCTCTATTGTTCTTCAAGCAAAGGCTTGGCTTTCTTCCTTTGACTAACACACCTATGAAATACCTTTTTACCCTCCTGCTTCTGCTTACTTTTCTGCCCAGCTTCGCGCAAGTGACCGTGACTGGCCGGGTGCTGGATGCCCGTTCGCAGCAGCCGCTAAACGGAGCCGTGGTAACAGATACTAGAACCGGGACCAGGGCGCTTTCAGATGGGGCAGGGGCCTTCCAACTTATGCTAGCTTCCCGCTTTGACTCCATTCTAGTACAGCGCACCACTACGCACCGGGCGCAAAAGCTGGCCGCGCCCGTGGGCAAAAGCGAGCTGTTGGTGTTGCTGGAACCGTTGGCCGTAGCTTTGCAAGAAGTGGTGGTACGCGGCTATGAAACCAACCGTCCGCTCCAGAAAACCGCCGGGGCCATTGGGCTTCTAACTACCCGTGACCTGGAACGATTTCCGCAGACTACGCTGGTGCCTGCGCTGAATACCCTGCCCGGCGTACGCATGGAAGAACGGGCCACGGCCAGCTACCGCCTCTCCATAAGGGGCAGCAGCCTTCGAGCACCATACGGCGTGCGTAACGTGAAAGTATACCTGAATGAGATTCCGCTGGTAGAAGCCAACGGCACTATTCCCCTTAACATGCTGGATGCCGGCACCATTGGTAACGTGGAAGTGCTGAAAGGTCCGGCGGGCAGCGTGTACGGGGCCGGGACTGGGGGCACCGTATTGCTGGAAACGGCTCGGCCCCAGGAAAGCAGCATAATGGCCGGCGGCCTGGTGGGTTCTTATGGCCTGCGCCGCGGGTTTGCGGCCGCCAGTTTGGCCTCAGAGAAGTCTAACCTACTGTTGCGCTATGACCGCCAGACCCTGGATGGCTATCGCGAGCAAAGCGCCATGGACCGGAAAACGCTTCTGCTATCGGGGCAGTTTTACCCTTCCCCAAAGCAGATCCTTTCCTTTCATGCCTTGTACTCAGACCTGTTCTATGAATTGCCCGGCGCCCTCACCCAAGCCCAATTTGACGCCAACCCAAGGGCGGCGCGGCAGTTGAACAAAGATCAGAACGCCTCGCTTAACGTGGAAGGCCTGAACCTGGGCCTGGTGCATGTGTACCAATTCAATGATCGCTGGAGCAATACCACCTCCGTGTTTGGTGTGTTCAGTTTCCTCAACCATCCGTTCGTGACCGATTATGAACGGAACCTGAACCAAAGCTTCGGTGCCCGTACCCGCACTACCAACCGCACCCAATTAGCCAACCTGCCGGCCCGTTTCTCCCTGGGGGCCGAAGGACAGCGCCGGTTTGTGAACGCCCGCCAGTACGTGAACGCCAAAGGCACACCCGGCAAGCTGAACTATGATGATGAGGTAACCGTGCACGAAGGGTTTGTCTTCGGCCAGGCCGAACTGGATTTGCCGGCAGATTTCCTACTTACTCTAGGCGCCAGCCTGAACGGGCTACGGTATGACATTACCCGGGTCTCAGACGCCGCTACCAGGCCAGACGCCTACCGGCAGCGCCGGACCATTGACACCCAGTTCTCGCCCCGCATAGGATTGGTGAAAGTAATCACGCCTACCTTGTCTGCGCACGCCAGCGTGAGTGCCGGTTTCTCGCCGCCCACTGAGGCCGAGGTGCGGCCCTCTGACGGTAGCCTGAATACTGCTTTGCAACCAGAGCGCGGCTTGAACTATGAGGCAGGGGTACGGGGAAGTCTCTTGAACCAACGCTTTACCTTTGATGTGGTAGGGTTCCATTTTAAGTTGAAAGAAACTATTGTAAGCCGCACTACGGCATCGGGGGTAGTGGTTTTTGCCAATGCCGGTGCCACGCGGCAGCAGGGGGTAGAGGTAGCGCTGGGATACGCCCTGGTACAGAACCCAGAGGGAGCGTTACCCTTAGTGAAAGTATGGGGCACCTACACCTATAACCGCTTCCGGTTTCTTGACTACCGCCAGAACGAAAATGACTTCTCGGGTAACCGTCTCACCGGCACCGCCCCGCACGTAGCCGTGGCCGGCCTAGACGTAGAAAGCAAGCTGGGCCTTTACCTCAACGCCACCGCCAATTACACTGCAGAAACTCCCCTCAACGACGCCAACACCGTGTATGCCCCAAACTACTTTATCCTAGGTTCCCGCATCGGGTTCAGGCGCACCTTCCATGACACCTGGCACCTGGACCTATACGGCGGTATAGACAACGCTACCGATGAAGACTATAGCCTAGGCAATGACCTGAACGGCTTTGGCGGACGGTACTTCCAGGCAGCTCCAGGGCGGAATTTCTATGGCGGAGTGCAGGTAAGGAAAAGCTTTTGAGTTAGCCTTTTGGTAAAGCTGTTTTAGGCCTGTTTTTAGAAAAACGGGCCTAAAACGGAATTGATGTAAATTTTAGCCATTCAACACAAGCAAGAAATTGGGTCCTTTCTTATTGCCGATTACTTTAGGGTACCTTGGTAAACGTTTCCCGGTCCCGGAAGCCGCCCTGGCGCAGGAACTTTCTAAGCGATTTTTGGGAGGGATTGGCCAGGTAGATTTCCTTTTCCTGCCGGCGAACCGGGAGAAGTTCCTGCAGCTTGGCCAGGTCTGTAGAATCATTCAGATACATCAACTGGATTTCCTTCCGGCCGGTAGGTTTCAGGCAGAAAACTTTCCAGCGGTTAGGGGCCAGTTGCTGGTTCAGGAAATAAGCTCCTTTCCACTTACGAAGCCGGTGCGTGGCATCCTGCACAAAGAGCGTGTCTGCCAAGGTGGCCAGCAGAAAGATAGAATCAGGGGTGCTGCGCAGAACAGGTAACCCGTCCGGTGAATCTGGAGAGTAAAACGTATTATTTTCTAATCGGTAAGCCACTGAGTCTTTCTCCAACTCCTGCAGAGAAACCGGAACCGGAAGCCTTACCTTTCTGATGACGGTGGTGGCAGTGATCAGCAGCGTGGCACTATCCTGAGGGTTGTGGTATTCGCCTTGTACTGCCTTCGGGAACCCAGTTAATTCTGGGGACGTGAGGGGCTGTGGGTTCTTAAACTGGACGGCAGGCTCTGAGGAACAGGCCTGAAACCCCAGGAACAAAAAGATAGCGCTGCAGAAGGAAAGGAGTCTTTTCATGGCGTTGTCCTCCATTTCTCTTTAATGCCACCCACGCGCAGAGGTAACCCGCTTATTCTCAATAATTAACACAAGGTAAGATCGCAAAAAAAAGGCGTTTCCGGGGTGTTTTCCCGAAAACGCCTTTAAAACGTATTCCTTGCCGGCGGTTAGCCGGCGACTAGATTAAAACTAAAGGATCTTGCCTTGTACTTTGGCTTTGCGGCCTTTCTTAGGCTCTTCTTTTTTCACCTCTGGGGTTGCTGCGGGAGCATCGGCCTTGGCCATGATCACACTACCTTCTGCGTCCATTTCTACTACCTCGTAGCCAAGTTTCTCCAGGCCTGGTTTGATAGCGGCTTTGTCGCCTACCAGCATGATGCTCATGTTATCTACCGGCAGGTACTTTTTGGCCAGCGCGTTGATCTCCTCTTTGGTGATGTTCTGCAGGATCTCATTTTGCTTGGTCACGTAGTCTGGCGTGAGGTTATAGCGCAAGATGTTGTTCAGGAAGGCTGCCTTCTGGAAAGAGGTCTCATAGCGGCGGGCATCTGACTGGCCAATGGCGTTCTTCATGAAAGCCAGTTCCTCATCTGTGATTCCTTCATCCCGGAAACGCTTGATCTCCTTCATGAATTCTACCACAGACGCGTCTGAGGCATTGGAACGAACCCCGGCAGAAGCCGTGAACGGACCAGCTTCCTCGGTACCGGAGAAACCGGAGCGGGCGCCGTAGGTGTAGCCTTTATCTTCGCGCAGGTTCAGGTTAATGCGGCTGTTGAAAGCCCCGCCCAGCACGTAGTTCATCAAGCTGGCTTTGTAGTACTCGCCGGTGGCGTCATACGGTAAGGCCATGTACCCTATTCTGATCTCAGACTGGGCGGCTTTCTCTTTGTCTACAATGAAGATCTTGGTCTTGTCTATGCCGGCGGTTTTGAAGTCTGAAGGCATGGTCACCGGTTTAGGAGCCCACTTGTTCAGGAAAGCCAATTTAGGCATGATCTGCTTCTGCTCCACGTCTCCCACAATCACCAGGTTAGCCACGCTAGGCGAGAAGTAGTTCTGGTAGAACTTCTTCACGTCATCCAGCGATATGCTTTCCACGGTTTGCACGGTACCAGCCACCGGAATGGCCCGGATGTTGCCTTCGCCATACAGCATTTTGTTGTACACGTTGTCTGCTACCGTAGTGGCCTGGGTGCTCTGGTTCTTGATGGCTTCAATTCTTTGCTTTTTCAGGCGGTCAAACTCAGCCTGGTCAAACTTAGGCCGTAGCATACGCTCTTCCAGCAAGGCCAGGGTGGCGTCCAGGTTTTTCACTTGTGACTGCACAGAAATGGTCATGCTCTCAGAACCGCTGCCAAACCCAATGGAAGAACCAAGTTTCTCCAGTTCAGTGCTGATCTGCTCAGCGGTGTATTTCTGCGAAGACTCATTCAGCATAGAGGCCGTCAAAGAAGCCAGACCTGCTTTGGTTGGGTCGTGGGCCTCCAGTTTGTGGCCACCTTGTAAGGTGAACAGCAAGGTAACGGTAGGCACCTCGTCATTTTTGGTACCAATTACTTTAATACCGTTGGCCAGGCTTTCTTTCCAGAACGGTGGTACGGCAATGGTAGGAACCGCGCCGGCACCCGGACGTTTGCTGCGGTCAAAAGAATCTTTGGCTTTGGCGTATTTCAGGCCAGAGTACTGGTCAGCGGGGGCTTTGTAGCCGGCCGGGTTTACTTTGAAGTTATCGGCTTTGGCCACCATTTCAGGCTTGCCTTTAGGCACCACGCTCAGGATAACCGCTTTCTTGCCTTTAAGGTACTGGTTGTACACCCGCTGCACATCTGCTTTGGTCACGGCTTTCACGGCCTGCAGTTCTTTGGCCAGGTGGTTAGGGTTACCGGTCATGAACTGGTTGGCGGCCAGGGTAGAGGTTTTGCCCTGCACGCTGGACATTCTGTTGATGACGCTAGACTCATAAGAGGCCTTGAAACGGGCAATGTCCTCATCGGTCACGCCTCTTTTCTCAAACTCAGCAACGGCATCGCGCAATTGTTTCTCGGCATCGGCTAAGCTTTGGTTAGGTAATACGCGCGCAGAAAGCGTGAATTCACCGGCCAGCTCAGAAGTGGAATGGTAAGAACCGGCCTGGTTGGCTTTCTGCGTCTTTACCATGTTCTGGTAAATGATGGAGGTTCTGCCGCCGCCAATAATTTCTGAAAGAACGTCTAACGCCGGTTCATCTGGGTGGTTAGCCGGTACGGTAGGTAAGGTCATCTGCACCATAGGGAAGCGGATGTTGTCCTCATAGGAGATGTAACGGTCTTGGGTTAATACCGGGGCCGCCAGTTTCATGTTCTGCACCTCTGGGCCACGCGGAATGGAGCCGAAGTATTTCTCCGCCAACTTCACTACTTGCTCTGGGGTTACGTCACCACCAACAGTCAAAGTAGCGTTGTTAGGACCGTACCAGCGCAGGAAGAAGTTCTTAAGGTCGTTTACGTCTACGCGGTTCAGGTCTTCAATGTACCCAATGGTGGTCCAGGAGTAAGGGTGACCATAAGGGTAAAGGGCGGCCGAGGTTTTCTCATAGGTTAGGCCATATGGACGGTTGTCATAGTTCTGGCCCCGCTCGTTTTTCACGGTCTCGCGCTGTACCTCAAATTTCTTCTGGGTAACGGCGTCTAACAAAAAGCCCATGCGGTCAGCCTCCAGCCATACGGCTGTCTCTAACTGATTGCTGGGAACGGTTTCATAGTAGTTGGTGCGGTCACGGTTGGTAGATCCGTTCAGGGTTCCGCCGGCTTCAGAGACAATCTTGAAGTGCTCCTCATCCGCCACGTTGTCTGAGCCCTGGAACATCATGTGCTCAAAGAAGTGCGCGAAGCCAGACTTGCCTACTTCCTCGCGGGCTGAACCCACGTGGTAGGTCACGTCTACGTGTACAATAGGGTCTGAGTGATCCTCGTGCACCACCACGGTCAAGCCATTGGGTAACTGGTATTTCTCATACGGGATGAGCAGTTCGCCGCTCTTGCGGGTCACGGTCTCCAGTTTACGGGTGCCCTTTTGGGAGGCAGTGGCGGCAGTAGCGGGCTTTTTGGCCGGAACCGCCTTTTTCTGGGTTTGCGCCTGTGCCTGGGTCAACATGGCGGCGGCCAGCAAAATGGCCAGGGTAGTCTTCTTTGACATGCTTAAAAGTTGTTGGTGTTAGTTTCAGCTTGAAAATTAAGGATTTAACCTAGGAGCCTCTTGCACAATTCCTGGCTGTGAAAGGTTCCTTGAGGCAATAAAATAATGGAAAGCGCCAGTAGGTGCTGGTTTGCCAGGGGGGCGCTGCATAAGTCGTGGCACGGCGCGAAAAATTACACCGCTCCTCGATTTTAATCTGTTTTTCTAAAAACGGGCCTAAAACGAAACCCCGCCAAGTAACCAAGGTCCTCTATGCCTGGTGGGCCCAGCGCAAGCTTCTGCTATGGCTTTACCCGCGTGAACTCCAGTTCTGAGAAATGGAAATCTGGGTTGTTGGCGTCCAGACGTAGTTCCTGGATGGTGCCGTCTGGACCCGGTAAGAAGCGCGCTCTAGTGGGGGTAAGCAGCGCGAAGTTGTTTTTCCAGGCAAGGTCAAAGATATCTGGTTGCCACAGGCTGAGCTCTCCGCCCAACGCCGGGGCCGCCGCCAAGGCTAAGACCAGTTTGCCGTTCTGCAGGGTCACCGTGGCGTTGCCGTACAGTGGGCTGGCATAGGTGCCGGCATAGGCGCCTAAGTCACGCGTCAATTTGGCTTTGGGCAGCTTTACTTTGGGCTTTTTGGCTTCAGTGGCTTTCTGAGCTTGGCGATTTTTAGCGGCTAAATCCAGGCTGAACTGGCTCCAGTCACGGCCATTGGTTATACCCAGGAACTGGTCAACGGTGTAATTGGCGAGTGGGGCCGTGATGCTGCTCATGCTATTGGTCAGAATCACAATCCCTAGCTTTTCTTCGGGTACCAGCAGGGTGCGGCTGTTCATGCCTTCGTGGCCCCCGCTGTGCGACACTATTTTGCGGCCCTGGTAGTCATTGAGCATCCAGCCCAGACCAGCTCCACTAAAATGGGTGGAAGGGTTAATGGCTTCGGCCTGCTGTGAGACCGGGGTGGGATTGTGCATGGTCCACATGGTGTGGCTCACGGCCTCAGAGAACAGGCGTTGGCCTTTGTAAGTACCCCGGTTCAATTGCAGTTTCAGCCACTGGGCATCCTGGGTCACACTGGTGAAGATACCGGCGGCCGGGTTCCAGCTGTCCCAAGCGGTAAGCACGGTGGGCACCGGTTTGCCGCCTTCCTGGGTAGGGTTGGCATGCGGCGCGGCTACGTTGTCTACGCCTTTGAGTTGGTTAACCGAGATATAAGACCGGGTCATGCCCAGCGGCTTAAAGAAGCGTTCCTGAATGAACTGCTCCCAGGTTTTGCCAGAAACGGCCTCTAGCACTTCGCCGGCGGCGATGAACATGAGGTTGGAATAGCCATACCCGCCCCTGAACGGATAGGAAGGCTGCAGATATTTGGCACGTTGCAGAATCTCTTTGCGGCTATAAGTGGTGTTGTACCAGAGCAGGTCTCCGGAGAAGGTTTGCAGGCCCACGCGGTGACTCAAGAGATCACGTATGTTCAGGTTCTGAGTGACGTAGGGGTCATAGAGTTGCAGGTAGGGCAGGTATTTAATGACTTTGTCGTCCCAGCTCAGTTTGCCTTCGTCAACGAGCATGCCCAGCGCCGCGGCAGTATAGGCCTTGGAATTGGAGGCAATCCCGAAGAGGGTGTTGGCATCTACCGCCCCGCCTTTCTGCTGGTCGCGCACGCCGTAGCCTTTGGCAAACACCACGGAGTCATTCTTGACAATGGCAATGGCCATACCGGGCACGTTCCAGTCTTTAAGGGCCTTCTGGTAATAGGCGTCCAGTTTCTGGAGATCGGCTTGGGCAAATACGGGTAGGGAAAGGCTCCAAAGAAAGAGCGCCAGAAAAGAAAGCCGCAGAGACCGGCCGGAAGAGGTCAGGGACATGTTGGAAAGGTTCGTTTCACCCACCAAGGTACGCAAAAGAGTGATGGCATAAAAGAGGGGTTGACGGCGGCGGCGGGCATGAATTCAGAATAATAGCTACCTTTGCCAGGGCATTACCCGCAGGTGCTTTCATCTGCCCAGGAGCCAGCGCTGTTTCAAGGGTGTTTTTTGGAAAACAGCGTCAAAACGAATAACCATGGGGCGAATACTGGCCATAGATTACGGAGTGAAACGAGTAGGGCTGGCAGTGACAGACCCGCTGCAACTCATCGCCTCGGCGCTGGACACGGTGCACGCCCAGGATGTGCTGGCGTTCCTGACCCAGTATTTCCAGAAAGAGCAGGTAGACGAGGTGGTGATAGGCATGCCCAAGCACCTGGACAGTTCAGACACCAACAACACCCAGCACGTGGTGGGCTTCGTCCGGAAACTTCAGAAGCTGTTTCCGGGTTTAAAGGTAACCACCCATGACGAGCGCTTTACGTCGCGCATGGCGTTCCAGACCATGCTTGACGTGGGCTTGGGCAAAAAGGCGCGGGCCAACAAAGCCACCGTGGACAAAATTAGCGCCACCATTATTTTACAGAGTTATTTAGAGAGCAAGCAATACTTATGATCTACCCTATAGTTGCCTACGGCGATCCGGTGCTGCGCACCAAGGCCCAGGATATACCTAAAGATTACCCCGAGCTGGACAAGCTCATTGCCGATATGTTTGAGACCATGTATTATGCGCACGGCGTAGGCCTGGCCGCCCCGCAGATTGGCAAAAGCATCAGGCTGTTCGTGATTGACTCCAAGCCGTTTATGGAAGAGGGCGAAGAGGAAAAAGGCGTAAAAAGGGCGTTCATCAATCCCGTGATCATAGAAGAGAGTGGCGAGGAGTGGGGCTTTGACGAAGGCTGCCTGAGCATACCCGGCGTACGCGAGGAGGTATGGCGCCAGGAGAACGTGAAGATCCGGTACTATGATGAGACCTGGACCCTGCGCGAAGACGACTTTGACGACGTGACCGCCCGCGTCATCCAGCACGAGTATGACCACATTGAAGGCATCCTCTTCACAGACCATTTATCGGCTTTGAAAAAACGTCTCATCAAAGGCCGCCTCACCAAAATCTCCAAAGGCGACGTGGACGCTGATTACCGCATGAAATTCGCGGGATTAGGCAAACGGTAGGTTCCCAAATACGTTAGAGAAAGTACCTACTGTTATATAATATAAAAGAGCCCTTCCGGCGCCATTGGCGCCGGAAGGGCTCTTTCCTTTGGGGCTGTTTTTGGGAAAACGGGCGGGAAACGGGTGCGTTGAGTCCTGAGTTGGGAATGCGTGCTCTCCTGTGTAAACACCCCTCTCCAGAGCTTTGCTCGCTGCCTCGAACTCTCGTTCGGGCAATCCTCAAGGGGAGAGTCTGCGTTTAATAAGCGGTTTAGTCATCTTTAAGCAGTATTGGGTTTTAAGCCTGTTTTCCCAAAAATGTGCCCAAAACGCCATTTACCCTAAAGCGTTATTGAAGAACCTCATACCCAATCGTTTTCCCAGTTCCAGTCTTTACTTCGAGCGCCTCGCTTGTGGCCCTGCAGGGACTTTACTAAGAGAGAACTGCAACTCGGCCGCAAGGGCAGTGCGAGGGGGAAAGACGGGGCCCCGCGGCCGTGAGCGCTCGGAGGGAAACAATGCAATAAAAAAGGCATAAGGGCTTAAGGCGACAGCCGAAACTACGCCAGCCACAGGCGGGAATGCGTGCACAGGATATAATAGAAACGCAGTCTCAGTCTTTATCCCCTATAAACACCAACTCCAGCAAGCAAGTACCAAGGCTTAGGTAGACACCACGCCAGCGGGAATCAGAATTGCCAAAAAAGCCAAATCAAACTTAAAGTCTTAGAAACCAGTTTATCAAAGCCCCGTTACTTTTCGTATACCCCTCCATGCGAAAAATCCTCCTCCTGCTTTTTCTGCTACAGCCCATAAGCCCCGTCTTCCCCTGGGGCTTCTACGCGCACCAGCGCATCAACCGGCAGGCGGTGTTCACGCTACCCCCAGAGATGGTGGGCTTTTACAAACAACACCTGCCTTACATCACAGAACAAGCCGTGGCTCCGGATAAGCGGCGTTACGCGGTACCCGAGGAAGGGGCGAGGCACTTTATTGACCTGGATGTGTACGGCGACAGTGCCCTGCAGAAACTTCCTCGGCGCTGGGAAGAGGCCATCAAGCAAATCCACCCGGATACCCTGCAGCGACATGGCATCGTGCCATGGCACATCAACTTTATGCAGTACCAACTCACGGAGGCCTTCAAGCAACATGACCTGCAACGCATTTTAAGGGTTTCCGCGGAGCTGGGACATTACGTGGCAGATGCCTGCGTGCCCTTGCATACCACCCGCAACTATAATGGCCAGTTTACAAACCAGCGTGGTATCCATGGCCTATGGGAAAGTCGGTTGCCGGAACTCTGGAGCCAGGAGTATGATTTCTTTCTGGGGCAGGCTGAGTACCTGAAGAACCCGGGAATCAAAGCCTGGGAGATTGTGGCCCGGTCGCATGCGGCTCTGGACAGCGTCTTCTCTGTTGAGCGCCAACTCACCAACACCCTACCAGAGGATAAGAAATACAGCCTGGAGGAACGAGGCGCGGCCACAGTAAAAGTCTATTCAAGGGACTTCAGCCGGGGTTATCACCAGGGGCTGCACGGACAGGTGGAGCGCCAGATGCGGTTGGCGGTGCACCTGGTGGCCAGTTACTGGTATACCGCCTGGGTGAACGCTGGTCAGCCCGATCTTAAGAATCTGGCCCCGCTTACCGCCGGGCAAAGGGAGGAGTTGGAGCTGGAAAAGACCCGATACCAAACCGGCGAACACGACGAGCGGGAACACTAAAGGACATTTCTAAGCCGTTTTATGGAAATCAGGTAAAAAACGTATCTTACAAGTAAGGAAGCCACGCAGGGAGAGGGGATGTAAACTTGGAAGGGTCTTAGCATGAGAAGTAACCTGAGGTTTGATATTGGCATGATTGGGTTTGGCATAGCCTTGCTGACCTGGCAGCGGTTCTGGTGGGAACCGGCTAAGGACAAAGCAGCCGCTAAGGCCCACTATATTCTTGCGGCCAGCACCTCAAAGTCTGGGTTGTCGCCTTCCGCACCGCAGTGGGAAATCACGTATCCAGAGAACTCCCCCTACTGTAATCTTACCCCGCCGCCAGGCATCACGCCTAACCCTTTCCAGGAAGTTTACCGCCTGGTGCGCGAGACCGGTCCCGTGCATGATTACTCGGGCAAAGACACCGACATGCGACTGCTCCTGGCCAAGTATGAAAAAGAAGACTATTACTTCGTGATTCAGCAACAGGTGGCTAATGAGATGCTGCGCCGGGAACTGTTCCCGCACTATTACCAGGACCCCACGCAGCCCAACATGCTGGAGGCCATTGGCTTTTACACGCAGCAACTGGTAGAGGCCGGCTCCGCCGATGCCAAGCTGGTGTATATGGGCCTACAGGCCTTGAAAGGGCATTGGACTGAGAAACAGATTGCCCTTCTGGCGCAGGCCACGGCCCGGCAGGTGAAGGCCGTGACCGCATCGGTCTCCCATGATACCACCACCTTAGCCGGCTATTACCGGCAGGTCTATGCCCGTGAACTTACCAAACTGAGTAACAGACTGCAAGAAAACCAAAACGTGGATAACATGGTGGATAAGCGGGTGTATAAACCCGTGGATAAAGATTCTAACCTACTTTCTTCCACTAACTGAGTTAAAGTATTACTTTAGGCGCAACGGATATAATTTTTTGTTCCTCCCGCGTTGCTTAAGCAAGCGTATTACAATCTTTAAATGGTGATTTCATTTCCCCGAGGGGCTGCTTTTTTAGGGGCTTTTTTGTTGGTGACCAGCTTGTCTTCCTGTGAGAAGATGCTTAGAGACAGGGCCACAAAAGAGAAAGCCAATTCAGATTCCACTGCCGTGGCTGTGCCGCAGCAGGCAGACTCAGCGCAGGTGGCGGCCCGGCCCAAAGAGCCCGAATATGAGATAACGTATCCCAAAGGGTCAAAGTACCAGGACCTGACACCCCCTGCCGGGGCCACCCCCAATCCGTTTGAAGAGATAGCCCGTATATCGGCTGCGCACGCAGAAAGCAGCAACTGGGCCGATAAGCACGCCGACATCAAAGGGCTGCTTTTGCAGAGTGCGCGCAAAGACTACCTGTTTGTGTTACAGCAGCAGGCGGCCAATGAGATGCTGCGGCATGAGCTTTTCCCGCATTATTACCAGGACATGAACAACACCTCGGTGCTGGATAAGATTGGGTACTACGCTGAGCAATTGGCAGAAGCAAAGTCTGAAGATTCTGAGCTGATCTACAAATGCCTTCGGGCCTTAAAAGGGTATTGGGATGATGACCGGATTGCCGAGGTGGCCCGTGTGACCGCCACCCGCGTGCAGGCACGGCCTATTCTGTCAGCGGCAGATACCACTACCCGCAACGGCAGTTACCGGCAGATTTACGCCCGTGAGCTTAAGAAAATGGCCCAACGCCTATCTGGCAAAGGCTGAAGTACTTAGGCAACTATTATTAATCAAAATTTGTACTATATTAGAGGACTTCTTTATCAAGCTTGCTTTAACCTACAGTGAAAAAGCATTCCTTAAAGAAGGTAACAGAGATTGAAATATGACCACATGGATAATATGAACGAGAACCATGAACCCCAGAAAATAAAGAACTCTTTATTTCAGGTGCGTTTGCCGTTTTTTTTAGGACTGGCGGTGGCAGTAGGCATCCTGCTGGGGGCCACTCTGTTTCAGCCCAGTTCTAATAATCCGCAGGGCACGGCCCGGGGTTACCTTAAATTCAGGGAGATCCTGAGTTACATAGACCGCGAGTACGTAGATACCGTGAACACAGAGCGCCTCTCTGAGTTTGCCATCAACAAAATGCTGGAAAAACTAGACCCGCACTCTTCCTACATTCCCACCCGAGACCTCACCATGGCGCGCTCTTACCTAGAGAGCGACTTTGACGGTATTGGCGTGGAGTTCAATATTTTCAGAGACACCCTCTACGTGATTGCGCCTTTGAGTGGTGGTCCGTCTGAGCAAGTGGGTATTCAGGCCGGCGACAGAATTATCAAAGTAAACGGCGAGAACATTGCCGGGGTGAATATCTCTAATGATGTGGTGTTCAAGAAACTGAGAGGCCCCCGGGGTTCCAAAGTAAACCTTTCGGTGTTGCGCCCCAATGAAACCAAGCCGGTGCAGTTCTCGGTGGTTAGACGTAAGATTCCGTCTGTTTCTGTGGACGCTTCTTACATGATTGACAAGCAGACCGGTTACATTAAAGTGAGCCGTTTCTCTAACGGAACTTATGAGGAGTTCAAAACCAAACTGGCCGGCCTGAAAAAACAAGGCCTGCAGCGCCTGATCCTGGATTTACGGGACAACCCTGGCGGCTACCTGGACCACGCCACCCGCATGGCCGATGAGTTCATTGCCGGCAACAAAAAACTGGTATACACAGACGGCAAAGGCTCTAAATATGACGCTGACTACTACGCCAAGACCAAAGGTGATTTTGAGACCGGTGACCTGATCGTGCTCATCAATGAAGGCAGTGCCTCGGCGTCTGAGATTCTGGCCGGTGCCCTGCAGGACCATGACCGTGCCTTGATCGTGGGCCGCCGTTCCTTCGGGAAAGGGTTGGTGCAGGTGCCTATTCCGTTGTCAGACGGTTCTGAGCTTCGGCTTACTATCTCAAGATATTACACGCCAAGCGGGCGCTCTATCCAGAAGCCCTATGACCCAGACGCTACTGAGGATTATGAGCAGGACATGGCCAACCGCTACAAGCACGGTGAGTTTTTCAGCCAGGACAGCATTAAGTTCAATGACTCGCTTAAATACAAAACCAGCCGCGGGCGGGTAGTGTATGGCGGCGGCGGTATCATGCCTGACGTGTTTGTCCCCCGTGACACCACTGATAATACAGAGCTGTTAACTGAGCTGTACCGCAAGAACGTGCTGCGCGAATACGCCCTTAACTATTTCAGGGAGCACCGCAAGCAGCTGGAAACCACCACGCTCACAGATTTCAGGGAGACATTCCATGTGACAGACGCCATGATGACCGCCCTCCTGAAACAAGCCAAGCGCGCTGATATCAAAATAGACAACACGGAGCTGAAAAGGTCTGAGAAAACCATTCAGAATAACCTCAAGGCGTTCATTGCCCGCAGCCGCTATGAGGCCGAAGGTTTCTACCCGGTGCTAAACGAGATTGACCCCGATTTCCAGAAGGCCCTTGGGCTTTTTGAACAGGCCAAACAGATAAGTCTTGGCAAAGTGACCACCGCCAAGAAGTAACCAAAAGCGCCGCCGGAAATTATTCCGGCGGCGCTTTTTTTGTTTGTGGGCAGAACATATCCTAACTTATTCACCCAATCCAGCAAGAGCGTACGTATTTCTGGAACAACCCTCATTGAACAGACATGGCATATTATCATAGGTTAGGCAACATTCCGCGCAAACGGCACACGCAGTTCCGGAAGCCAGACGGCACGCTGTACCATGAGCAACTGGTGGGTACGCTCGGGTTCTCGGGTGTCTCTTCGCTGCTCTACCACAATCACCCGCCCACCCGCATCACGCGCATTGGCGAGCCGGTAGCCTACGGTCCGGTAAAGTCAGACGTGCCGCTGGCGCCCTACCACCTGCGTCCCTTCAAGGGAGAAAGCACCGGTATAGATTACCTAAGTGCCCGCAAGACGGTGCTCATGAACAATGATTGCACCATCTCCATCTGCCTGCCGCAGGAGCGCCAGATGAACTATTTCTATAAGAATGCGCTGGCAGACGAGATTGTGTTCATCCATGAGGGCTTCGGCGAACTGCTCTCCCAAATGGGGCGTCTGGAAGTAGAGGCTGGCGACTATGTGGTTATCCCGCGCACCATCATTCACCAATGGAAATGGAACGAAGGCCCCGTACGCCTGCTTATCACCGAAAGCTTCAGCCCCGTGGAGACCGTACGGCGTTACCGCAACCACTTCGGGCAGTTGCTGGAGCACTCGCCCTACTGTGAGCGCGACATCCGTCCGCCCCATGAATTGCTGGTAGATGATGCCCCCGGCGATTACCTGGTCCAAATCAAGAAAGAAGGCTTCCTGCACCAGTATCACTATGACTTCTCGCCGCTGGATGTGGTAGGCTGGGACGGCTATTTCTATCCTTACGCCTTCTCCATCCATGACTTTGAGCCCATTACCGGCCGCATTCACCAACCACCGCCCGTACACCAGACTTTTGAGACGCAAGGCTTTGTGGTTTGCTCGTTCGTACCGCGCCTCTTTGACTATCATCCAGAGGCCATTCCGGCGCCATACAACCACTCCAACGTAGACTCAGACGAGATCCTGTACTATGTGGCCGGTAACTTCATGAGCAGAAAAGGCATTGACATCGCCTCATTCACCATTCATCCCAGCGGCCTTCCGCATGGCCCGCACCCCGGAACCGTAGAAGCCAGCATTGGCAAGAAAGAAACCCATGAACTAGCCGTGATGATTGACACATTTAAGCCGTTGTATCTAACAGTGGATGCCCTGGAATTGCTTGATCAGAACTACCCCATGAGCTGGAACCCAGACATAGCTCCGGCCGCGCCCCGGCCCGCCGATATGATGGATTAGCGTTTTAAGCCCGTTTTTGGGAAAACAGGCTTAAAACAGCTTTTAAAGCAGCAGCCTCTCCTTCCAGAGAGGCTTCTGCTTCTTTAAAGGAAGTTTATAAACTTCCGGCATATTCATCACAAGTTACGCTATCGCTAAACTTGCGATAGGTAACACATTCTCCCGCAAGTTTAGCGATAGCGTAACTTGTGGGGACTTAGTGAAGTAAGTTTATAAACTTACTTATTCCCCTATGAGCCGCAGCTACAAAGTAAGAAACCAGCACTACCTGTACTTTGTCTCTTTCGCCACCGTTAATTGGATAGACGTGTTTACCCGAAGGGAGTACAAAGACATCTTCGTGGAAAGCCTGAAATACTGTATCAAGAACAAGGGCCTGGAGGTGTATGCTTGGTGCCTCATGTCCAACCACGCGCACCTCATTATCGGGTCAACCGGCGAAAAGCTGGAACATATCTTACGGGACCTGAAGCGGCATACTTCCAAAGAACTGACCAAGGCCATTGAAGGGAATAATCAGGAAAGCCGGCGGGCCTGGATGCTCTGGATGTTTGAGCGGGCCGGCAGCCAAAACCCAAACAACACGAAGCATCAATTCTGGCAGCAGCACAACCACCCCATTGAATTAAGCACCAATCTACTGCTGGAGCAACGCCTGAAATACCTGCACCAGAACCCAGCGGTGGCGGGTTGGGTAGACGAGCCGGAGCATTACCTCTACAGCAGTGCCCGTGACTATGCCGGTCAGAAAGGGTTGGTGCCGGTGGTTTTAATCAGCTGATAAGGAAGTTTATAAACTTCCGGATTTGTTACCCACAAGTTACGCTGTCGCTAAACTTGCGGGAGAGACGAGCTTTCCTGTTTTGAGCCCATTTTGGCCAAAACAGGCTCAAAACGGCATTCCTGGAGAATAACGTCCATAATGTCACCCAGCAGGAGGTAGTAAACTGATGAAGATCACCCTTTCCGGTGACGGGGCTCCAGTGCAGCAGGGGAGGCGGGTGCCTACCTTTGTAACATGGATTTGCAACTTACTCCCTCAGTTTCGTCTTCAGACTTAGTTAAGAAATATAATGTGCCGGTGCCCCGGTACACCAGTTACCCAACTGTGCCTTTCTGGGGCAATAGCTTACCAGACACCCAAGCCTGGCAAGAAACGCTACTTTCTACGTTTAAAGCCACTAACAAAGAAGAGGGCATTAGCCTGTACCTGCACCTGCCTTTCTGCGAGAGCCTGTGTACCTACTGCGGTTGCAACAAACGCATTACCAAAAACCACGGCGTGGAGCCTATTTACCTGAAAGCCATCCTTCAGGAATGGGACAAATATTTGGCGCTGTTCCCAGAGAAACCGGTCATCCGGGAAATTCACCTGGGCGGCGGAACCCCCACCTTCTTCAGCCCTGAGAACCTGACCCATTTGTTAACCAAACTGCTGGCCAACGCCGAAGTACACCCGCAGCATGAGTTCAGTTTTGAAGGCCACCCCAACAACACTACGGCAGAGCACTTGCAGGCCCTCTATGACCTAGGTTTCAGAAGAGTAAGCTATGGCGTGCAGGACCTCTCAGAGAAAGTGCAGAAAGCCATTAACCGTATTCAACCCCTTGAGAACCTCGTTCGGGCCACTGAACAGGCCCGCGAGATTGGCTACACCTCGGTGAACTATGATTTGATCTATGGGCTTCCGTTCCAGACGGCAGAAAGCATAGCGGAGACCTTCCGGCAGGTCATTGCCTTAAAACCAGACCGCATTGCCTACTACAGCTACGCCCACGTGCCCTGGAAAGAGAAATCGCAGCGGGCGTACTCAGAAGAAGACCTTCCGGCGGAAGACGAGAAACTGGCGTTGTACACCCTAGGGCAGAAAATGTTGCTGGAAGCCGGCTATGAAGACGTAGGCATGGACCACTTCGCGTTCCCGGAGGAGGAACTGTGCGTGGCCCAGCGCGAAGGCCGCCTACACCGCAATTTCATGGGCTACACCACCAACCAAACCCAGTTAATGATCGGTCTGGGCGTGTCTGCCATCAGTGACCTGTATCGCGGGTACCTGCAGAACGTGAAAACGGTAGAGGAATATTATGCCCTGCTAGCCATGGGTGAATGGCCCGTCATGAAAGGTTTCCTGCTCACCGAGTTGGACGTGCAGATGCGCCGCCATATCCTGGACATTGCCTGTAACGGACAAACCAGCTGGCAAGACAGCCCAGCCCTGGCCCTTATCCAGGGGAAAGTAGTACCCGCCCTGCAAGACCTGTCCGCCGATGGCCTGATTGAATTGGGTGAAAATGAACTGAAGCTTACCAGCACCGGCCGCCGTTTCCTGCGCTCTGTGTGTGCCGCCTTTGACCTGTACCTGAAGGCTACCCCGGCAGAAGGCCCGGCCAAGCCGATGTTCAGCAAGGCTGTTTAATAGAATACGTTTTGAGCCCGTTTTTTGAAAAACAGGCCTAAAACAGAACCATCAGGCCACGCCTGAACCAAAAGAAGTAGAAGAAGAAATCGGCTTACGCCGAAAAAGATATTTTTTGTTTGTTAGTAATGGTGAGAGGGAAGGCGCGGATTTTGTCTTAGTCATCCAGCAGTGTCAGGTGGTGCAACATCTGACACTTTTTTTTTGCCCAAACCGGAAGGGCGCAGCAAAAACAACGGTAGCAACTTAGTCTTTTCTAAGCCTTCTATACACCATAATGGCGGCCATGAGCAGCACGGAGAGCGCTATAAAACCCAGTACGCCCCACGTGGCGCTGAGTCCGTTTTTGAGCACCACCAGAAACACAATGCTGATCAGGAGTAGGGTGGCTACCTCGTTCCAGATCCGTAAGGCCGTGGAGCTTTGCCGTATCTCGCCGCGCTGCTGCTGTTTGAAAATGTGGTGGCAGTAAAACTGATACCCCAGCAATGCGGCTACAAACCCCAGCTTCATCCAGAGCCAACCTGGAATAGGCAGGTAAAACTGCAGCAGGCTAAGGCCCATGATCACGGTAAGGATGGCCGAGGGCCAGGTAATGCCGTACCAAAGGCGCCGCTGCATGAGGGCAAACTGTTTCTGCAGAATGCTTTTCTCGGGTTCGGGCTTTTGGGCGGTCTCGGCGTAGTACACAAACAGGCGCACAATGTAGAAGAGCCCGGCAAACCAGGTCACTATAAAGATGATGTGCAGTGCTTTCAGATATGCGTAGCTCATAGCGGTGGTGGCCAGGGGAGAAGCCAAGACTTTCTCCCGCAAAAATGGGGGGTTGTCCGGTAGAAACCTAACGGCAGCGGCGCAGAAAGGCAAATTACGTTTTGGGCCTGTTTTCTGGAAAACAGGCCCAAAACAGGTTTACAGGCTCAACCGCAGACCCACGGCCAGGTTAAGAATGTCTGGGATGCTAATGCCTTTGTTTCGGTACTTGTCTACAATCATCACCTCGCTGGTGCCAATCTCGCCATAAAATTCACCATACAGGGGTCGGTTTCTGCCCTTGAAATTCCTGCCTAAAGAGGAGCCTACAAACGGGAGAATACGGGTGGCGGTGGGCCAGATGTAGTAGCCGTTGGGGTATTTCTTAGGGAAGAACGTCTCAAACTGCTCGCCAATGGTCATGCTAATGCCCGCGCCCGCCTTAATCCAGCTTATCATAAAACCTTTGTACAGGGGTTTGGGATGGGACTGGTAGTAGATTCTGGTGGTAAACGTATGGATGGTGTTCTTGAACCCATGGTTGGGCGCGAAGCCGTACATGAGCTCGGCGTTGGTGCGGTCATGCTTACCGAAGTCATAGCCAAAACCCGCCGAGAGAACGCCAATGAGCCCGGCATGCTGCATTACCAGATAATCTGGGGCCCAGCGGCTGTTCTTGGGGCGGTCTACTTTGTCAACTTGGAGCGTATCTGTTTGTGCCAGCCCGCGCAAGGGGAGCGTAAGGCAAAGAAGCAGGCAAAAGGAGGTGAGGTAACGCATACGGCCTAAAAATCAATTTTTTCAAAGGTGGCTTGCGTGCCCTGCACCGTCACCAGCACATAGCTTCGTTTCTGAGAGGCCGCCGTGGTTACATACTGGATGCCGTCATTGTAAAGCTGCTTGGCTATGTAGTTGTGCGTATGGCCGTGCAAAGAAAGGCGCACACCGTACTTGCGCATGAGGCTGGCATAAGCCTGCTCTTTGGCTTTGTTGGCCTCGCCGTTATTAGGGATGATGTGTGAGATCACAAACTTATTGGTGATGGTGGCCGGGGTCTGCAGTTCTTTTTCCAGCCAGCCCAGGTCTGGCACGCTCTCATCAAACTCCAGGAAGTTGGTGTTCAGAAAGATGAATTTGTTGGGGCCGAAGGTGAAAGAGTGGTTCAGGGGGCCGTACATTTCCTTGTAGACCTTGTCACCGTCACCCAGGCAGTCATGGTTACCGATCACGGTCACGTAGGGTACCTTAAGCTTGGCCAAGACGCGGTGCATGCGCTCAAACTCATCTGTAAAGGCGTAATTGGTCAGGTCTCCGCCGTGCAGCACAAAGGCAATGTCACGGTTGTTCATGTCTTTCACCATGTCTTCGGTTTCGGCAAAGAACCCCTGGGTGTCTGCCGTAAAGGCGAAGCGCAAAGGCGTCTGGGGGTTGTACTGCCCCTCCAGGGCTTTGATCCACTCCACGTTCTGGGCGGTAAGGTTCTTGTATTCCAGTTTGCCCTCATAGGGATGGTTCTGGAACGCGTCGCAGCCGGAAAGGGAAAGAAATAGAAAAGATAGGGCTACTTGCCTGGTAAACCGGCGAAGCATAGGAGCATTCATCTGGAATAGGAAAAGGAGTAAATACTCTCCTATACCTATTCTTGCCAGAAGAGTTGTGTCCCCTAAGCTCTTATAGGCCCCTAAAGATCCTTTTGTAACTGAGAAATGTAAAATAAAAGCGCTTTTAAGGCCTAAACCTTTGAGGGATATAGATATATTTGTTTTTATGTGAAAGAATGACCGCCCTGTTTCGCACTATTTTAGTTGTTCTCTTGTCTGTACTAAGCAATACGGCATGTAAACAAATGGCAGATTCGGGGTCAGGAAAAGCATCACCAGATACGCTGGGAAATACGGTATCTATAGGAAAGGCTGGCAGGACCAGACCGGCCCTTGCGGTGCCGGCACCCATTGCCCCTGGCACCGCTCAGGTAACCATTATAATTTCTGAGATTTTTGCCGTGTCAGACCCCAATGGCGCGCCTTGTGCCCAGGGCAACTGCCGGGCAGAGGCTAAGGTAGAAGCGGTAATTGGTTACGGCGCTGCCTTCCAGGAGGCCTTTGGCGAAGGACAAGTGATTAAGCTGTTTTTCCCTGTGGGCATGAAGTTGGCAGAGGAGGGAGGAAAGATAGAAGTCCAGGACCGCCTGGAGGTGAACCTGATGGCCCCCACGCCTGCCAGCGGTTGGTTCACCGTAAATTCCTTCAGTAAAGTAAAGTAGTACCTGCTCTCAGGGCAAAAGCAAAGCTCAAATTCCAATTTTAGTACCTATAGATAATATACACTTTTACTATTTAGTGCATGAACCGTACTGCTCCGCAGCGCCAATTTATTCTTTCTGGCCTCTTGCTCCTGGTTTTTGGGGCCATATTGTACTTCGCGGCGTTGGTGCCGGCGGTAAAACAACAGAATTCCCATTTTTCATTAGAGGGTTTGTCTGCTGCGGGAAAACTGTCCCGGGCAGAGCGGCTGCATAAGAAAGGCGCCATTGGCACCAAGGAAAAGCCAGAAGCCCGCGCCGATTATGAATTGGAGCGTCTGAAAGATCCCGCCACTGGCGTGATTCCTAAAGGCATACGGGAACTGGAACTGGCTTACGCTGCCACTATTCCCACCATGGAGCAAGTGGAGCGCATGAAGAACCCCTACGGGTTGTTTGCCAGCACTGCCTGGAACAGCCGCGGTCCCTACAACGTGGGCGGCCGTACCCGCGCCATGGCCCTGGACGTAGCCAATGAAAGCCACATTCTGGCCGGAGGCGTCTCTGGCGGCATGTGGCGCAGCACCAATGGCGGCAGTTCTTGGTCTAAAGTGACAGACCCCAACCAGTTGCAGAGCGTGACTACTATTGCCCAGGATAAGCGGCCGGGCAAACGCAATATCTGGTATTATGGCACCGGCGAAATTCTGGGTAACTCGGCGGGTAAAACCGGCGCCACGTACCTGGGCAATGGCGTCTTTAAATCCATTGACAACGGTGTTACCTGGAACCCGCTGCCTGCTACGCAAACCACTAACACTACTACCTTCAACAACGTTTTCCAGTACATGTACCGCGTGGCCACTGGGACCAGCACTACCCAGGATGAGGTGTATGCCGCTACGCCCGCAGCCATCCATAGGTCTGTAGATGGAGGTGCTACCTGGGGAATTGTATTAGGGGGCGGAGCCGTCGGGTTTTCTACCAGCTCCTATTATACAGACGTTACCGTTAGCCCTGCCGGGGTAAAGTATGCGGGCATGAGCCAGTTTACCTCCAACGGCACCTCCACTGGAGGTACGGCCCCAGTTAGGGGCGCCTTCCGGTCATTGGATGGCGTGAACTGGACCAATATTACCCCCAGTACCTGGCCCGCCACCTACCGGCGCATTGTTATGGATGTGTCTAAGTCTAACGAGAACATCGTATTCTTTTTCCTTTACACAGATAACAACGCTGCGGCCAAAGCCAACCTATGGCGGTATCAGTACCTGTCTGGCGACGGTAGCGGGGCCGGTGGCGAGTGGACCGACCTTTCTGCCAACCTGCCTATGTTGGGCGGTTCATCGGGTAACCTGGATCTGCAGGGCGGGTACAACATGGTGGTGAAGGTAAAGCCAGACAACCCGGAGGTGGTGGTGTTGGGCGGTACCAACCTGTATGTCTCTACTGATGGGTTTGCCTCTACCGCTACCACCCGTAAAATAGGGGGCTATAACCCAACCAACGCTAATTATTCGCTTTATACCAACCACCATCCAGATCAGCACGAGTTTATCTTTTATCCGTCAAACCCAGCAAAGGCCCTTTCCAGCCATGACGGGGGCATAAGCAGAACCAGTGATGTGCTGGCGTCTTCGGTGGCCTGGGAGTCACTGAACCGGGGTTACCAGACCACCCAGTTCTATACCGTAGCCATGGATCTGAACACCCAGGATGATTTTGTGGTAGGCGGTATGCAAGACAACGGAACCTGGTCTGTGAGTAACATAGACGCCACCACCGTGTGGGAAGAGGAATTAGGCGGCGACGGCTCTTATACGGCGGTCACCACGCACTCGCTCTTCGTGTCTGTGCAGAACGGCACCGTATACCGCTACATCTTTGATGACGCCGGCAACTATAAAGGCTATTCCCGCATAGACCCGCCAGCCGCTAAAGGGTACCTTTTCATTAACCCCTATTCCGTTGACCCTAACAACGAGTACAATCTGTACATTCCGGCCGGTGACTCTTTGTGGCGCAACCGCAACGTGGCGCAGCTCCCTACGGGGGGTACCCAATCTGCCCTGGGCTGGGAAGTAGTAGCCGATATCAATGACGGCGAAACGATTACGGCAGTGGCTGTGAGCAAGGTGCCGGCAAACGTAGTGTACTTTGGCACCAACAAGGGCAAAGTCTACAAACTACAGGATGCGGCCCCGGGGTATGTAGATGTGTCTGGTTTTGATTTCCCGGTTAACGCCAACGTGGGCTGCATTGCCGTAGACCCCCGTGATGCCAACAAGGCCGTGGTGGCCTTTACCAACTACCGCGTGGAAAGCCTTTTCTACACCACCAACGGCGGCGCCTCCTGGACCGCGGTATCGGGTAACCTGGAGGAATCCGGTAAATTACCCACGGTTGGCAACGGGCCGTCTACCCGATGGGTAACCATCTTGCCAGACCAGGGAACCGGCACCAAGTTTTTGGTAGGCACCAGCACAGGTCTTTACTCCACCGCTACTTTAGACGGTTCTTCCACCACCTGGATTCAGGAGGGCGGCAGCACCATAGGCCAGGTGCCTATTGATATGGTCATCAGCCGTACCACCGATAACATGGTGTTGGTAGGGACTCACGGGAACGGGGTATTCAGCCGCCGTTATTCTGGGCCCTTGGCCACTAAAGACGAAATAGAGAAAGTAACACAACTGGGCCTGCAGCAAAATTACCCTAACCCGTTCCGGCAGGGCGGTACTACCACTATTCCGTTTGCCTTAGACAAAGCCACCGATGTGAAATTGGTGATCTATGACCTGAATGGAAGAGTAGTCACCACCCTGGTAAACGGTAAGAAACCGGCCGGGCAGCACCAGGTTGTCTGGTCAGGAGTAGGGGCCAACGGGCAGATTTTGCCTTCGGGTACCTACCTCTACCAATTGACCCTAGACGGCAAGCGCTATACCAAACGGATGGCTTTCGTCAGGTAATCTGTCACGCTGTTCAAAAGAAAGGGGCTGAAGAAATTTCTTCAGCCCCTTTCTTTTGCGGGTAATTGCCAACGTGACTAAGTATGGTAATTCCTGTTTTGGGCCCGTTTTCTGAAAAAGAGGCTTAAAACGCAATCCTTACCGCTTTACGTATTGGGCAAACTCCTTGGCGAAATAGGTAAGGATAATATCGGCGCCGGCGCGCTTCATGCTCAGCAGTGTTTCCAGCATCACTTTCTCGCCGTCCAGCCAGCCGTTCTGGGAGGCGGCCTTCACCATGGCGTACTCTCCGCTCACGTTATAGGCGGCAATGGGCAGGCTGGAGTGGTCACGCAGCAGCTTAATCACGTCCAGGTAAGAGAGGGCAGGTTTCACCATCAGATAGTCCGCTCCTTCCAGGGTGTCCAGTTCGGCCTCAATTAGGGCCTCGCGGCTGTTGGCCGGGTTCATCTGGTAGGTTTTCTTGTCGCCGTGCTTGGGGGCAGACTCCAGGGCATCTCTAAAGGGGCCGTAGAAGGCGCTGGCGTACTTGGCGGTGTAGCTCATGATGGCCACGTGCCCAAAAGCGTGCTTGTCCAGCAGCTGGCGGATGTGCGCCACCCGACCGTCCATCATGTCTGAGGGCGCCACTATGTCGGCACCGGCCTGGGCCTGCGCCAAGGCCATCTGGCCCAGTACCTCTAAAGAGGCATCATTGATGATTTCGCCGTTGTCTACAATGCCGTCATGGCCGTCACTGCTGTACGGGTCCATGGCCACGTCAGTGGCCAGCATGATGTCCGGGAACTGGCGTTTCAGCTCAGAGATGGTTTTCAGGTACAGGCCTTCGGGGTTCTTGCTTTCCTGCGCGAAGCGGTCTTTTTTCTCCTCGGCAATATTGGGGAACGGCGCAAATGCCTTGAGGCCCAAATCCACGCACTGGCCTACCTCATCTACCAGCCGGTCAAGGCTGAAGCGCGAGATGCCGGGCATAGAGGCAATGGATTGGGAAACATTCTGGCCTTCGGTAACAAATATAGGGTAGATCAGGTCATTAAGGCCCAGGTGGTTTTCCTGCACCAGGTTTCTGATCACTTCTGACTTACGGTTGCGGCGTGGCCGACGGGTTAAATGGTTCATAGCAGCTTGGTTAGAGGAGCAAACGGTTTGTTGGGCCGCCTGCCGCTGGTATAACAAAAACGAGCCTGGAAAAGTGTGCGGTAAAGGGAAAATCCGTGTCCTTCCAGGTTCAGGCGCAAAGGTACGGCAATAGGTTTATTCCCGCTATCTTTTTATGACCGCCAGGGAGGTAGTCTGTTTTAAGCACGTTTTTGCGAAAGCAGGCCTGAAACAGAAAGAGCTGCCCCACCCAAAAGGAAGAGCAGCTCTTTCTGTTTCTAAAGATAATGCCAACCATTAAAACTCCTCCAGCGTCTTTTCAATAATGTCACAGCACTCGTTCAGCTGGTCCTCTGTGATCACCAGCGGCGGGGCGAACCGGATGATATCGCCGTGGGTAGGTTTGGCCAGTAGGCCGTTCTCCATCAATTTCACGCAAACGTCCCAAGCGGTGCGCCCGTCTGGAGTAGGCTGAATAACGACGGCATTCAAAAGACCTCTGCCCCGTACCAGGCTCACCAGCTCAGGGTGTCGGTCTTTGAGTTGGTTCATGCGGCTTCTGAAGATTTCGCCCAGGCGCATGGCATTCTCGGTTAGGTTCTCTTTCTGGATCACCTCCAGGGCAGCTACGGCCACGGCACAGGCCAAAGGGTTTCCGCCGAAGGTGGAGCCGTGCTCACCGGGTTGGATGGTGAGCATGATGTGGTCATCGGCGAGCGCCGCCGACACGGGTAGCACCCCGCCGGAAAGGGCCTTGCCCAGAATGAGAATGTCTGGTTTGATGCCGTCATAGTCAGAGGCCAGCATCTTGCCGGTGCGGCCAATACCCGTCTGGATCTCATCTACAATTAAAAGCACATTGTATTTGGTACACAGCGCTTTGGCTTTGGCCAGATAACCTTCTGAGGGCACCATTACGCCGGCCTCACCCTGAATAGGTTCTACTAAAAACGCGCAGATGTGCAGGTTTTCCTGTAGGGTCTGCTCCAGCGCCTCAATGTTGTCATAAGGAATGACTTTGTAGCCCGGCATGTACGGCCCGAAGCCGGTAGTGCTGCTGGGGTCTGTGCTAAAGGAGATAATGCCAGTGGTGCGGCCATGGAAGTTATGCTCTACCACCACAATCTCAGCTAAGTGCGGCGGAATCAGTTTCTCTTTATAGCCCCACTTACGGGCCAACTTGATAGCAGTCTCCACAGCCTCGGCACCTGAGTTCATGAGCAGGGCCTTATCATAGCCAAACAACTCACAGAGGTATTTTTCGGCGGGGCCGAGTTTGTCATTGTAAAAGGCGCGGGAGGTGAGGGTGAGCTGCTGGGCCTGCTCGGTGAGGGCATTAATGATATGGGGGTGGCAATGCCCCTGGTTCACGGCGCTGTACGCGCTCAGGAAGTCAAAGTACTGCTTTCCTTCCACATCCCACAGGAACACGCCTTCGCCACGGGTCAGGACTACAGGCAGCGGGTGGTAGTTATGGGCGCCGTACTTGTCTTCTAAAGCGATAGCCTCCTGGCTGGAAGTGATGGTGGAAGTTTCCATAGGAAATAGGGTTAAGGTTAGGGAAAGCGCGACCAATTCTCTCTTTCCAGATTTGAATTAATACGCAGGAACCATTGGTGGAGATAAAAGTAAGGAAATTCTTTGAGGGAAAAGTTGCCGGCGGTTTGGCCTGGGTGCAGAAGTAGATAGAGGTGATATATGTGGGCCTAGGAAGAGGGCAATGCGTAGGGCGATACGCCCCTACGTATGGATTGGGCCGCAAATCCCTGCTAGGTAAAGCGAGAAAGGCCTGCTTGTGTAAACACCCCCCCTTCGCCCCCTCAAGGGGGGAGTCTGCGGTGAATAGGCGGCTATAGCGTTTTGGTCCTGTTTTCCGGAAAACGTGCCTAGAACGCTACCCACCTTTATCCAATCCCCACTACGCATTCCCCCGATTCCAGTCTTTACTTCGAGCGCCTCGCTTGTGGCCCTGCAGGGGCTTTGCTAAGAATAAAAGGCAACCCGGCCGCAAGGGCAGTGCGAGGGGGAAAGACGGGGCCCCGCGGCCGTGAGCGCTCGGAGAGAAACCATGAAACAACCAAGCATAAGGACTAAGGCATTGCGCTCGCCACGCCAGCAATAGGCGGATTGACGAACACAAGCAACTTGTAAAGCAGCTTTTGTCGTTGGCCCCAAGGAGTACCAACAAAGACCTCAAAACACTTCTAAAAAGAAAGCAATCAAAACAAACCTTTCCTGCTATGCCTTTCCCCCTTACCTTTGCGGGATGAAAGCGAAACCGCAGCCCCTGGAGCCCGGAGACTTCTATTTCAATGAGCAGGAGTTGATGGTGTTCACGGCGCAGTACCACCTGAGAAGGGGCTTCTGCTGCCAGAGCGGCTGCAAGCATTGTCCCTTCGGTAGTAAGAAATCAGCCCCCTCTGGCCACCCAGATGAAAGCAAAAAGGGGGCTGAGAACGGGTAAATCGCTTTTTAAGAACACCTTAAAGAAAAAAGTTGCGGAGCGGGGTTGACATTCCACATCTTTTTGCGGATATTTGCATCCCTTTTGTAATAAACGATACTAACGATACAATGGCACGAGTTTGTGATTTAACCGGTAAAAGAGTGCAGGTGGGTAACCGCGTTTCGCACGCCAACAATAAGACGAAGCGTAAGTTCTTCCCTAACTTGCAGAAGAAACGCTTTTACATCCCAGAAGAAGATGCTTGGGTAACCCTTAAAGTTTCTACTTCTGCCCTTCGTAACATCACCAAAAACGGCATCTCTGCTGTTTTGAAGAAAGCAAAAGAAGACGGTTATATCGTTTACTAAGTTTCTGCCATGAAGGCTCTGCGACACCTTTGTTTAACATTGCTTGTGTCGCTGTCCCTGGGTGTGGCCGCGCAATCTACCGGCCCAGACAAACCCTCGGATTTCCTGGATAAAGAATTTCACCGGCAACGGAGAGAAACCCTGCGGCGACAGCTGCCGGCTCACTCCGTTGCCGTTTTCTTTTCCAACCCCATCAGAAACCGGGCCAACGACGTAGACTTTCATTTCCACCAGGATCCTGATTTCTACTACCTCACCGGCTACCGCGAACCCAACGCTGTCCTGCTTATTTTCTCAGACCAACTCATGCTTAACGGGGTGGCCACCGAGGAAGTACTCTTTGCGCAGCCCCGCAACCCGGAGCGCGAGTCCTGGACAGGAAAGCGCCTGGGCGAAGAAGGCGTAAAGCAACACCTGGGCATCACCCACGCCCTGCCAGCCACCAGTTTTGCCGGTTTTAAGCTAGACACGGCCGCTTTTGAGCAGATCCTGTTCATGGATCTTCCCCATGACCTCCGCAATGACCCGCGAGACAAAGCGGACCTATATGACCTGGTGGCGCAGTTCCGGCAGAAGGTAGGCGTGGCGCCAGGCCAAAGCTTTGATCACCAGCAGGCATACCAGATCATTAAGCTATATGATGCGCAGGCGGGTGACAAAGTACAGCAAGAGGTGCAGCGCCAAATGGCCGCTAACCCGGCGCTGGCCGACAATCCGTTTTTGAAAAGGTATGTGGCCGCTAAAGACGCACCTACCCGGGCGGCTGTGGTAGCCAGCCTTCCCAAAGAGAAGCTGAACCTGTCTGCCCTGGAAGATATCCTGGCGGAGATGCGGGAGGTGAAAACGCCGCAGGAGCTAAAGCTTCTCCGGAAGGCAGTGGCTATGTCTGCCATTGGGCAGGTGGAGGTCATGAAGGCCATGCGCCCCAACATGTCTGAGACTGAGGTACAGGGCATCCATGAGTTTGTCTACAAGAAGTACGGGGCTGAGTATGAAGGCTATCCGTCTATAGTAGGGGCGGGTAACAACGGCTGCATTCTGCATTACATTGAAAACGAAAAGCCAAAGCTAGGCAATGACCTTGTCTTGATGGACCTGGGCGCCGAATACCACGGCTATACCGCTGATGTGACCCGAACCGTGCCGGCCAACGGCAAATTCAGCCCGGAGCAGAAGCAAATCTATGAGCTGGTGTATGCAGCGCAGGAAGCTGGTTTTAAGGCCTGCAAGGTTGGCAACCCGTTCAATGCTGCCAATGAGGCCGCCCAAAGCGTGCTGGCCGCTGGCCTGGTAAAGCTGGGTATCATCCAGAAACCCGAAGACGCGCGCCGCTACACCATGCACGGCGTATCTCATTACCTGGGGTTAGACGTGCACGATCGGGGCACCTACGGGCCTTTCAAAGCCAACTCGGTCATTACCGTGGAGCCTGGTATCTACATCCCGGAAGGAAGTCCTTGCGATAAGAAATGGTGGGGCATAGGCGTCCGGATTGAGGACGATATCCTGATCACCGACAAAGGCTGGGAGAACCTCTCTGCCGGCGCCCCACGCACCGTGAAGGAAATTGAGGCCACCATGGCCAAACCCAGCCCACTGGACAATTTCAAGCTCCCGGAACTGAAGTAACCGGCAGGTAGCGCCTAGCACAAAACAAGGGTATCGGTGTAAGGCTCTTTTGTCAAAAACAGGCTGGAAACGGAGGGGGCGCTGATTTTCTCCGGCCCCTGAATGCCTGATTGTTATTTCGGGTAAGAATTTTATAATAAACCATTTGTAATTACAGGACTGGTCTTGTATATTTGCAGTCCTAAATAAAAAATCAACTTCGCGATGGCAAAGAAAGCTAAAGGCAATAGAGTTCAGGTGATTTTGGAGTGCACTGAGCAGAAAAACTCCGGAGTACCTGGCATGTCTCGGTATATCACTACCAAAAACAGAAAGAACACTCCTGAGCGTTTGGAGATGAAGAAGTTCAATCCTTTCATGAAGAAAGTTACCGTACATAAAGAAATTAAATAACCATGGCTAAGAAAGTAGTAGCAACCCTGAAGACCGCCACTGGTAAAGACTGGGCAAAGGTGATCAAAGCTGTTAAGTCTCCTAAGACTGGCGCGTACACCTTCAGAGAAGAGATGGTGCCTATTGACCAAGTTCAGGACGCCCTGAAAAAGTAATTGCTGATATCGCATTCATGATATACCTGTAAAAGTCCCTCCATACGCGGGACTTTTTTGGTATTTCCCCCTTTCACTCACCCTTACACCAAACCGCACATTTACCGCCATGGCACTTTTCGGCTTCTTCAGCAAAGACAAAAAAGAATCTCTGGACAAAGGCCTTGAGAAAACCAAGACCAGCCTCTTTGACCAACTCAGCAAAGCGGTGGTAGGCAAGTCTAAGGTAGACGAGGAGGTGCTGGATGAGCTGGAGACCGTTTTGGTACATGCTGATGTAGGGATTGGCACCACCGTCAAGATCATTGACCGCATTGAGAAGCGCGTAGCCCGCGACAAGTACGTGGGCACCTCTGATCTGGACAAGATCCTGCGCGAGGAGATCATGGCGCTTATGGAGGAAAACAAAAGCGGCATTGCCGCTGACTTCTCCCTGCCAGACACCGGCGGGCAACCGTACGTGATCATGGTAGTAGGCGTGAACGGCGTGGGCAAGACAACTACCATCGGCAAGCTGGCCTCGCAGTTCCACAAAGCCGGTAAAAAGGTAGTGCTGGGCGCGGGGGATACCTTTAGGGCCGCCGCCGTGGACCAACTCAAGATCTGGGGCGACCGCGTGGGTATTCCCGTGATTGACCACGGCATGAACACAGACCCCGCCTCCGTGGCCTACGACGCCGTGCGTAAAGGCGTGGAGATGGGCGCCGATGTGGTGATCATTGACACCGCCGGCCGTCTGCACACCAAGGTGGGCCTCATGAACGAGCTTACTAAGATCAAGCGCGTGATGCAGAAAGTGATTGACGTGGCACCGCATGAGGTCTTATTGGTACTGGACGGCAGCACCGGCCAGAATGCCGTAATCCAGGCCCGTGAGTTCACCAAAGCCACCGAGGTAACCGCCCTGGCCGTCACCAAACTGGACGGTACGGCCAAAGGCGGCGTGATCATAGGCATCTCAGACGAGTTCAAAATCCCCGTGAAGTACATTGGTGTGGGCGAGCGCGTGGAGGACCTGCAGGTCTTTGACAAGCGCGAGTTCGTGGATTCGCTGTTCTCCAAGAATAAGTAAACCGTTTTAGGCCCGTTTTCCGGAAAAGAGGCCCAAAACGCAAAAGGATCTGGCCCGGGTTGTCAACTTTGGGCAGGCACAGACCGGATGGGAAACATCCTTCTGGTATAGAAAAAGACACATTTCCAATTAATTGGGCGCAGACTAAACCAAAAGAGCCTGTTTGGTTGTTGCCCTTCCAGCAAAGACAACAGGCTAAAGTAGAAGGCACGTGAAAGTAAGATCCCTTAAACAAGACAAATACAACGTGATCACCCTGGGGTGTTCCAAAAACCTGGTAGACTCTGAAGTGCTCATGGGCCAATTGCAGGCCAATGAATTTGACGTGGTCCATGACTCAGAGAAAGATGACGCCAACATCATCATCGTGAACACCTGCGGCTTCATCGACAACGCCAAGCAGGAATCCATTGACACCATTCTGCGCTACGCCGATGCCAAAGAGGCGGGCGCCATAGATAAACTCTACGTGACGGGCTGTTTGTCGCAGCGCTACAAAGACTCCCTGGAGGCCGAGATCCCGCAGGTGGACGCCTACTTCGGGACCCTAGAATTGCCCCAGCTCTTGAAAACCCTGGAGGCTAACTACAAGCATGAACTCATTGGCGAACGCCTGATTACCACCCCCAAGCATTACGCCTACTTCAAGATAGCCGAAGGCTGTAACCGGCCATGTTCGTTCTGCGCCATTCCGCTCATGCGCGGCAAGCACGTAGACCGCCCCATGGAAGACCTGGTGCGCGAGGCTACCCGCCTGGCCAACATGGGCACCAAAGAACTGATCCTGATCGCTCAGGACCTGACCTATTACGGTTTGCAGCAGTACGGGGAGCGCAAGCTGGCCGAGCTCCTGCAGCGTCTCTCAGACGTGAACGGCATAGAGTGGATACGCATGCAGTACGCCTACCCGTCACAGTTCCCCATGGATGCCCTGGATGTGATGGCCGAGCGCTCCAACATCTGCAAGTACCTGGACATGCCCCTGCAGCACATCTCAGACAATATGCTCAAGACTATGCGCCGCGGTATCTCCAAGCGCCGCACCCTGGAGCTGGTAGATACTATCCGTCAGCGCGTACCAGACATCGCCTTAAGAACCACCCTGATTGCCGGTCACCCCGGTGAGACGCAGCTGGACTTTGAAGAAATGTACCGTTGGGTGGAAGAAACTAGATTTGACCGCCTGGGCATTTTCACCTACTCTCACGAGGAGAACACCCACGCCCACACCTTAGAGGACAACGTACCCGAGGAAGTGAAGCAGGAGCGCGCCGATGCCATCATGGAACTGCAACAAAGCATCTCTATGGAACTCAACGAAGCCAAGGTAGGTAACACCTATAAAGTGCTGTTTGACCGCAAAGAAAGTGGCTACTTCGTGGGCCGTACCCAATATGACTCTCCCGAGGTAGACAATGAAGTGTTGGTACCGGCAGACAATACCTATGTGCGCCTGGGCGATTTCGCTAACGTGAAAATCACAGATTCTTCAGACTTTGACCTGTACGGTGAAGTAGTGTTATAGGCGTTTCAGGCCTGTTTTTTGAAAACCGGGCCTAAAATAGAAAAGATAGAGAAGCCCTCGCAGAAATGGTTTGCGAGGGCTTTTTTGTGGATAAAGAATTTGCTTGTCCCTAGGATTGTCTGCTTTTCTATGGCTTTAGAAGCGGAGTTGTTTCATCTTCTCTCTCCGAGCGCTCACGGCCGCGAGGCCCGCCTTTCCCCCTCGCGCTGTACCCTCTCGCCTGGCCCCTCAGGGCCTGCCGCTGGCCGCGGCACCGGGTCGAGTGCTAGGCGCTCAGACGAAAGGCTGGAAATAGGGAATGCGTGGGTATGGTAAATAGCGTATGTTTAGATGGCGGTGGCGTTTTGGGGCACGTTTTTACAAAAACAGCCTTAAAACCCAGTTGAAGTAAATAACAGTAGTATCGCTTCTTCAAGGCAGACTCTCCCCTTGAGGATCGCCCAAACGAGAGTTTGAGGCAGCGAGCGAAGCTCTGCAGAGGGAAGTTTACATAGGAGAGCACTCAAGGAGAAGACAATGGCGCGAGTCTCCAGACTCGTGCCTTGGGATAAGGGGTAGTCTCCAGACTACCCTCGCTGCCAAGCAGCGATACCACGCATTCCTAGACTCCGGGTGTTCTTATCCTATTCCCCGTGAGTCTGGAGACTCACTTCACATTTAGTCACGAGTCTGGAGACGCGCGCCAGGTGGATCTCCGGTCGAACCCGTATGTAGGGGCGTATCGCATACGCCCAACGCATTGCCCACGCATTTCGTCCCCCTTTGAAGGGGGTAGGGGGATGACTACTCGTGCAGATCAACTCAGAACTCTGCCCATCTGTTTTGAGCCCGTTTTTCTAAAAGCAGGCCCAAAACAGAAATGCCAGGTCTTTCTTAGGCTGGTAACCGCCAAACATTTTCTAACTAGTGTAGTTTCCTGTACAACACCATCTACAGATGGCGCAGAAACGTACTACCGGTATAATTCTGAAAATAGATTTTACCTTTGCGCGGTAGGTGCGCTTAATGTGGCCTACATCCCTGATATGAAAGTTTCCTGTATTGACTATAGCGCCACCGGTGCCTTCTCTTCCTTAGTGCTGGCCTATTTAAGCCAGAATGAAAGCCTGAAACCGTTTTATGCACGTTTCCCGGAGGTAGATTCCTTTTCAGCCTTGATGGAGGAACGCCATTTTCCCCAGGCGCAGCGGCAGGTATTGGTCCAGGAATTAGAGCGGCAATACCAGGGCTTGGAGATGCCGGAGGCGGTGCGGCAAAATATATCGGCGCTCGCCCATGAGCAGACCTTCACTATTACCACCGGGCACCAGCTGAACCTCTTTACTGGTCCGCTGTACTTCATTTACAAGATTGTCACGGCCATTAAAACGGCCCAGGAACTGCAGAAAGCCTATCCAGCGCAGAAATTTGTGCCCGTGTACTGGATGGCCACCGAAGACCATGACTTCGCTGAGGTGAACCACTTCACGCTCTTCGGGAAAACCTATACCTGGGAGAGTGACGCCAAGGGCGCCGTGGGCCGCTTCTCCACCGACGGGCTCAATGAACTTCTGGATGAGATGCCCGAAGATTACCCGCTCTTTGAGGAAGCCTATACCAACAGCACTACTCTGGCTGAGGCCACGCGCCGCATTGTCAATGGCTTATTTGGGCAATACGGCGTGGTTTGCGTAGACGGCGATAACCCGGCTCTCAAGCAGGCCTTCAGCGCGGTAGCACAGCAGGAGTTGACCGGTCAGGTAAGCTACAAGGCCGTCACCCAAACCAACACCCAACTGGAGAAGCATTTTAAGCCGCAGGTCATGGTGCGGGAAATCAACCTTTTTTACCTGGATCAAAACTTACGCGAACGTATTGTCCAAGAAGGCGACCACTACAAGGTGCTCAACACAGACCTGGAATTCACGCAGGAGCAGATCCTGAAAATTGCCCAGGAACAGCCCGAGAGAATCAGCCCGAACGTGGTCTTGAGACCTTTGTACCAGGAGTTGGTGTTGCCTAACCTTGCCTACATTGGCGGCGGGGCCGAAGTGGCCTATTGGTTCCAGTTGAAGGGCATGTTTGAGGCGTTTGGGGTGCCCTACCCAGCAGTGATGCTCCGTAACTCCGCGCTGTACATCACCAAGCCAAACGCCCAGCGCCTGGAGAAACTGGGGCTCACCGTCACTGAGATGTTCCAGGACTTGCCTGAGCTCAAAAAGCGCCTGGCAGTGCTGTTAAACCAAAAGGAAGTAAGCCTGGAGGAACAACGCGCTGCCTTGGCGGAAGCCTTTCGGCAAGTGGAGGAGTTGGCCCAAACCATAGACTCCACCCTGGTGAAAGCCGTGGGCGCCGAAGCCCAGAAAGCGCAGAACAGCCTGCAATTGCTGGAGAAAAAACTGAACAAGGCCGTGGAGAACAAGAATGATACGGCCTACAACCAGTTGGCCAACCTCAAAGATAAATTGTTTCCTGGGGGCGTGCTGCAGGAGCGGGTAGACAACTTGCTTACCTACAAGACCAATAACCCTCAGTTTATTGAGGAGCTGGTGGCGGCCTTTTCGCCTTTTGAATACAAGTTCACCGTTTTACAGGAAGAATAGGCATGGCGCTTAAAGCTGAACTTAGGAAAGCATACCTTGCCCAGCGGCGGGGCATTACTGAGCAGGAGATAGAGGCGCTTAGTCAGGATATTGCGCGTCAGTTTTTTACCCACTTCGCGCCTAAGGCCGGGCAGACGGTGCATACTTTTCTGCCAATTCAGCACCATCATGAGATCAATACCTGGCTGCTGGTAAAGGAAATATGGCAGCAGTACCCAGAGGTGCAGGTATCTGTGCCCATCGCCAATCTGGAAGATGGCTCTATGGCCCATTTCCTGCTCACCCCAGACACAACCTTGAAAGAAAGCAAATGGGGTATTCCGGAGCCTGTCAACGCGTTGCCTTTACCTGAATCTGAGATAACCACCGTCCTGGTACCTCTGCTGGCCTTTGACCAACAAGGGCACCGCGTGGGCTATGGCAAAGGGTTCTATGACCGGTTCCTGGCGTTAATACCCCAATCAAGCCTAAAACTAGGCCTTTCTCTGTTACCCCCGGTAGATCGCATTGATGACGTGCACGCCAATGACCTGGTGTTGGATGCTGTGATTACCCCAGAAAAAATCTGGCGGTTTGAGGACCAATCAAGCGACCAGGATTCTGAAGACGCAGACCTGGAGATTATTGACTAGCGCAACTCCGGTTTAAAGCTGACCAGATTCCCGTTTAGAACAGAACTTTTGCCCTGGTCTAAGTCTTCGCCGAAATCCTTTTCCGTAAAATCCCGCCCCAATGCCATCTCCTATCCTTTGTTCAGGATATGGGTGCTCAGCAACTGGTAGACCTCATTGATACGGTCGCCTTTGCCAAATTCCTTTTTAATAGGCACGTCATCGCCGGTAAGCCAGATCTTAAGTTCGGCGTCCAGGTCCAGAATGCCCGCGCTTTCTTTAGAGAACTTCTTGATGCTGGAATAAGGGATGGTCATGAAATCTACCTTAGAGCCGGTCAAGCCCTGCTTGTCTACCAGAATCAGGCGCTTGTTAGTGAACACAAACATGTCGCGTATCAGCCGGAAGGCCTTTTCTATGCGTTCGCCCTCAATAAGGATGGGTGCGAATTCCTTGCCTACATTCTCAATAGAAATTTCAGAGGCATTGCCCAGGAGGGCGTCAAATAGTCCCATATGGTTTTCTGGTTACAGGTGTGATTTAAGAAAATATAAAGCCTTACTCAAGAATAATGGCCAGGCCTCTATTTACGCACCATTTTCGCTAAAGAAGCAAACCTAGCGGAAAGAATATTAATTATTTAATACAGGGATTAGGAGAAATAGAAAATTATAAATATTATCCCCACTTAATTGCTCCACTTTTCCTCCAATCCAAACCTAACAAGCATGAAAAAAACCTTACTTCTTTTACTGGCGCTGGTTTCTTCGCTGAGCATGAGCTATGCGCAGCAACGGGAAATCAGCGGAAAAGTAACTGCCGCAGATGATGGCACCGGCCTGGCCGGGGTTAGTGTGGTAGTGAAAGGAACCACCAACGGCACTTCTACAGATGCTAATGGAAACTTTAGCCTGAGCGTGGCAGATAAGGCCACGGTACTGGTGCTAAGCTACCTGGGTTATGTCACCCGCGAGGTGCCCATTGCCGGGCAGACTTCCTTTAACATTACCCTTACCCCAGACAGCAGGCAATTGGGAGAGGTGGTAGTAACGGCCCTGGGTATCTCAAGGGAGAAAAGAGCTCTGGGGTATGCCACCCAAGACGTGAAAGCAGAAGAAATATCCAGAAGCAGGCAGCCCAACGTTTTAAATGCGTTGCAGGGGCAGGTGGCTGGCGCCCAGATTTCTAGTACGGGAGGGGCGCCTGGCCAGGGAACCAGCATACGTATTAGGGGGGTGAACTCCATTGACGTGGGCAGATCTAATGAGCCGCTGTTTGTGATAGATGGGGTTTTGATGGACAACTCCACGTCTACGTATGGGGCAGGGGCAGAGCTTAGGGGCATGAGCAACCGGGCTGCCGATATTAACCCAGACGATATTGCCAGCATCAACATCTTAAAAGGCGGGGCTGCTACTGCCCTGTATGGCTTAAGAGGGGCAAACGGCGTAGTGGTCATCACCACTAAAAAAGGCCAGGAAGGTTCTTTGCGGGTAAACTTCACCAGTAGCTTCGGGGTGGAGAATGTCAACAAACTTCCTGAAGTGCAACGCACCTACTCCCAGGGCTATCTGGGGGTGTATGACAAAGACAGCTTCTGGCCAGCTTGGGGACCCTCTGTAGAGGAGGCCCGCAAACTTGATCCTACCCACCCTGAAAAGCTGTTTGACAACCTGAAGAACGGTTACCGGACGGGCAAGCAATACAGAAACTCCCTGTCTTTCTCTGGGGGTTCAGAAAAGATCACCTTCCTTTCGTCGTTGTCTTATCTAAACCATGAGGGCGTATTGCCTTTCACAGACTATAAGAACTTCTCGGCGCGGTTAAACACCGAGGTGAAAATAAGCGAGCGGTTCAGGACCGGGGCTAACTTTAACTTCATAAACTCTGGGGGGTACCGCTACAATGCTGACCGCTTTGGAGAAAGCCTTGCCTACTTCACAGACCGGTGGGATGTGCGGGATTACCAGAACCCAGACGGGACCATGCTCACCCATGGCGGCAATGACAACCCTCTGTTCGGAGCTGCTACCAACCGGTTAAAAGACAACGTGAACCGCTTCATTGGTGGCCTCACCTTTGGCTACACCCCCTTTGAGTGGCTGGATTTCAATTATCGCTTAGGCCTTGATACCTACACAGATAACCGGACCGGTACGGCGCCAGGCTTACGCGGCATACCCGGGGAAGCTAACTATGATAATGGCTTGGGTTTCGTGAACGAGTATAACTCCAACTTCAGAGCCATTAACTCTACCCTGATTGCTACCTTGACGCATAACTTCGGCAGTGACCTGAAAGCCACCCTGCGCCTGGGCCATGACCTGTATGACAGAAGCACCAAAGATGTGGGAGTGTCCGGTTCTGAATTGACGGTATATGACTGGTTCAGCTTGAGAAACGCCAAGGTGATCAGCGCCACCCAAACCGACACAGATTACCGCCTGATGGGGATTTTTGGGGAAGCCACCTTAGATTACAAAGACTTCCTTTACCTGACATTGACCGGAAGAAATGACGTTACCTCTTCGCTATTAAAGCCTAATAACTCGTTCTTCTACCCATCTGTTAGCTTGGGCTATGTGTTCACAGAGCAGTTTGAATTACCTGAATTCATTGAATACGGAAAGCTAAGACTCTCCTATGCCAAAGTAGGGAAAGACGCTTTGGCGTATTCCACCTCTACGGGGTACACCTCTTACACGGGGCTTCCGTCTGGCTATACCGGTTTTACCAGGGGCTCTATTTTGGGTGACCCTAACCTGAAACCAGAGTTTACCAACACCTATGAGGGTGGTCTGGAGATGAACTTCCTTAACAACCGTCTTGGGTTTGACCTGACCTATTACCACTCCTTGAGTGAGGACCAAATCATCAACATAGATGTGTCCAACACCACCGGTTACCTGAAAGCGGCTGTGAACGCCGGAACCTTGCGGAACAAGGGCATAGAATTGGTGCTCAATGCTACCCCCATCCAAAAAGGAGATTTCAAATGGGATTCAAAGCTGATTTTCTCTGCCAACAGAAATGAGGTGGTAAGCCTGCGCGAAGGCCTGAAAGAAATACCTATGGGTTCTCAGTTTGGGTATGGCCGCGCCACCGTCACCATGAAACTGGTGCCGGGACAGCCTTACGGAAACATTTACGGCTCGCATTATCTGCGCTACTATGGTACAGACAAGCCAGACCCCTTGTTCACAGATACCTCCCGTCCAATGGTAATTGGGGCAGACGGCTTCCCGGTGATTGCGCCTTCCAGCAGCCAGAAAATTTTGGGTAACACCCAACCAGACTGGATTGGCGGTTTCACCAACACCTTCACGTTTAAGGGGCTAAGCCTTTCTGCGTTGTTTGATGCCCGCATTGGACAAGACAAATACAACCAGCTAGAGAACTTCTATTCAGCCTTCGGGAAAGCAGACTACACAGAGAACCGCAATGACTTTGTAGTCTTTGAAGGCGTGCTGGCAGACGGCACCCCTAACACCAAAAGAGTGTGGTTAGGCCAAGGCATAGGCCCAGACGGTGTAAACTACGGCAATGGCTACTACCGCAACGTGCATAGAACCGTGTCTGAGGAGTTTGTGCACGATGCCTCTTGGGTTAGGCTGCGCACGCTTACCTTAAACTACAACCTGCCTTCTACCTGGCTGCCCAAGAAATTCATCAAGAACTCCTCCATCTCTGCAACGGGCAACAACCTGTGGCTGTCAACAGACTACTACGGCTATGACCCAGAGACCAGCGGAACCAACAGCGGTAGCAACGTAGACGGCTTTTCCGGATTTACCTACCCGGCGGTTAGAAGCTTCTTCTTCACCCTTAATGTAGGATTCTAATTTACAAGCATATGAAAAGAGCATATAGATATATCCTTCCGTTTGCATTAATGGGGGCTTTGAGTTTACAGGGGTGCGATGATTACTTTGACTTGAGTGATAACCCCAACCAGGTCACAGACCCGGCGCTTTCGGCGTTGCTGACCACTACTACCCAAAAGGCGGGCGTGAGCAACTACAACGTGTCTAACATCACCTCATATTTTGTGCAGTACCTGGCCAGCCCCAGCGCGTCAGCCTCCACAGATATCTATGACATCACTAATTACTCTGGTACCTGGAACTCCCTGTACCTGGCCATGGCCGATATTTATGACATGCGCAAGAAGGCCATGGAGCAGGGCTCTAGTGAGTACCTGGGCGTGGCAGACGTGCTCATGGCCTATCATCTTACCCTGGTGACCGACTTGTGGGGGGATGCCCCATACTCGCAGGCGTTTAATCTAAGCACCCTCACCCCGGCCTATGACTCTCAGGAGAAACTCTACCAGGAAACCCTTACCCTGCTCAATGAGGCTATTGCCGAGTTAGGTAAAACAGACGCCAAGCTTAAGTTGAATGCCAGCTCTGACCTAATTTATGGCGGCAACCGGGCCAAGTGGCTGAAGTTGGCTTACGCCTTAAAGGCCCGTCAACTGAACAAGGTAAGCGAAACCTCTACCTATGCTCCGGCAGAGGTACTGGCCGCCCTGCAGAACTCCTTTACCAGCAATGCTGATGATGCCGGCATGAACGTGTTTCCTAGCCGTAACTATTGGTCTGGCGTGGCTTTATCCAATGAGAGTAACCTGTTGGGTGGTTGGTTGTCTGAGCAGCTCATAGACCATTTGAATGGCAAAACCTATGGCCTGGTAGACCCAAGGCTGCCTAAACTGGCCACCACTACGGTCACTAACACCTACAAAGGCACCACCAACGGGGCCGGTAACTTGGGGCCTGCCAGCAACACGGTGAAAGATGAGAGCTACATTTCCAGAACCTCTCCGTTCACCAGTGACACATCTCCCATCTTTCTGGTCACCTATGCAGAGCTGAAATTTGTAGAGGCTGAGGCTGCCTTCAGAGCCAATGACAAAACGCGGGCGTACGCCGCCTACCTGGCCGGTATTGGCGCCAGCATGGATAAGTTTGGCGTAGCCGCGGCAGACAAACAAACCTATTTGGCAAACCCGGCGGTGGCTGTGGGCGCTAGTGGGCTTACCCTGGCGTTGATCTTCAAGGAGAAGTACATTGCCACGTACCTTAATCCAGAGGCATGGAATGATGCTCGCCGCTTTGATTACCAGTACAAGGACTTCACCCTTCCGGTGAACGCCGCCTTGAATACCTTTATCAGAAGAGTGGCGTACCCTACAGATGAGATCAGCAGAAACGGCGCTAACGTGCCAAACGTAAGCGCTCTGTCTCAGAAACTGTGGTGGGATAAATAGTCTTTCCAAGGACTCTCATCATAAATAGAAAAGGCCGGTAAAATACCGGCCTTTTCTATTTCAACAGTTTCTGTTTTAAGCCTGTTTTTCTAAAAACAGACTCAAAACAGAAAGTTTACTGCTCCTCAAAGAAATTCAGCAGCTGTCCCATGTAAGCCTCGTCCCAACCTTCGGTGATGTCCTGGAAATCCTCGTCGGGGATGTTGGTGTGGCGTACCTCTACAGAGCAGCCCTGCTTGTGGGGATGCAGTTTAATAGTCACGGTGGATTCCTCCTCCTGTTCCCCGAAGTACCATTGCTGCACCAGCTTCTTGTTCTCCTCAAACTCCAGGTTCTTGCCTACAATGCTGCCTTCCCAGAGGGAAAACTCAGAGCCGGGCTCCGTGGACATCTCGGCGGGTTCGCCGGTCCAGATCTGCAGGGTGATGGGGTTAGTAAGGGCAACGTATACTTCTTCGGGCGTGGCCGGCAGGAGGTAGTATTTCTTAAAGTCTTTCATGCAGGTATTCTAAAGGTGCGGGCAACCGTCTCAGGGCTGTTATTTGACTTCCTGGATGTCGCCTTTGGGCGTTATTTTAAATTTTTTGCGGGTGACGGTGAGTTTGCGGGTGCCGGGCAGCTCATTGTCCTGGGCATCTGACTGCCAGCGGGCGGTGCTGTCTATGTGCTCAATGGTGAAGTCTTTCTGGATGGTGAACTGCTCGCGGTGGCTGAAGCCTGGTTCCTCGCCGCAGGTCGCAAATTTAAGGTCCTGCTCGTCTAGGATTATGCCTTCTTTGGAATAAGTCCTGAGCCGAGGCAATATCTCATCTGTGGGGAACAAGACCAAGAGAGCGGTCACGTTTTTATTGACCGATAAGCGCCTATACGGCTGCTCGTCGGGCTTGAGATAGGTGCTGGCCACGGTAGTGTCTGCCCTGGGGCCCACCACATACGCATAGGAGCAACCCGCCTTGAAAGGCAAAGGCAATACCGGCAATTTAGCGCTGAAACTGGCGAAGGAAACGGGAGAGGGGGCCTCTACCACCACTTGTTCTACTACCGGGTTGGCCTCATACTGGGCGGTGTTGTCTCTGGTACAGGAAAATAACAGCAACGAAAGCAGAAGGCCGGGAAACAGTTTTGTCATAGAAGGCTTATACGGAAAGTAACCGGGTAAAGGATTGGCCGCCGGAACCAGGGAGCAAGATAGAACTTTTACCCCAGCCGCCGGGAATCTGTTTTGGGCCTGTTTTTAGAAAAACGGCCTTAAAACGGGATAACGTAAAAAGCCGCAGTTCCTTACGGGCTGCGGCTTTTCTTTTACTTAAGAAGAGTTAGCGGTTATTCCTCGTCTTCGGGTTGGGTAGTGGTCCTGGTTTGTGGTCTTTTGTTGTTCTGCTCGGCTTCTCTGTTGATCTCTGTGATGTCTACGGTCTGCGAGAAATCACCCAGCAGGTATTTAGAGAAGTAGTCGGCGGTCATCCAGAAGGAGTACTCCGTCATGTCACCGTAGCCGTGGCGTTGGCCGGGCATCATCACAAAATCAAACCGTTTGTTGGCTTTAATGAGGGCGTCGGCCATTCTGATGCTGTTGGCGGGGTGCACGTTGTTGTCCACATCACCGTGGGTCAACAACAGGTGCCCTTTCAGGTTTTTGGCCAGTTCTGGGTTTCTGTCAATGGTGTACTGGAAGGTAGTGTCGCCTTTGGCCGTGATCACCTCTTTCACGCCGTGGTGCTTCTCTGACCACCAGCGGTTGTAGATGTTGTTCTCATGGTTACCGGCGCCAGACACCGCCACTTTAAAGAAGTCTGGGTACACCAGCATGGCGGCGGTAGACATGAACCCACCCCCGGAGTGACCCGTGATACCCACGCGGTTCACGTCAATGAAGGAATACCGGTCTGCCAGTTGCTCTACGGCAGCTTTCTTGTCGGCTAAGCCATAATCCCGCAGGTTGCCGTACCCGAAGGTGTGGTACCACTTGGAACGGGCCGGGTGACCCCCGCGGTTACCCACGGTAATCACAATGAAGCCCAATTGCGCCAGACGGTCCATGCGGTCCATGCTGCGCCCGAAGGCCTTGTTTACGGCCTCTGTCTGCGGGCCTGGGTAGATGTACTCAATGATAGGGTACTTCCTGGTGGAGTCAAAGTCAAAGGGCTTGTACATAACGCCGTAGAGGTCGGTTACGCCATCATCGGCTTTCACCATGAACGGCTCAGGGAACTTGTAACCGGTGGTCATGAGGCGGGAGAGGTCTGCTTTCTCCAGGTCCATCACTTTCTTACCATTGCTGTTATACAGGGCAGAAACCGGCACGGTATTCACGCGAGAAGCGGTGTTTACGAAGAACTTGCGGCTGTCATTTAGGCTGCTCTGGTGGTCAAAGTTGCCGCTGTTAAGCAGCTTCAGGCCCGAGCCGTCAAAGTTCACGCGGTACAGGTGCAGGAAATACGGGTCTTCCTTGGCTTCGCGGCCGTTGGCGGTAAAGTAGAGCACCCGGGCTTTGTCATCAATGCCTACAATCTCCTCGCAGTGGTAAGCACCCGAGGTGATCTGGTTTTTGAGCTTGCCGTTGCCGTCATAGAGATAGAAGTGGCCCCAACCGTCGCGCTCAGACCAATGAATTAACTCGTTTCCGCCGTTTACCAGGCCCACGCGGGTAATCTCTACGTAGGTGTTGAACCGCTCATCAATCAAGGGTTTCACGGTGCCCGAAGGAACGTCCAGCGACAGCACGTCAATCTTTTTCAGGTCACGGCTGGTGCGGGTAAAGTAGATTTTGTCATTGGTACCGTGCCACAGGTTAGCCCGGAACTCGTCATCACGAGAGCTCTGCTTGGCCGGCGCGGGCCACACCGAAAGCTCCTGGTCCTTGAACGCGGCGGCGTTTATTTTCTTAGCGGTCTTGTCTGCGAAATTGAACAACAGCAACTCTCTCATAGGCGCCTCTTTTTCGCCGGGCATCTGGTACTTGTAGGTTTCCAGGGCTGGGCGGCCGGCGGCGGTATTATGGATTACCCACAGGTCTTTCACCTTGCGGGCATCGGTGCGGGTCATGATAAAGTGTTTGCTGTCCGGAGACCACATGATAAAGGCCGGCTTGCGGTTCTTTTTGTTTTTCTCGCGCTCCACGTTGGTTTCGCCCTGCGAGTCGCCGTAGCTGTAATTCTCCACGCCATCAGTGGTGAACTTGGTTTCCACAATGGTGGAGTCTTTCTCGTTCTTGAGGGCTTTCTCATAGTTGGCGCGGTCCATCCAATAGAGGTTGTGCTCTTTGGCGAACACCACAAACTTTTGGTCCGGAGAAATAGAGGCCCACATGGGCTTGCGCTTGGGCTTGTTGTAGTCCTTGAGTTCGGTGAGTTTGCGGGATGCCAGGTTGTACTGGAAGTAGAAGGTTTTCTTCTCCAGGGAATCGGCGGCTTTTTTGTCTATGCGGTCTTTCTTCACCTGGTCAATGGAGCTTTTGACCTCAAACTGCACGTTTTTCTCATCTGGGGTGAACTTCAGGTTCTCCAGGGGCAGGTGCTGGGCATCAAACGGGTCGCGCACCACCAGGGTAATGTCGGCGGCCAGTTTATCGGTGTTGAAGATGGCTTGTTTTGATTTGGTGGCTGGGTCTACCACGTACCAGTTCTTGCCGTTGGAGGTCTCATACATGTACCAGAATCTATCTGTTTGTTTGAGCCAGTGCGGGTCCAGGCTGGTGGTGAAAATAAGCTTCTCCAGTTTTTTTGGCGAGAAGCGGGCGGCCAACTGGTAATTGGCTTTGGCCGGTTGCCCAGATTGGGCGTGCAGCCCCAGGCTGGCCATAAAAAAGACCGCCAGGAAAGAAAGAACTCTCATGTGAAAAGTAGTGTGTTTGTTTGGAAGCTGGAAGATACGAAACGGCTGTTGAATAATAAGATTGGAGGGAGAGGGGAGGTGAGCCATCCCTTTTAAACCCAGGCTTTTTTTGATGTTTATTATCGGGAGATTACTTCTTTCGCCGTTGTTGGTTTTCTTACTAACGACTTAGACTGCTTTTCGATTAGCTACACAGTATTCACTTCCTGTCCCTACTTTTTTAAGCCTTTACGGTCCATTACCTTTCCTGCCAAGCCTCAAGGCGGTAGTTGCGGCCTTCCCGCGTCTGTCACTTTTCTCCTTGATGAGAAAAGTAACCAAAAGAATCAAGAACCCCCGAACTCGCTGCCGCTCAGACAGGCGGGGCTTCCTTTCAGTACCACCGGGTGAAAGCCTTCTGCTGCGTAGGGAGCTGAGGCCACTGCCATTTTATAGAATACTGCTTGCCCCTGCCCATGCTTCGGGCTACGCGGTGGCGGCCCTCCGCAAGGTCCGGGGCACATAGGCCTATTGCTGCCGGTGGCGTTGCAATACCTTTATCGCCCGGTGGGCGGAGGGGGAAAGCAGTTTTAAGTTAGAAAGCGGCTGTTCCATTGACCTCGTAGCGTGCGCAGCTCCTACGAGTGTCTATGCCAAAGCCTTAACTTATGCAGTAAGGTATTAGATCACGTTGGTGTAGGGACAGGGCTTGATCTGTCCGTGTCTCAGGCTGCTAGGGGGCAGTTTCCTTGTAATAGCCTTGGAAACCCGTTTTGAGGCTGTGCCTCACGGAAGTTAAAAACTTCCGTCCAAGGTAGGTCCAAGTTGGAAACTTGAACCAGAGAAGGCCGAGATGGAGGCTTAAAGCTAATTGGCTTTCACACCCCTAGTCATTTCCCTTTTGCCGGGAGGGCCGGGGAGGGCTTCTACGGTGAAGCCGGCTGCCTTCAGGCTGCGTTTGAAGCTACCCTTGGCGCAGTAAGTGACCAAGGTACCCCCAGGGGCCAGGCAGTCATACATTTTCTGGAAGACGGCGTCGGTCCAGAGGTGGGGCTGTTTTTCTGGGGCGAAGGCGTCAAAGTAAATAAGGTCATAGCTTTCCGGCGCGGGCGCGAAGGTCTCCAGGTCCGTCTCCAGCTTGCGGAGAGTGAATTGCGGGGTAATAGCTACCGGTTGCTCCCAGGGGGCTGCGTGTAAGGGCGTGAAAAAGTCCAGCAGCTCGGGGTTCAGAATGAATTTCTCAAAATGCAATTGGGCCACTACCTCCATAGAAAGCGGGTATTTCTCCAAGGTGTCATACTGCACGGCGGCGCCTGTGGCCAGCGTGTGTTGCAGGGTAAGCAAGGCGTTCAGGCCGGTGCCGAAGCCAACTTCCAGAATGCGCACTGAGGGTAGGCGCTCCAGCGTAGCCTGCAGGCCCATCTTGATGAACACGTGCAATGATTCTTGCAAAGCCCCGTGCACGGAATGGTAATGCTCATTCAGCTCCGGCACGAAAAGCGTGGTAGAGCCGTCCTTGGTTTGTCTTACTTCCAGGTTCATGGGGTGAAATTAGGAATTAAGAACCAGGAAATAAGAATTTAGGGAAAGTGGAGATGGCTGTTTTAGAACCGTTTTTCAGAAAACAGGCTTAAAACGGAAACCTGCCAACTACCGCCATGAGCGGTGTGCTGCGTAGAGGAAAATAAGGAAGTGGCCTCCTGTTTTGAAGGTGATTTTATGAAAACAGGTCCAAAACAGAAATGGTCTGAAAAAGGAAAGGAATATGCCAGAAGAGATTATCAGGCAGGAAGCCTAGCCAGTAGTTTACGCAGGCCAAATCTGCACCCGCCCTTCACTCAGGACTCAGAACTCAAGACTCAGAACTCTTAGTCAATATACCCCTCATACTCAAAGCTAGTCACCTTGTCTTTTGACAGGTGGAACTTGAGCCAGGAGTTGCGTTCCCAGTCGCAGACTTCTACCACGTTTTTGTGCTCTTTGATGAACAGCTTGTAGCCTTGTAGTTTCTGTAACAGCTCCTGACGGCTAGTGCCTACCTTAATGCCATTCTTCAGGGTTAGGTTGGGACTTTTTACATCAGCGTAAGATAGCAGGAACTGTTTGGTGTACTGGGGGTAGTACAGTTCCACAGTGCTGGAGTCAAAGTTCACTTGAAAGATGGTGTCTATGTAACGGGCATTGTGCAGGTTGGCAATGGTGTCTTTCAGCACCTGAAAAGTAGTACGCACCTGTGCCGTATAATGCCTGAGCACGGGCTCAGTCACGGCCAGAAACGGGTTGGAAATAAAGTCGGTGGCTTTGCGCACTTCAGGGTTCTCGTTTTCCTGCATCTCAATGCGCTGGTAGAACGCGGTCATGCTGGCCGTGTTATTGAAGTTGCGCTGAAACGCGGGTTTTACGGGAACAGCTTTGGGTTTAAGGGCGGTGGCCGCGGCTACCCGGGGGGTGTCTGGTTCCTGCTTGCTCTGGCAGCCACCATACGCCCATACCGGGAGTAATAACAAGAGCACAATCAGCCGCCGCATACCAGAATCAGGAGTAGAAGGTTTATTCAGAATGGTAGAAGGTATACGGGAAAACGTGGGGCAAAGCTACGCAATACCCACATTTATTTCCCTTTTATTTGGACCAGGAAAGCAACTTTTACCCCTAGTGTCAGGGCAAATAAATCTGATAATTTTTATACTGAAACAGAGGTTATTTTTTGGCGCATAGAAACCGGTCAGGCAGCAACAATAAATGCTGCCGGCAGCTACCCTCATCCAAAGAAGGTGGCCTAAACCAAACCAGTCTGGCCCTCTGTATAGGAAACGCGTTCCAAGCCCATTCTTTGTGAAAGGGCCTTAACCGGCTATTCCTTAAAACGCCCCTGTGCGGGTGGCCGGCCAGCTTTGGCATCATCAGATTCTTCAAACGGTACTTCGCGTACCTCAATGCGCACAGAGTTCTCATTGGGAGTGATGGGTTGTCCGAAGCAGTCAGCGTATTCCTGGGTAACCTCTGCCCCAAAGAAGATGATGAGCGAGGAGTAGTACACCCACACCAGCAGAATCACCAGGGACCCGGCTGCGCCGTAAGAACTGTTGAAATCGCTTTGCCCAATGTACCAGCCAATAAGGTACTTGCCCAGCAAAAACAGGAAGGCAGTAATGGCGGCCCCCACCCAGACATCGCGCCAGCGAATAACGGCGTCTGGCAGGTACTTAAAGATCAAGGCGAACAAAAGGGTAATGAAACCCATAGACACCACCACGTCCAGTATGTAAATGAAGACGATGGCCACGTCTGGGATCATCTGTTTCATGTAGTCTGTAAGAATGCCAATGAGCGCGCTCACCACCAAACTCACCAGCAGCAGAAATGCAATGCTTAGAATCATGCCAAAGGAAAGCACCCGGTCCATGACCAGTTTCATGACTCCGTTTTTGGCCTTGGTCTTGAGGTTCCAGACCTGGTTAAGCGATTCCTGCAGGGTGACAAAAATGGTGGTGCCGGCAAAAACAAGTGTGCCAATCCCAATCCAGGTGGCCATGGTGCTGGTGCCTTCCAGGTGCTGCCGGGACAGCATTTCCTGGATTTGGGTGGCCGCGTCGGGGCCTACCAAAGAATCAAGCTGCGTGTACAACTGGCCGCTAACGGCTTTTTCACCGAAGAAATAGCCCGCGGCGGTGACCACAATGAACAACAGCGGGGGCAGCGAGAAAATGGTGTTATAGGAGAGCGCCGCCGCTAACCGCAGCGAGTTGTTCTCCATGAACTGCACCCCCGAATTCTTGATAAGGGAGAAAATACTTTTAGCAGCATACTTGGCCATTGGCGTGGGTCTTTTTAGTGGGCTTGGAGAGCCGGCTGCTTTTCTGTTTTCCTGGAATAAAAACCAGACAGAAGCCTACTCTAAGGCAAACTACGGGAGCGGCAATACAATTGTTGAAATTATAAGTATAAAGGCAAGGCGGTGCCGGGGTAGAGATAGCCGTTCATTCATGCTTTTTCGTACCTTAGTCCAACACCTTTGACCCACCCTTGCTATGAGATTGTTCTTTCTGTACCTGTTCCTGAGCAGCAGCATGCTGCTGGTAAAATGCGGCAGTACCAGCCCAGAAGCCCTAGGCACCGCCGACCCCAAAGCGGCGGCTCTTGCCAAAGAAGTGATGCAGGCCATGGGCGGCCGCAAAGCCTGGGAAGATACCCGCTTTCTGGCCTGGACTTTCAATAACCAATACCATCTCTGGGACCGCAAAACCAATGACCTGCGCTATGAGCGCGGCGACTCTCTGGTGGTGATCAGTAATCTGGATACCAAAAAAGGGCAGGTGTTTCTCAGGGGCACCCAGGTAACCGACACCACCAAGGCCAACCCCTGGCTTCGGCGCATGTACCCCACCTGGGCCAACAACTCTTACTGGTTTATCATGCCGTACAAGTTACAGGACGCCGGAGTAACCCTCAAATACGTGGGCGAGGGCCAGACCCAGGCCGGTGCCCCCGCCGATATCCTGGAAATGACTTTCCAGAAAGTGGGCGTGACACCCGATAACAAATACCTGCTGGCTATAGACAAGAAAAGCCACCTAATCACGGAGTGGAGTTATTTTGCCAAGTACACAGATCCTAACCCGGCCTTCACCCGCCCCTGGACCAATTACCAGCGGTACGGTAACCTGCTGCTTTCCTCGGGCCGCAGCACTGATCCCAATGACCGCCTCAATATCAGAGACATCGCCGCCCCGGCAAACGTGTCCCCGGACGTGTTTAGCAGCCCAAAGCCAATTAACCGGAGTCTTTTTAAATAGAAGGCTGAATAAAAGAACATCTTAAAAACAGGAAGGCCGAATCTCGTTTAGATTCGGCCTTCCTGTTTTTAAGAAAGTCATGGTTTTTGTTTTGAGGCTGTTTTCTCAAAAGTAGGCCTAAAACAGGATTCCAGCTATTACTCCACAAAAAGCGCCAGCTTGCCGGTGGCCTGGAAATGGGCGCGTATGCCGGTGGGGGTTACAAAAAGCGTATCTGGCTCCAGGGTAAAGCCAGAGCCCCGTAGCAGGACCTGTTCCTGCAGGCGGTTTTCGGCCAGGCCAGCCTGCAGGGCCTGCCGTAGCGTAGTGAGCTGGCTTTTCACGGGGAAGTCTAGGTTCTGCTCCAGCTGCGCCAAGAGTCGGTTTTTAAGCAGCCATTGGGCGGTGTTGAGGAGTTGGTCCTGGGTGTCTAGGGTGTAGTTTAATTGGCGCACTTTAATGCTTTGCGTGCTGGGGTCATAATACGGTACACCCTGTAGGTATATTTTTCCGGAGAATTTCTTGGTCAGGAAAGCCGCCTTGGTCTGGCCGCTGGTCTCCAGGGCCAGCAACAGCTTTGTGCCGGTTCCGCTCACCTGTGCCTGGTGAATGGTGAGTTGGTGCTTGCCGTCTTCAAAGGTAAACGTCTGGCCTTTGAGGCCCTGCTGCACCATTTGCGTGAGGGAGGCATAGGGTACTTCACTGGCCAGCGCAATCTGGGCTTCCTGGGGGAGCGTGCGCACGGGGGTAAACCGGGGTAATCCAGATAAAGCCTTCGCCTCTGGTTTTTTGCCGGTGGCTACATGTACAAAAGCGTCTATGCCCACCTGCAGGCTAAGTTGGTCCTGTTGAAGTTCCAGGGGCGTAACCCTAATGGCCTGCGGCGAAATGGAAAGCCAGGCCTGGTACTGCTTATTCAACAGCAACGGGTTTTGGATCTGCTGCCAGGTCTGGTTCAGGAAGGTTTGCAGCGGAATCCTTTCCTGCAGTTGCTGGTCTAACTGCGCCAATAACGGCGCCATCTGAGCTTTCAGCTTGGGTTCTACAAATGGCGCCAGATTGATGCGCAACGGCCCAAAAGAGACGGTAGGCTTGCGGGCGCCCCAGACAAAATCGCCGCTGGTATAACTTTTAAGGGTATAGTCTGGCAAGACCTGCAGGCGGCTATCGGTGCGCACGGTTACATCAAACTCGGTTTCTTCTGTTTTCTGGATGCGTTTGCACAGGGTGCAGGCGTTCCATTGCCATCGGCCGCGGGCCCAGATTTTAAGGGGCACCTCCATGGTGAGTTTGCTGAATGCGGCGGTTAGTTTTATAGGGCCGGCCTTGGTCACTTTCACTTCCAGGTTGTCATCCTGCAGGTTGTTGTCCTGGTAGAGCACGCCGTTCATTTCCTGGTTCAGGCGTTCTTCCAGCACCCGCACGGGCACGGTTACCGGCAGCGTGATGGTGGAAAGTTGCAGGGGAGGGGCGGTGTACTCATCAATAGCCGGTGCCGGGGCATTCTCTGCCAGGGAAGAGGTGCGCTGGCAGCCTGAAAGCCCTATTAGGGCCGGTAGAAAATACAGGAAAAAACGCTTGGGCATAGCAGGCAGAAATGAAGGAGCGCGGTAGAAAGCCTTTCTGTTTTGGGCCTGTTTTTGGGCACACGGCCTCAAAACGCCTTAGTCACAGCAGACCAAAAGCTTTTCAAGGTACTTTCTTACCTTTTCTTCAGTAGACAACAAGGCACAGTCCCGTAAAGTGCCTTTGTAGTAAATGGCAAAGAAAGGGGTGCCGCTTAGTTTCACTTCCTGGCTGGAAACCGGGTTCTCTGAGGAGTCAAGTTGCAGGAAGGTGATGTCTTGGTAGGTGGGGTTTTCAGAGAGCTTTTTATAGGCCGGGGCCAGGGCTTTGCAGATACCGCAGTTCTCATCCACAAACTTGACAATTACCCGTTCTTTTTCAAAGATGATAGAACGAAGCTCGTTGTCTGAGGAAATTTGAATAGCCATTAGGATAAGAAAGGAAAAATAAATTCAGGCTAGTATTAACGTGTGAAATAGGCTTTAGGTTAAAAAAAGGATACTGGATACCCTTATTCAGCCTTTCTGCAGATGCCATTCCTTGAGGTAGATGGGGGCTTCTTTCATGGCCTGGGCCAGTTCAGGATCATTGGCAAACTGCAGTTGCGTAAGGCAGCGGGCTTCTACCTGCAGGCTCAGTTCTGGGGCCTGGAAGGGCCAGGGCTCCAGCTGCACGGCACCTGATTTTAGTAATTTTACCTCATAGCGTATGCGGTCGGGGCCGTGGCTTATCTCCAGGGCGCGCTCCATCTCGGGCAGTTCGTTGCGGCACAGGATAAGCGAAAGGCGGTCACACCACTGCATGAAGTCATAGGCGTACTGGGCCTGGGATTTGGTGACTTTGAGTTGCCGGCGCCAGTCTTGCTGACAGGCCAGCTGTTGGTCTAGAAAGGCGTCCCATTCTTTTTTCTGGCCGAGCAGGTCTTCATACAGAAAGGAAAGGTGCATGCTGGTAAGCAGACTTCGCCACCGGCCCTGGAACCGGGCTTCTTTCATGACCTGTTTGGCCTGCTGCAGCGCAAAGGGCAGTTGCGTGAAATTGGCGGGTGCGCCGGCGGCAGTGAGGGCGTAGTGGCCGGTCCAGTCTTTCTGGCCGTCATCATGCTGGGCAATGGCGGCCAGGGTTTGCATGAAATGGAGCGGGTGTTTCTCTGGTGTCCAGGCGAAGCCTATCTCTGCGGCCAACAGCGCGTGCGCCTGCTGGTAGATAATTTCCCACCCTTTCTCATGCGTGTTTACAATCATACCGTTTTTTTGCCTAAAGTGCCGCCGCCGTTTTTAACTGAGAACCCCGCGCAAAGGTTTTATACCCAGATGCAGAAACTGTTTTGCACCTGTTTTGCCAAAAACAGGCTCAAAACAGAAAAGGCACAAAAAAGCCCGGCAGTATGCGTTACTGCCGGGCTTTGAAAGTACAATGGCTTGATACTAGAACACGAAACCCAGACGCAGGCCGCTGTTCACGGTTGGGGTCAAGGAAAGGGTGTTTCTGTCATCATCATACGTGATGGTGTTGCCAGAATTCTTGGGGTCTCTCTCTACCTCGCCGTAGGTTCTGTACTGGAAGCCCAGGCCAAACTCCACGCCTAAATACACGTGCTTGGCAAAGTAGTAATCAGCGCCGGCTACGGCCCCTAAGCCTAAGCCAAAATAGTTGCGGTTAGAAATGCCGTTCCCGTTAGACCAGGCACCGTCAATTTCCTCAAAGGAGCTTTCCTCATGGGCAGAGAACTTGGCCAGGGTAAGTTCAGCGCCTACGTAAGGAGACAGGCGGTCTGTGCCGGCAAAGTGTTTTTCAATGCCTGGGGCAATGGCCACGTAGGTAGTGCTGCGGTTGAAATTGTCGTCAAAGTCCTCAGTGGTCATGTTGAGGGAGAAAGAGGCGCGCACGGCCAGATCTGGGGCCATGAAGTAACGGCCGCGCAGTTGGTTCAGGCCCAGGCCCACGGTGTTGCCATCAGAAAGGCTCAGTTGCACCTCACCGGTTACCTCACCGGCAGCAGGTTTGATGATTCCAGAATCTTGGGCAGAAGCGGCAAAACCCAAAGAAAGACAGAAGGTGGCGGCAAAGAAAAATTTCTTCAACATACTGGTAATGGTTAAAAGGGGGTTAAATGAAGCCGCAATATTAAAGAAGCAAACCGTATTTATAACAGTATCGGCGCCAAAAGAAGAAACCAGAAATGCCAAGGTGATGAGAATGAACAGGATAAAAAATACAGGTACGTTTTAAGCCTGTTTTTCTAAAAACGGCCTTAAAACAGAACGCCCACCGCTTCTGCAACGGTGGGCGTTTTAAAAAAGAGTAAGGCAAGGAGCCTAGTTGTTGGTGCGCTTCAGGTTCAGGAGCATGTCATCGGTCATGGTGTCCAGGTCAAAGCTAGGCTGCCAGCCCCAGTCCTGGCGGGCGGCGCTGTCATTGATGCTCTGGGGCCAGCTATCTGCAATCTGTTGGCGGGCATCTGGCTCATAGGTAACGGTAAAGTCTGGGTAATGGCGCCGGATGCTGGTGGCAATCTCCTGGGGAGTGAAGCTCATGGCGGCCAGGTTGTAGGAGGAACGTATTTTCACTTGCTCCAGGGGGGCGTGCATGAGATCCAGGGTGCCTTTGAGGGCGTCTGGCATGTACATCATGGGCAGGCGGGTGTTCTCGCTCAAGAAACACTTGTAGGTGCCTTTGGCCAAGGCCTGGTGGTAAATGTCTACGGCGTAGTCGGTGGTGCCGCCGCCGGGCAGGGCCTTGTAGCCAATGAGGCCGGGGTAGCGCAGGCTGCGCACATCCAGACCGTATTTCAGGAAATAGTATTCGCACCAGCGCTCGCCGGCCTGTTTACTGATGCCGTAGACCGTATTGGGGTCCATGATGGTGTCTTGGGGCGTGTTCTGGCGGGGCGTGTTGGGGCCAAACACCGCAATAGAAGAAGGCCAGTACACTTTCTCTACTTTCTGCTCCAGGGCAAAGTCCAGCACATTGAAGAGGCCGTCCATGTTCAGGCGCCAGGCAAACTTAGGGTTCTTCTCTCCGGTAGCCGACAGGATAGCCGCCAGGTGGTAAATCTGGGTGAACTCATAGCGGGCGGCCAGGTCTGCCAGGTGTTGGGGCGTGAGCACATCCACAATCTCAAAGGGGCCGGTTTCGCGCAACTCGGCCTGTTTGGGGTATTGAATGTCAGCGGCCACCACGTGGGCGTTGCCGTAGAGCTTTCTCAATTCAAGGGTGAGTTCAGAGCCCAACTGTCCGCAGGCGCCTATCACTAGAATGGCATTTTTTTGTCTTGTCATGCAGGTGCTGAATAGGAAAACAAATGTACGTTATTCAACTGGCTCCAAAAAATATGGGGGACTGCACAGGTTTTGTATCTTTGGAAGTGGGAACCTGCGTACTGCCTCTATGACTTTTTCAGAGTTTCTGATTAAACGGCGCATTGCTGAAACGGCTTTTCAAGCCGATGATCCGGTGCGGTATGTCCGTTGGCAGGAGCTATACGCCCAAATGCACCCCAATAGTTTTTACAATTCGGTGAAGATGGTGCTCAATGACGTGCGCCGCCGCTACCTGCTAGTGCCAGAGCCAGCTGTGGCCGGCGCGCAGAAGGAGGTGGAGATCGCAGCCCCCGCCCGGCCCAGAGTTATTACCCGGCGCGCCGCACCCACCAAGGAAGCTGCTGATCAAACATCTCTTGAAACCACTCCGGTAAACCGGCCGCCAGCCGAAATCATTGCCCAGCTTTCCAAGGAAGAGACGCCAGTGGCAGAAGAGCCGGTTGTGTCCGCGCCTGCCTCTTTGGATGCCCTGGAAAAAGCCCCGCCCAAACCCGGTCGCGCCAGACCCGTTTTCAAACGCCCGGCCTCAGATGCGCCGGCTGTGGAGGCTGATGCTGGTGGTTCTGATAAAGATAAGTCAACAGGTAATTCAGCTGAAACTCAGGACACCCCTTCACCGGAAGCCCCAGTAGCAAAACCATCGCGCCCGCGCCCGGTGTTCAAACGGCCCGCCTCTACGCCAGAGATAACTGCCGTCTCTGCAGAACCTTCCACGCCGCTGTCAGCTCCGGAAAACGCTTTTCCTGTTATTACGCCGCCGGCAGAAGAAAGCAAACCCAAGCCGCCCAGACCCAGACCGGTTTTCAAAAGACCAGCTTCCGGCGAGAGCGAAAAACCTGTTAACGCAGAGTCGCCAGTTTCGGGCAGTTTTCCTAAAAACGGCCCTGAAACGGAAACCGGTGCTCTAGAAACTCCGGCCCAGGAACCTGCCAAAACTCCGCGGCCGCGACCCATTTTCAAACGGCCTTCATCCCCGGCCGGTGAACCCGAAAAGCCTGAATAATTCCTTAGAACTTACATACCATAATCCCGAACGCCTTAAACGCAACACTATGTACGAAACGCTGAAACCAGATGTAGAGCAGCAGTTAGCTGAGATCAAAGCCAACGGCTTATATAAAGAAGAGCGCATTATCACCACCCCGCAGCACGCTGAGATCAGAACCCAGCAGACCGGCGAGGTGCTCAACTTCTGCGCCAACAATTACCTGGGCCTGTCTTCGCACCCCGCGGTGCTGGAAGCGGCCAAGCAGACCCTGGACACCCATGGGTTTGGCATGAGTTCGGTGCGGTTTATCTGCGGTACCCAAGACATCCACAAGCAGCTGGAAGCCAAGATTGCTGAGTTCCTGGGCACCGAGGATACCATTCTTTACGCGGCCGCCTTTGACGCCAACGGCGGGGTGTTTGAGCCTTTATTTGATGAGCAGAGCGCCATTATCTCAGATGCCTTGAACCACGCGTCTATCATTGACGGGGTGCGCCTGTGCAAGGCCCAGCGCTACCGCTATGAGCACAACAACATGCAAGACCTGGAAGCCAAGCTGCAGGAAGCCCAGGGCGCCAAGCACCGCATTATTGTGACAGACGGCTCTTTCTCCATGGATGGCACCATTGCCCAGTTAGATAAAATCTGTGACCTGGCCGATAAATACAAGGCGCTGGTGATGGTAGATGAGTGCCATTCCTCAGGCTTTATTGGCAAGACCGGCCGCGGTACGCATGAGTACCACAATGTAATGGGCCGCGTGGACATTATCACCGGTACCTTAGGCAAAGCCTTGGGTGGCGCCATGGGCGGGTTTACCTCCGGTAGAAAAGAAATCATAGAGATGCTGCGCCAGCGCTCACGCCCGTACCTGTTCTCCAACTCCCTGGCCCCGGCCATTGTAGGTGGGTCTTTGGCGGTGCTGGAACTGCTGAGCTCTACCACTGAACTGCGGGACCGCCTGGAGTGGAACACCAAATACTTTAGAGAGAAAATGACCGCCGCCGGGTTTGACATTAAGCCAGGTGTGCACCCCATTGTACCCGTGATGCTGTATGAGGCCAAGCTGGCCCAGGAGTTTGCGGCCAAGATGCTGGAGAAAGGCATTTACGTGATTGGCTTCTACTACCCGGTAGTGGCTAAGGGGGCCGCCCGTATACGGGTGCAGCTTTCCGCTGACCATACCCAGGAGCACCTTGACCGCGCTATTCAAGCCTTCACGGAGGTAGGCAGAGAACTGGGCGTGCTGAAAGGGTAAATTCTCTTTCTAGCCTGTTTTCCGGAAAGTACAGCAAAATGCCCCACTGGTCAACGGAGATCAGTGGGGCATTTGACTTGGGGGAAAACTATCTCTACATAGAATCCATAGCAATATTATAAAATAATTTAACAAATTAAAACTGAACCGGTTTTAAAAGGAGCAAGGGTGGCAAATACTTAGGTGGCTTGCCGTCTTTCACCAGCGCTCTAAAGGATGGTTAGTATTTTAAATTAAATAATTCTATAAAAATTTATCTTTTGGGAGGAGGATTAAGATGGTCTATTTGCGTAAGACTTTGGTAGTTTCAGTTGTCTATGGACTATACCAGACTATGCAATTACGTAAGTACTAGAAGAAGGAAATAGAACGTTAATAATTTAGGTTGTCACCTAACCAATGAATGTCTACTTTTGGCAAATATTCCCTAACGGAAAGGGGCCTTTATTTTCCGGGTTATTAGTGATAAGCGTACCAGTAAAGATATACCAGATCACCTACTAAGGTGCTAATGCTCACCAAGGAGTGAAAATTGAATAAGATTGTGGTTCCCCCGATTGGTTTATTGAGATTCTATAAGATATAGCAGATTAAATAAGTTAGGTTTTTGTTTCGTTACTGCCTCTAATTCCTGCTTCTCCCATCTCCAGTAGCAATTTCTGTTTCCTTTCCGCTTTCTTATGGTGGTTCTCCCTCCCTTCTAGTTTAATAGTGAAACAGATTAAATAATAAACAGACAAACGTAAAAAAAACCGACAACATGCAGGACAAACTAGTGAGGATTGGCGTCTTCTACGACGGCAATTACTTCTTACAGGTGAGTAACTATTATGCGTACGGCCACCAACGAAAGCGCCGTATCAGCATATCAGGGTTACATGAATTCATCAGAGACCAGGTAGCGGAGGAAGAGAACATAGATCCGCGCTTTTGCCGGATTGTGGATGCCCACTACTTCAGGGGAAGATTGAATGCCTATGAGGCCAGCCAGCGCGGCGACACCCTGTACTGGGACCGCGTATTTGATGACATCCTGATGTCTGAAGGCGTGACTACCCATTACCTGCCGGTGCGGACTACGCCGGAAGGGTATAAGCAGGAACGCGGCATAGACGTATGGCTAGCGCTGGAAGCTTTTGAACAGGCTTTCTACAAGCGGTTTGACGTACTGGTGCTTATCTCTTCAGACGGAGACTACGTGCCCTTGGTGCGTAAGGTGAACACGCTGGGTACCCGCGTAATGGCTATGACCTGGGAGTTTGAGTACACCACAGACAACGGCCAGCGCATGACCACCCGCCCATCACAAGACCTGTTGGCCGAAGTGACATACCCTATGGCCATGCACGGCATTATTGACCAGGCCATTGCCCGTAATGATGCGTCTATCCAGCACTTCTTTGTGCAGCCAGACCAGAAACGCACCACCGCGGTAGTGAAGGATGAGGAGGAACAGCCAGACCACGGCGAAGGAGAGATCATGAGCCTGAAGAATGGCTACGGCTTTATCAAATTCCCACCCAACAATCTGTTCTTCCATTTCACTAACGTGATAGACACAGATTTCAATGACCTGCACGTGGGTGACCGCGTGGAGTTTGACATTGAGAAAGATGAGGAAGGCAATGATGTGGCCAAGAGTATAAAACTGTTGTAGTAGCCTGACTAACTACTGCGGCAGTATCTGGCCACAGCCAAAAATTTTTAAAGACAACAAAAAAAACAAAAGGGGGAGCCGCCAAGCTCCCCCTTTTTTGTGGAAACGGTAGTTTCCTTGTCGGGTGATGGGTTGAATCCTGCTTGTCAATAACCGCTGGAAGATGTAAAAGCTATTACCTGAAAGCAGATGAATGTCTGTGTAGCCTTTCTAAAGAAAATTATAAATTCCTTTAAAGCTATATAGTTCTTATGCCTTTAAACGGAAGCCGCCGGGATAGGGTCTTTGGAATAAATACGGCATTTTCTTTAGATAAATACGTCAAATACTTTCCCATGCCAGTGGTTGAGATATTGATTTTGTTATAATATATTGAGTATCTGATGGCTACGCTTCCGGGTTGGTCAGTGGATTGTCTTCTGAGGAGGCAGGGCTTTGGGGCGGAAGCACCTCGGCCAATGGCGGAAGCCAGAAAGGATTTCCGTATTTGGGGTTGAGCACCAGCTTGTTGCGCATGTCATCCAGGGGGCTTTCTTCATGCAGGCGGTGCAGTAGATGCCAGGTAGCGGTGGCGTCCGGCAAGGCGCGGTGCCAGCGGCTCAACGGAATGCCGTAGGCCTTGCACATATCAGGGAGGCTACGCGGCGAAGGCTGCCGTAACCGGCAAACCGACAGGGTGTCTATAAACGGGTGCTGCGCCGGACCCAGTTTTAAGCGGCGGTAGGTGCTGTAGAGAAAGCCCAGGTCAAATGGGGCATTATGTGCCACCACCGTGCTGTCGCCTATAAATTCCTTCAAAATAGAAAAGGCCGCGCGTTCCTCCATGCCATAGGCCAACTCCTGGGCCGTAATGCCGGTAAGCTGCGTGATTTTGGAAGGTAGCTCGCCTTTGAGCTTCACTAAGGTTTGGAACCGGCCGGTCAGTTGGCCGTTGGCACTTTTCAGGGCCGCAATCTCAATGACCCGGCCTTTGCCGCCGCCCACACCCGTGGTTTCAAAGTCAAGGGCGGTCACATTACTGAGAACCGGCGTTAGTTGCGGGAAAAGCGGAAGAAAAGGCGCGTCTGACATGCAAAAATGAGTAGCTTGTACCCTCTATACGCAAGAACAGAATTCTGTTTTAGGCCTGTTTTTTGGAAAATGGGCCAAAAACAGGTGGGCCTCTTTTCTGGTTTGAAAGTATAAGGGGGAAAATTTAAAAAGCATGACAGAATATGACGCGGTAGTGGTAGGCACGGGCCCCAACGGGCTGGCAGCGGCCATTGCCCTGCAACAGACAGGCCTTCAGGTACTACTGCTGGAAGGCAAAGACCAGATTGGCGGCGGCCTTCGCTCCAAAGAACTTACCCTGCCGGGCTTTGTGCATGACGTCTGCTCGGCCATTCATCCGCTGGCGGTGGGTTCCCCGTTTTTCAAGACCTTGCCGTTGCGGAAACATGGGTTAACGTTTATTTCGCCCCCGCTTTCTGCGGCGCACCCTTTTGACAACGGCACCGCAGCGGCCCTGCACCCCTCCCTGCATGATACCGCTGAGGCCCTGGGGCTGGACTCCAAAACCTACCTGGATTTAATGGAGCCCCTGGTGAAAAGCTGGCCCGGCCTGGCCGCAGATGTGTTGGGGCCTCTGCGCTTTCCCCGCCATCCCCTGGACATGGCTGCCTTTGGGTTGAACGCCCTTACTTCAGCCACGCACCTGGCCAAGAATTTCCAAACCCCTGAGGCGCGCGGGCTCTGGGCTGGTATGGCGGCGCATTCCATCCAGCCGCTTTCCAACCTGAGCACCTCGGCAATAGGCCTGGTGTTGATGGCGGTGGGGCATTTACAGGGTTGGCCGGTACCCAAGGGCGGCTCCCAGCAGATTGCCAATGCACTGGCCTCTTACTTCACTAGTCTGGGCGGGACCCTAGAAACTGGCGTCGATGTTAAGGCCTTGGCACAACTTCCGGCTAGCAAGGCCGTGCTGCTGGACGTGACGCCCAGGCAACTACTGGAGATAGCAGGGGAGAAGTTTTCGCCTATTTACAGAAACCAATTGCAGCGCTACCGGTATGGCATGGGGGTGTTCAAGATAGACTGGGCCCTGGACGGACCTATTCCGTTTACCGCCCCAGAATGCCGCCAGGCAGGCACCGTGCACCTGGGGAATACCCTGGAAGAGATTGCTGCTTCTGAACAGGCCACCGCCCAGGGGCAGCACCCCGAAAAGCCATTTGTGCTGCTGGCCCAGCAAAGCCTGTTTGATGACACCCGGGCACCTGACGGAAAGCATACCGCCTGGGCTTATTGCCACGTACCAAATGGCTCCACCGTAGACATGACCACCGCCATTGAAAACCAGGTGGAACGGTTTGCGCCCGGGTTCAAAGATCTTATTTTGGCCCGCCACACCATGAACACAGCCCAACTGCAGGCCTATAACCCCAACTACATTGGCGGTGACATTAACGGCGGCATCATTGACTTGGGCCAACTCTACACCCGCCCGGCGCTTCGCTGGTCACCGTACCAAACCTCAGTAAAAGGGCTTTACCTATGCTCTTCCTCCACGCCGCCCGGCGGCGGCGTACACGGCATGTGCGGATACCATGCGGCCCGGCGTGCCTTGAAAGATATCTTCGGGTTGCCGGCCCCGGCGCTGGCCTGATAAAAACAGAATAGGTGTCTGGTGATGGGTTGGCTCTATATATAAGAAAGAACGCAGGGCGGAGTCATTTAGGAAGCCTAAGCGCTGTGATGCGCAGACAGAAAAGCGTTATTAAGGTGAAGAAAGTCCATCCGCCGTTTTAAGCCTGTTTTTACAAAAACAGGCTTAAAACGGCGGATGAAACTTGGTTAGAAACTGTGATTAGGAGAAGTCTAATACTTTTCTACGCCTCTAGCCGGTTGCCAATCTGATTTAGGTTCAAAGTGCTGCCATATGGTTTTGGAGACAGCCCTAATCAAAGCATAGCCGGCGTTATTATACTGCCAACTTTCGTCTTTCTGGTTTTTGGTGATGACGCAGAACACGTAGTCGCCGTGCGGGGCGTTCACCAGCACCACCTCAGACCTTGACTGGTTAACCGCCCCAGACTTGGAGGCTGTGTGCGCTGTAGGCGGTATCTGGGAAAGGGCCACCTCATCATAGTAAATGCGACCCAGGTTGCGGTACATGCGCTCACTGGCGGCGGGGCTCACGGCGCGTCCTTCCCGAATCATGGTTACAAGACGGGCCATCTCGCGGGGAGTAGTCTGGCCCCAGCCATATTTCTGCCAATTAGGGCGGCGGCCTTGGGTACGGGAATTGACGCGCGTATGGGCGAAACCGTTCTTCTCCAGCCATTCATTGATGGCCACACCGCCACCAGCCAACTGCTGAAGCCATAGGCTGCCCGTGTTGTCTGAAGTGGTGATGCTGAGCATCTGTACCTTGCTCAAAGCCACCGTGCTGCTGTCCTTGAAATTGCCCACAATGTCTTCCCCGGCATAAAACAGTGAATCGCGGTACCGGAGAATGGTATCAGGAGCTATTTCGCCGCGTTCCATTTTCGCGAACATGCCCACCATAATAGGCACTTTGATCATGCTGGCGGTTGGGAAGAGGCTGTCTGCATTGATGGCCACCGTCTTGCCGGTCTTCAGGTTCCGCACATAAATGCCCACGTCTCCCCCAAAGCCCTTTGTAAGAGCCTGCAGTTTCTGAGTGAGTTTGGCGTCAATTTTCTCTTTATCGGCCTCTTGGCCGAAGGAAGGAGCAGAAAGCAGCAAAAGAAGAAGCGGGAGAAGATAGATCAGGCGCATATAGAATCAGGTTACCGCCCAAAAGATAAACATTTCCTTGGCATATCGCGCTTCCTTGGTGGTGGGGTAGAAACTGTTTTGAGCGTGTTTTGGGAAAAACGGGCTGGAAACAAACAGCTGCGCTGAGTTCTGAATCCTGAGTTCTTAGTTGACCGGCAGGAGTGCGTCATCCCCCTACCCCCTTGAAAGGGGGACGAAATGCGTGGTCATAAACATGTGTCATCTGCTGGTGTAAACACCCCTCTGCGCTCCCCTCAAGGGGAGAGTCTGCGTTTATTTAGCGGAATTGGATTTTGTTAGACAAGCCCCGTTTTGGGCCTTTTAATGGAAAACGTACACAGAACGCCATTCACCCTAAAGCGGATATTGAAGTACCTCATACCCAATCGTTCCCCAGTTCCAGTCTTTACTTCGAGCGCCTCGCTTGTGGCCCTGCAGTGGCTCTGCTAAGAGAAGAAGGCAACTCGGCCGCAAGGGCAGTGCGAGGGGGAAGGACGGGGCCCCGCGGCCGTGAGCGCTCGGAGGGAGAAGATGAAACAAGAAAGCATAAGGGCTTAAGGCTAGAACAGACACCACGCCAGCAGCAGGCGGGAAGGCGTGTACACGGAAGAAGCAAGGTGAGAGGAAGTCTTGGTCGTCGGCCCATATGAACACCAATAAAGGCAAACAGTAGGAGAATGTAGAGAATGCAAATTATGAGGCTTGCGCCTCAGGGAAGTTGGAAACTTCCCAAATGATAGGTCCAAGTTGAAAACTTGAACCAGGGAGAGTGCTCAGGTGACTATTAATGAAAGAGAAGCGATATCCTTGCCTAAAACGAGTAGAAGGCAAAGAGAACAGTAGCAGGAGAGGGTCGGAGAAAAATATGGTCTTAAGCCGCCGCTACTTTCTCCACTACCTTAGGCTCAATGTCAAACAGGAAATGGTTTAGTTTGGAGCGCAGGTCGGCGGCGGAAAGGTTGCGGAAGACCTCACCGTTGCGGACCAGGGCAATCTGGCCGGTTTCCTCAGAGACTACCAATACCACACTGTCGGTGACCTCGGTTAAGCCGATGGCGGCGCGGTGCCGGAGGCCCATAGAGGCAGGCACGTCGTTGCTCTCGGTGACAGGCAGAATGCAGCGGGCGGCTTTAATGCGGTTGCCGTGAATGATGACGGCGCCGTCATGCAGAGGGCTATTCTTATTGAAGATGGAGATAAGAAGACGTTTGCTTACTACGGCATCTATGGAATCTCCAGACTCAGCGAAGTAGCGCAACTCAGAGCTTCGGGCGAAAACGATGAGGGCACCGGTGTTCTTGCCGGCCAGGGACTTGGCTGCTTCTATAAAAGGAGTGATGGACAAGCGGTCTTCGGTGACGGTGCGGCGCCAGGGGAACCCTTTGAACAGCCGCTCATTGTTGAAGGCGGTGGTTTTGCCAATCATGAGCAGAAACCGCCTGATCTCGGGCTGGAACACAATGATGGCGGCCAGAACACCCACGCCCATGAACTGGCCCAGAATGATAGTGAGCAGCTCCATGCCCGCGGCTTTCACCACCAAGTACAGCAAATAAACAGACAGAAGCCCCAGGAAAATTTTAAGGGCCACGCTTCCCGTCAGGAGTTTGTAGAGTTGGTAGAGTAGCACCGTTACCAGCAGGATATCTATGATATCCAGCCACTCTATGTCTAAAAACCCTATGGAAAACAGTGAAATCACGGCGCTAATGTCTTTTTTACAATTTGTATGGTCTGCATGGCCTCCTTTACGTCATGTACCCGCAAGATATCGGCTCCGTTGAGTAACGCCAGGGTGTTGGCTACAATTGTGCCGGTGAGGGCTTCTTCTGGACCTACGTCCAGTGGCTTGTAAGTCATAGATTTGCGGGAAAGGCCAATTAGGAGCGGTAGCTGGAAGATTTCCAGTTCCCGCAGGTGACGCAGCAGCTGGAAATTCTGCTCTACGTTTTTGGCGAACCCAAAGCCCGGGTCCAGGATGATGTCTTTCACACCCGCCGCCCGCAGCATAGCTATGCGCTCCGAGAAAAATGAGATAACCTCTTCCAGCAGGCCCTTCTCATAATGGGTAAAGTTAGCCATGGTTTGCGGCGTGCCGCGCATGTGCATGAGCAGGTAGGGAACACCCAGTTTGCCGGCCACGGCAAACATCTCCTCATCCAGGGTGCCGCCAGAAACATCATTGATAATATGGGCTCCGCGTTGCACGGCCTCCCGGGCTACTTTGGATCTGAAGGTGTCTATGGAGAGCAGCGCCGCTGGAAACTCTTTGGCCAATGCCTCTATTACAGGTATTACGCGATCCAGTTCTTCCTGTTCTGAAACCTCTGGGGCGCCGGGGCGCGTAGAATACCCGCCAATGTCCAGGAAGGTGGCTCCCTCAGTGAGCATCTTCTTTGCCTGGGCCAGGGCCTGCTGCACCCCTTGCAACCGGCTCTCCGGATAGAAAGAATCTGGGGTGAGGTTTAGGATACCCATAACCGTGGGCTGCGGCAGCAAGACCAAGCGCCCCCCGCAGTTGAGGGTGGTTTTTTTGCAAAAAAGTGTATCTTTCGCGTTCAATTGGCCTATAGTATCATTTCCTATAAAGTTAAAATTAAAAACTTGATTCACCAAACCGCCCAGGAGTACAACCGCGTGATAGAGGCCTGCCAGCGCCTGTTTTTGCAAAAAACCCAGGACTACGGGACCGCCTGGCGAATTCTGCGGCTGCCCTCCATCACAGATCAGATCTTTATCAAAGCGCAGCGCATCAGGTCTATTCAGGAGAAAGGCACCCAGAAAATCCAGGATGACATTACCTCTGAGTTTGTGGCCATTGTGAACTACTGCGTGATTGCCCTCATGCAGGAGCAATTAATGGCGCAGGGCGAAACCGAGCAGGCCCTGCCGGTGGAGCGGGTGCGGGCCCTGTATGAAGAGGAGATCCAGAAAACTTCTGCCCTGCAGCAAGATAAAAACCATGACTATGGCGAGGCCTGGCGCAGCATGCGTATAGAGTCTATGACGGATCTCATACTCATGAAGCTTTACCGCACCAAACAGATAGAAGACAATGACGGGCAGACGCTGGTCTCTGAGGGCGTGGAAGCCAACTACCGTGACATGCTCAACTATGCCGTGTTCTGCCTCATTAAACTAAATTACCCCAGCCATGGCGCTACGTCTGCTTAGTAGGTTTGCCTGGGTGATAGTGGGCGGGCTGTTCATTTTCTCGGGTCTGATCAAACTCAATGACCCGGTAGGTACCGCCATAAAACTGGAGGAGTACTTTGAGGTGTTCGCTATTGATTTCTCAAAGCTGTTTCTGAGTATCAAGCCCTTTGCGCTGTACCTGTCTATTTTCCTGAGTACCCTTGAGGTAGTTTTAGGGGTGGCGCTGTTGGTGCGCTGGCGGCTGAACCAGGTGCTCTGGTCTCTGTTTTTCCTGACCCTGTTTTTCACCTTCCTCACGTTTTACTCGGCGTACTTCAACAAGGTCACTGACTGCGGCTGCTTTGGCGATGCCATAAAGCTTACGCCCTGGGAGTCCTTTAGCAAAGACGTATTTCTACTGGTCTTGATTCTGCTGTTGCTGGCCACGCAGCGCTCCCTGCGCTCCTTGGGAAGTGTGAGAAGCAAGGTGCCTGGTATTTTGGTGGTATTGGCCCTTTTGCTTTCCGTAGGCATTGGGGCGTATGCCTACCGGCATGAGCCCTTCATAGATTTCCGGGCGTACCGGGTAGGGGCCAATCTGCCCAAACTCATGAAGCCTTCGGCGCCGCTCCGGTACCAATACGTGATGGAGAAAGGTGGCAAGCAACATGCCTTTGAGAGCTACCCCACAGATACCACCTACGTGTTCAAGCAAATGGTACCACTCAACCCCGAGGACGGACCCAAGATCACGGATTTCAATGTCTGGAACGACCAGGGCGACTTTACTCAGGAGATGTTCATTGGCAACCGCCTGCTCATTCTGGTCAAAGACGTAAACAAGGCAGATCGTGAGAGTTTTGCGGGCATCAATACCCTTCTGGCGGGCCTGGAGAAAACCCCGTCGCCTAAAGTGGTGCCGGTGGTGATCACCTCCAGCAGTAGCCAGGACTTTGATGTGTTCCGGCATGAGATCAACCTGTCAGCGCCGTACTTCTTTGCGGATGCCACCGTGCTTAAAACCATGATTAGGGCCAACCCCGGGCTGTTGTTGCTCAAGAACGGCATTGTGGTAGGCAAGTGGCATTACCATGATGTGCCTACTGCCGCTGAGGTGCAAGCCCTCTTAAAATGACCCGGCCAGATGCCTGATGCAATTGCGTTTTAAGCCTGTTTTTGGAAAAACAGGCTTAAAACGCAATTGTTCTCTGGGCTTTCCCCAGGTTCTCCCACCTGGTCACTTTTATTCTTCAAGCAAAAATTCAGAAATGACAGATAGGTCTTTGTCCCAGGGTTCAAAAGCCGGCGTGGTTTTTCTGGTGGGTATGCCCGGCTGCGGGAAATCTACCGTGGGCCGCGCGCTGGCAGAAGAAGTAGGATACACCTTTTTGGACCTTGACACGTTAATTGAAGAACAGGAAGGTGCCACCGTGCCCCAGGTTTTTGAGCGAAAAGGCCAGGCGTATTTCCGGGAGGCCGAGGCGCGGGCCTTACGGCAGGTGACAGGGGAGAAGCGCGGTGTGGTATTGGCAACGGGTGGGGGAGCACCCTGCTTTCATGGCAATATGACGTTTATGTTGGAAAACGGGGCCGCCGTTTATCTGCAGGTACAGCCCCAGGATTTGGTAGCCCGTCTTACCCGGCAAGATCTGGATGCCCGCCCCTTGCTGCGGGAGAAATCGCCGGAGGCACTGGAAGAGTACTTAGCAGAAACCTTGGCGCAACGGGAGTTATTTTATGCCCAGGCGGCTTTTACTGTTGAGGCTGGGGGCAAGACAGTTGCAGAGGTGGTAGCCGCCGTAAAGCAGTACCTCACCGGTCTCTGGTGATATTCTGACTGGAGACATCAGATATTTGTTTAATTTTGCGTTCAGAAGCAAAGCAACGTTTCATTTAATCTTTTACTTATGAAACCGAATCACAAAGGATCAGCAACACTTTTCCAAAATCCTGTGCTGGAACGGCTCACCCATACCCACATTGCTATTCCAATCACCATCTTCCTGATTATTGCCACTGGCTTGCTGGTGTATGGGTTTCAATACGGCTTTTTAGATGTCTTGTCGGCGGTAGGGTTGTTTCTGGCCGGTTGGTTGATTTTCTCGTTAGTAGAGTATCTGGCGCACAGGTTCATCTTCCACATGGAGCCTACCAATGATCTTAAGAGAAACATCCAGTATACGTTCCATGGCAACCACCATGATTACCCCAAAGACAAATCCAGGCTGGCCATGCCTCCTATTGTGAGTCTGTTTCTGGCTTCCTTCTTCTTCTTCGTGTTTAAACTGATTTTTGGAAGTATGGTATTTGGTTTGGTGGCAGGTTTTCTGTTTGGCTATGCCTTGTATCTGTTTGTACACTACGCCGTGCATGCCTACGCACCGCCCAAGAACTTTTTGAAACAACTCTGGATTCACCACAGCATTCACCACTACAAAGACCCTGAAAGGGCTTATGGGGTTTCTACCCCGCTTTGGGATTGGTTACTGGGTACCATGCCACAGAAAACCAAAAGATAGGATTGCTTTCTGAATCATAAAAAAGGGCCTCTGGTAAGAGGCCCTTTTTTTATACCCAACCCTTTTTGAAATAGCCTGTTTTTGGGTTGATTTTACCTACTAGTAGGTATTGCCAGTGTTGGATAATTTCTCATTATCTGTCATTAATATTAATTTAAAGTAAAATAGCATTGTATTTTGCCTATATAGTTAGAAATATTACTGGATTGTTGGATAATTATATTGGATATATAGCATAATGTTGAAAATATTTAAAAAGAGGACCTCTTTTCAGTGCTTATATCCTTTGCCGAGTTTTCAAAATGCCTCCATTTCATCGGGTGTATGCACTAGTTCATCCCTCAAATCCTATTGTTCAGCTTATAGAATGAAAAAGGCGCAAAAAAGATAGCACATTATAGGGTAACCGTGGGATTTTACTTTGTTGAGTGCAAGGGATTGGCCTATTGAATTGGACGATTTGGCCCGTCTACCTTTGTAGGGACAAAACAACAAAGAACAAAGACAACACAAGATTACCAATGACAACCATTTCCCGCTACTTAAAGGTAGCCTTAGTAGGTGCCCTTACCTTTCTCACTTCGGTTCCCTTTGCCAATTCCCAGTCCATTTCCATTACCAAGCCAGGGGTTTCCTATTCCCAGGATTTTAACGCTCTTCCTAGGCTCCTCTCCACCGACAATGGAACGGTAACCTCAAAGCCTTGGCAAAATGACATAACCCTGCCTGGCTGGAGTGCCACTGTAAACGGCATTAGCGTTTCTACCATTGAAATAAGCCAGGGCGCAATCTCTGATAAAGGACTTAAAAGCATTGGCGCTACGGCCACCACAACAGAAAGAAGTCTGGGAAGTTACGCCTCCAGCAGTGAACCGGTAGTGTATGGTGTCAGTTTCGTGAATGCCATCGCCCGGCCGTTAACCCAAATTGGCATTGGCTTTGAGTTGCAGCAATGGTATGCAGGCCCATCTGAATCCAGCCTTCGGGTAGAGTATAGAATCACCGCTAAAGGAGCCATTGCCGGCGCCTGGGTACCTCTTACTTCCTTGGTTTCACCGGTATCTGGCAACCTAAGTTCCATTATTGACGGTAACGCTTTAGCTAATAAGACTATTGTAAACCTTACCCTGGCTGGTATCAACTTGGCTCCTGAGGCAGAGTTGGCCATCCGGTGGATTGATGACAAAACGAATGGTAAGGACTTGTTAGCCATTGACAATTTTCAGCTTTCCACGGCTTTGTATGAAAAGATCTTTTACAGCAGCTCTACTGTAGGTACTGACCTGAGCAAGCTCTCGGCCTGGAACTCAGACGCAGCAGGCAAGGGTACCCTCCCGGTTTCATTTACAGACCCCTACCAAACCTTTATAGTGCAGGCGCCACTTTCGGGTAGTCATACCCTTGCCAGCCACCTGGTCCTTTCAGGTTCCTCTAAAGTGGTGGTAGGTACTGGTTTGCCTATCCAATTCACTATTCCTGAGAATGTGAGGTTAGAGGCCGGCGTAATGGATATTGCTGCCAGTGCTACGGTGACAATTGCCAGTGATGTGGTGCCTACCTTAGGCTTAGTGAATGCTAATAGTACCGTTATTTATAACTCCAAAAACAGCCAATTGATAAAGCTAGGTTCTTACGGCAACCTATTGATTGACGGGACCGGCGGAAACGTGAAAAAACTAAGCCAACGGGTAGTGGTACAAGGAGAGTTAGAACTGCGGAACGGTGCCAGGCTTGAGGCCGGTGAGTTTGATGTAGTGCTGCAGGATAGTAAAAAAGCTATTAAATATGACGTGAACAGTTTTCTGGTAACTAATGGAAAAGGCCGCCTGAAGATGAAGTTAGCTCCTGGAGATAGCGCCGTTTTTCCGGTGGGCCTTGTAAAGGCACTGCCTGTTAAACTGAAGCTTAGTGCCGCCAGCTTGGCAGATACCTTTAGCGTGAAAGTGATGGAGGGGATCTATTCTGCCTACAATAATAACCTGCCTACCGGGTTTTTGCTAGACAATAAAGTGGTAGGCAAAACCTGGGTAGTAGACGAGCATACAACCGGTGGCTCTAACCTAACCATGACCCTTACCTGGAACGCAGAAGATATAGCCCTTGGATTTGCCTCTGACAGCGCGCACCTGCTGCACTACTACAACCAAAACTGGGACAAGGGTGCCGCCGGGAAAGTGACCCTGAAAAATGGGTTGTACTCCATTACCAGAACCGGTATTACCTCCTTTTCTCCCTTTGCCGTGGCAGACCCAAGTGCTAATCTAACCAGCCCGCAGCCCCTGCCTGTAGAACTGCTCTACTTTCAGGCCAAGCGAGTAGGCCAGCAGGTGCAGTTTCTATGGGCCACAGCCTCTGAGAAGGACAATGCTTTCTTTATTCTGGAGCACAGCCTGGACGGAAAGAACTTCCTGCCGGTAGGCCAAGCCATAAAGGGAAGTGGAAATAGTGCCGTGGCTTTGTCCTATAGCTACCTCTTGGATAATGCAGACACTCAAACCAGTTATTTCCGGTTAAAGCAAACCGATTTTGACGGTGGGTTTGAGTATTCTAAAGTGGTAGCCGTGAATGCTTTAAAAAGCAAGGCGCCCTCTCTGCCAGCTATTGCCGCTTTTCCTAACCCTAGCGCAGACGGTAAAATACAGTTGGTAACTGAAAAATCCCTTGGTCTTGTGACTGTTACTGTTCTGCAAGGAACCGGGCAAGTAGTTTTTCAGCAGCAGGCAGAATGGGGGCAAGGGAAGCCTCTGGCACTTGATCTGTCTGCGCAGCAATCAGGCGTCTATTTTGTGCAGGTGCAGACCGGTTCTTCCAAAGAAGTGATAAAAGTAATAAAGCGCTAAAAGCGCAGCTATACTTGCAAAACGCAAAGGCCACCTTGGTTTCAGGGTGGCCTTTGCGTTTTGAGCCCGTTTTTTAAAAAGTAGGCTTAAAATCTATCTTCTTATTTTTCTGAAAAGCCAAAGAATCAATAAAATGACCAATACAATAATGATCACCGATGCCCACATTCCTGCCTTGAAAATATCACCTATAACGTCACAGCTGGAGAGGGTTATGGTCAGGACCGCCATAAGGGCGAAGAAGTATGCTTGTAAATTTTTCATAGTAGTAGGTTAAAGTCAAAGAAGGGCTCTTGCCATTCAAGAGCCAGTATATAGTTTAAATACTCTATCTAGCTGTAAAAGGTTAAAACCGAAGTAGAATAAGTCCTTTGTCTTAATAAGGTGAAATGGATGAAGAGCGCAGAAGCTAACGGAGACCGGGGCAATCCTATACCAAATTCCTGGGTTGGGTCTAAGTATCTTAGAACTTGGGATGCAACAGAACCGTGATGGCAAAGCCTTCTTTGACTAGCCATTTTACTGCTAGGTGTAGTTGATGTGATAGCAGGAGCTTTATATAGAAGAAAGGCCCGTCTCCATTGGAGACGGGCCTTTCTTCTATATAAAGCTCAAACTTATTGCTTATTTAAGGGCGATTGGATCTGGTTTGCCATCTGGATCTGCCGTCACATAGCCTTGGCTTCCTACTCTTCCGCCGGTGAGGGCTAAGATACCGGCCACGTGTGGGGCGGCGTAAGAAGTACCGTTACCGGTTGCATAGCCACTTCCTTTCCAGGTCATTTGTACGTCTGTGCCAGGAGCAGCCACGTTCACAGAAGCACCGAAGTTAGAGGTAGGGTTGAACGCAGACAAAGAAGTCATGTTAGATACCACAAATACATTAGGGGCTACCACACGGGCTGGGGAGATGTTAGAGCAATTTGTGTAGCTGTTACCAGCAGCTACGGCTACGAAAATACCGCGGGCGGCAACTTTTTTCACCAAGTCATCCAGCATGGTAGAGCCGGTAACCCCAAGGCTCATATTTACTACATCGCCGGCTTTACCGTTCTGATACACGTGGTTCAAGGCAGAGTAAATACGGGTAAGCGTGCCGTAACCGGTATTGTCAAACACCCGAAGGGCTACGATGGAAGCATTAGCAGCTACTCCTACCACACCAACTGTGTTGTCTTTAGCGCCAATGATGCCTGCTACTGCCGTACCGTGGCCATAGCCATCTTCATAAGAAACATCACCAGAGATAAATGATTTGCTGCGGGTTTTGTCAACGTTCAAATCTGGGTGGGAAGACTGTACGCCTGAGTCAATTACCCAAACGGTTTTGCCGGTACCATCACCATACCCTACGCGGGCAACACCCCAGGGAATAGTCTGCGAAGAGGAGGTAGAAGTAGTGGTAGTGGTTGAAAATAAAGTAGCGGTAGATTTCTCTAGGGTAATAGCTTGTTCCTGTTCTACATAGGCAACTTCGCCATCTTGTTTCAACTGCTGTACTTCCTCTTTGCTGAGGTTGCCAATGAACCCATCTGAAGCGCCATTAAACACATCGCTTACACGTTCGCTGTTAATACCTAATTTCTGCAGTATGCGGTTTCTTTGCTCCTGGGCGTTGCTGGCTTTGCCGTCTTTCAGGATAACAATGTATTTACCAGAAACAGCCTGGGTAGTTCCAGCAGCGGCTGGAGTTGCAGAAGTTTCTTCTAGAACCTCATCTTTTTGGCAACCAGCCATGGTAAACGCAGAAGCAAGAGCAAAGAATGATACTGCTTTTTTGAAATTAGATGTTTTCATAGACATTCAATTTTAGTTGAAGACGAAAGCGCAACCTTGCGTTGTGCATATCCGTAACCTCCGGCCTTTGTGTAAGGTTCAATAGGTTTCAAAAAAACATATAATATTTTTACTAAGTTGATATCACTATGGGTTGGTAATGAGTAAGATATAGTTGCATGTAAATACATGGATATTGCTATACTCAATTCCTTAAAGGTATGTCCTCACATTAAATTAGAGTCACAGAAATTAAATATCCTTGTAGGATCATTAACCATTAAAATTGTCACTCTACTCTACTAAAAAAGGGACAAAAAACATTTTTTAATAGGGCCGTTCTTAATAAAGCTTAGAGTAACTAGCCAATCGCTGAGGGAAGAGAGCCTAAGCTAGGCTACTGTCTTCATTAGCAGAAAGGAGAATAAAAGAGCCAACATGGGCTGCAATTCTTCCATCACTATCTAATCAGGTAGGACCAGATCCCACGCTCCTTATAAACTTGGTGAACATGCAAAACCAGCTATGGCCAGTTGTTTCATAGAAATACGGCAGCAATTCTTTTCACCTCAGAAAAACCAGCTTGCTGAAAACCGTGGGTTTGCTACTTACAAGCTGATTATATATTGAAAGTTTAAAGCGAGTTTAAATTTCTGATTTTGAGCTTAAGTTGTTTGTGTTAAGGTGTTTATAAAGATGAATGTTGATTTTTGGTTATCCATTTTACTAGCTTAAGATGTAGTTGTTTGACTTAGGTAAAAAGTTGAGTATGTGACTTTAATAGGATAATTTGAATTATTTTAAATAAAATATTTAGAAATAAACTTATAAACCTGTTAAAGCATGTGTAACATTAATTAGAAAGTTTTGAAATTAAATAATAAAAAATAAAAAATATACATACTAAGCGCTTGATGAGTAAAAAAGCCAGTTGATATAAATTTTTATGTTAAGTAATAGGTCAAAATCAACTGTTTCATGTCAATTAAAGGTTTTGTAAAATACTTAAATAGGATAATATTTAATTTTTTATGTATTAAATTAAAGGTGATATGGGGTTTTATTGATTTAGTTATATAAATAACAATTGGGAATTGACTTGGAATAATTTACAATTTTGCAAAGTAGTTTCTAAAAAATAAGAGCTAAATACAAAATCGAAATTATTTAAAGTAACCTCAAATGAAAAACTTGTACTCATCTTGTAAAGATCTTTTGCTGGTAGTGTGTTCGCTTGCTTTGGAGATAGTGCGCTTAGGTAAATCAGCAAAACCTTCCTCCTCATCTAAACCCTATTTTTCAAGCCAAACTTTTGTAGGGCTTATAATAGCGGGATTAACTTTGGCAACCAGCCTAAATGCAGAAGCACAAACTATCAAAGTTACAGCAGTTACACCCAATCCAGTTTGTGCCGGCTCGGTTGTCAATATTGCATTTGATGCTGTTAATCATAATGGAGGTGGGAATACAACTTCCCATTTTTCAGAAACTTCTTCCTTTCAGGTATATGTAAGTGCTGCTGGAGGTGCAGCGCCATATACCTTAGTTGGCCTTTTAGGGAATAGAACCTCTACTAATGGGTTTGCAGTGGGGTCAGGAGGGTACGTAAACAAGCTAAATGGTACCATAACGTTGCCAAGTAACCTTAGCGGCACGTATACCATTGCCATTAATTCTGATAACCCAGCTTCCACAAATACACTTGCACAAAGCGCATCACCTTTGCTTACTGTTTATGGTACAACAGCTGCACCTACAAACCCAACTAACAGGTCTTTCACCTATGGAGAAGCCAGTCCGAATAAAACGCTGCAAGTAACTGTACCTGCTGGTTATACCGTTAACTGGTATAGTGATGCTACAGGCTCTAATAGAGTTGCCACTAACTCTACCTCCTTTCTTGTAAACCAAACCACTGCCGGAACTTTTACTTACTATGCTGAGGCCATAAATGAATTAGGGTGCGTTAGTGGGACAAGAACCTCTGCCAGCCTTACAATCAATAAAAGGTTACTAACCATTTCTAGCCCTGCTGCTGTAGCCAAAACGTATGATGGCACAAATGCTGCCACTATCACAGGTACTTTGCAAAATGCCTTAACTGGAGATGATATAGCCTTTATAGGAACAGGCACGTTCGGCTCTGTGAATGTAGGAATAGGTATCAGTTGTACCTCTACTTGCACTCTTAAGGGTGATGCAAAAGATAATTATACTCTTGTGCAGCCTACGGGTTTAAGTGCAGCAATTAACCCCAAGTCTCTCACTTTAACTGCTATTGGTATTGACAAGGAGTATGATGGTTCAAGAATTGCTGCAGTCACTTTATCGTCTGATAAATACCCTGCAGATAACTTATCTGTGGTTTATTCAGTAGCAGAGTTTTCAGACAAAAACGCGGGTTCTAACAAAACTATAAATATCAATGGCATCTCATTGAGAAACAATGACCTTGGTAATTATACCCTTGCTGGTACAACTGTGCCTCGCGCTTCTGCTGCCATTACCCCTAAAGGGATTGTGGGATTCTTTACCGCAAAAGACAAAGAGTTTAATGGTACAACAGCTGCTGAAGTTGTCACCAGATCCGTTGCCGGGCAACTTGAAGGGGATAACGTTAGCTTGTTTGGTGGAACAGCTACCTTTGATACTCCTGAAGTAGGTAATAATAAAATTGTTACTCTAAGTGGTGCCTCCTTGTCAGGGAATGATGCAGGTAATTATTTCCTGAACTCTATAGCTACTGCAACTGCTGCCATTACAGCACCTGTTGTTCCGCTCCCTGTTTCATTAATTTCCTTCTCTGGAAAGCAAACCGACGGTTCTGTTAAGCTCTCCTGGTCTACAGCGTCAGAAAAAGACAACGAGTACTTCCAGGTGGAACGGAGCAAGGATGGGAAAAGCTTCCACGCAATTGGGAAAGTGGCCGGGCATGGAACCAGCAGCCTTCGCCTTGACTACAGCTTTGTAGACCCGGCCTCTGTATCAGGTACTATCTACTACCGCCTCAAGCAGGTAGATTATGACAAAAAGTTTGAATACTCTAAAGTAATAGCAGTAAAAGTTATTGGCCAAAAAGAAGTGCAAGCGACCTTAGTTGTATATCCTAACCCAACAGCAGGTAATGTTTCTGTAATGGCTTCTTCAGACTTAAGTGGCGAAGCCTTCTTGACCTTATTCCATAGTAGTGGAAAAGCAGTGCTCAAAAAGTCAGTGCAGGTAGAGGCTGGGCAGCCAGTTAATCTATCCTTGGAAAATCTATCGGCTGGAGTTTATTACCTGCAAATACAAACGGCTACTGGCAAAGCTACTACTCGTGTGGTAAAACAATAGGTATTCTTAAGAATTTAAAGCGGGAGCTATATAAAAAGTAGCTCCCGCTTTTTATTGCTTAATGTGTAAGGATTCCATCTTCAGAACCTTAGGGCATTGGTGCTATAGCTACATTAACAATAATGATTTGCCTGTGGGGAGGTAAAAAGAGAAGGAAGAGTTCTCTGAATTCAAGCCTTGATAATGAGGATTATAGGCTATAAGGTATCCAAACCTGCTCCATCCTGAAGATAGGTTGGTATTATTTCAATATAAGGTTAAAAAATAAATAGTATATAAAATGAAACAATAAAAAAGGTTATGCACTTAATAAAGAACTTTATATAATAATTCTTATATAATTTAGTGCCATTATTGATACAAGCATATAATTTGTTGGTTTTATCAAGTATAAACATTTTATAAAGTTTTGTTCTTCATTCTGCAAGGATTAGCTACAGGACTGGATTTATAAGAACTAGAAACAGGAATATACTTATTTAGGTTTGGCGAAAGTATTATTTTTAATTTTTCATAATTAGAATAGTTATAATGTTTTTCTGTCTGAATTGATATTTTTTCTTCCTCATCTTTGTGGAGTTATTTCAAATGAATAGCAGGTAAATACAACAAAGTATAACTTAACTAAATTCTCTTATGAAAAACTTGTACTCATCTTGCAAGGCTCTGGTGTTGGTAGTGTGTTTGCTCACTTTGCAAATGGTTGCAAATGGACAAGTATTGTTTAATGGAACTTCATATAGCCAAGACTTCAGTGCTTTGCCAACTTATTCAAGTGCCGCTAATGCCACTAATGAAAGCCCTTGGACTAATAATTCAAGTCTTCTTGGTTGGTATGTAACTTTAGGAACTGCTTCTCCAACTACAATTACAACTTATACTTTAGAAACTAAAAAATTTACAGGCAACGCGCAAGGGGTTCTATCATGTTATAATGATCCGAATACAACTCTAAAGGGTTTAGGATTTAGATCAAAGGGATTAGACGCAGCATATGGAGTGCGTCTGAAAAATACATCTGGTAAAACAATTACTAATCTAGTTGTAAATTTTTCAGTTAAAGCAATATACGTTAATACTTTGCGCGGCTTAACAATGGGGTATAGAATTGGTTCAACACAAACTGAAACTCTTATATCTCCTGCAGATGCAGCGGGCACTTGGCAGTCAATTCCGGGTTCATTCGATCGTAATTCCACTGATGCCAAGGTGGAATTGAATAATATATTATTACCCGATGGTTATGAAATATTTATAAGATTCGTTGATTTTGTCTCAACTAGATCTGGAAATGAAGATGATTTAGCTATTTCAAATTATAAAGTTTCATTAGGTGTACCAACCCCTCTCCCAGTAGAACTAACCTCCTTCTCTGCCAAAAGAGCCGGTAATGTGGTAAACCTCGCCTGGGCCACTGCCTCTGAAAAAGACAATGCTTACTTTGAAGTACAGCAGAGCGAAGATGGAAAAGCTTTCCAGGCAGTTGAAAAAGTAAAAGGTCACGGAACTACTTCCGTTGTTCAGTCTTATACCGCAGCCATTACTGCCGCAGCCGCTAAAACACTTTACTTCCGCTTGAAGCAAGTAGACTATGACGGCAAGTTTGAGTACTCAAAGGTAATTGCGGTAAAGGCAGCAGATGCTAAAACTAGCGTGAAAGCAGCACTGGAAGTATATCCTAACCCAACTACCAGCAAAGTGACCGTGAACACAACTGAAACCTCAGGAATAGCAGCAGTAACCCTGTTCCATAGCAGCGGACTTGCCGTTCTACAGCAAGAGGTACAACTGGCCGCTGGCAAAGGAATTGAGCTCGACCTGGCTGGTCAGCACGCAGGCATCTATTACCTGCAGGTTCAAACAGCCACTAGCAAAGCCATTACTCGCATTGTGAAAAAATAAGTACCTTCTTATATAAGAGTATCAAAGGCCACCTCTTGAGAGAGGTGGCCTTTGTCTTTTAGAGCTGTTGAAAGGTTAGACCACCCTTGCCAGCATGGTAGGGCAGTTGGCAGAAAAAGCCCTCCAGAATAAAATAGTACCTTTGCGCCAGATATGGCCTACTCCTCTCTGTATATAAGGCTCACTCCACCGTGATTCTTACCCGGCCAAACCTCTTTCGGTTTCAGAGCCTACCACACAAATAAAAACAAACGGTTTATCTTCTGCCTACTCCAGACCTATACATAAAAGGGCTAAACAAGGGCAAGGTGACCAATTATTGCAAATAGTACCATTGCCGTTTTAAATGAAGCCCTTTTTACGCCTATTTGATTTCAGCCAGAAAGTAGATTATAAAATAGAGGTCTTGGCTGGCCTCACGGTGGCCATGACTATGATCCCCGAGTCTCTGTCGTTTGCCATTTTGGCTGGCTTCCCACCACTTATGGGCTTGTATGCCGCCTTTATCATGGGGCTGGTCACGGCCGTGCTGGGCGGAAGGCCTGGTATGGTGTCTGGCGGGGCCGGGGCTACCGCCATTGTGTTGATTGCCCTCATGCAGGCCTATGGGCTGGAATACGTGTTTGCCGCAGTTGCCCTGGCGGGTGTGCTGCAGATTCTGGTGGGTCTATTTAAGCTGGGTAAGTTTATTCGGCTGGTGCCGCAGCCGGTGATGTTTGGGTTTGTGAACGGGTTGGCGGTCATCATCTTTATGTCCCAGATAGAGCAATTCAAAACCGTGGTCAACGGGGAAACTGCCTGGCTGACGGGCCCCGCTTTCTATACTATGGCAGGCCTGGTGGCCTTGACAATTGCCATTATTCTGTTGTTGCCTAAACTCTCCAAGGCCGTTCCGCCCTCGTTGGTAGCCATCCTGGTGGTGTTTGGCGTGGTCATGGGCTTCGGCATAGAAACCAAGGTAGTAAAGGATATCGCTTCCGTAAGCGGAAGTCTGCCTCCCTTCCATATACCCCAGATCCCATTCACATGGGAGACCCTGCAGATTATTTTCCCCTACGCCCTCATTATGGCCGGCGTAGGGCTCACCGAAAGCCTGCTGACCCTGAACCTGGTAGACGAGATTACGGGTACCCGCGGCAACGGCAACCGCGAGAGCATTGCCCAGGGCAGCGCCAATGTTTTGAATGGGTTCTTCTTTGGCATGGGCGGCTGTGCCATGATCGCGCAGACGCTGGTCAACCTTTCGGCGGGAGCCAGAGCCCGGTTGGCGGGTATCGTTTCTGCGCTCACCATTCTGGTGATTATTTTGGTGGGTGCTCCGGTCATAGAGCGGGTGCCCATGGCGGCGCTGGTGGGCGTGATGGTAATGGTGGCCATTGGCACCTTTGAGTGGATCAGTTTCAGGATTATCAACAAGATGCCCCGCCATGATGTGTTTGTAGGGATACTGGTGGCCGTGATCACCATTTGGCTACACAACCTGGCGCTGGCCGTGCTCATTGGCGTGATCATCTCGGCCCTGGTATTTGCCTGGGAAAGCGCCAAACGCATACGCGCCCGAAAATATGTGGATGACCAAGGCGTAAAGCATTATGAACTGTACGGCCCCCTGTTCTTTGGGTCGGTGTCGGCTTTCACTGAGAAGTTTGACGTGGCCAGTGATCCCCAGGAAGTGATCATTGACTTCAAAGACAGCCGCGTAGCCGATATGTCTGGTATAGATGCCCTCAATAAACTTACTGAACGCTACCAAAAGGCCGGCAAGAAACTGCACTTGCGGCACCTAAGCCCCGACTGCTTGACCCTACTCAAGAACGCTGATGCCGTGATTGATGTCAATATCCTGGAAGACCCGCATTACGCTGTGGTCACAGATTAAGCGTTTCAGGGCCATTTTACTGAAAACAGGCTCAAAACAAAAGAGTACTCTTTCAGTGCAGACTCTCCCCTTGAGGGGAGCGCAGAGGGGTGTTTACACAGGAGGGCACGCATTCCTGAGCCTGTCAAGTGTTAAACTTTGATCATTAGATATAAAGGCATTTCTTCAATACATGGCTCGGCAGATGTAAACACCCCTCTAACTCCCCTCAAGGGGAGAGTCTGCGCTTAGTAGGCGGTATTGGGTTTTGGGCCTGTTTTCTGGAAAACAGGCCCAAAACGCACTCCTTATATATAGAGTCACCAGCACTCCTTATTATATAGAGTAGCCAAAGTTAATCCGTAGTGCCACCAGCCACTAAACCACGTAAGACAACCTGAACTCCGGGATCTCAATGTTCTGGTAGCCCAGTTCAGACAAATCATCCTTCAGCTGGCCCATCACAGATTTCTCGCCGTGCACCAGAAAGATGCGCTGGATCTGTTCTTTGTCCTGGCAGTGCAGGAACTTGGCAATGTCGCCGTAGTCGGCGTGGGCGCTGTATTCTTTCATGATGAGCATTTCGGCTTTAACCTCTACCTCATCGCCTAGGATATAGACCTTCTCAGCGCCGTTCATGAGCTTGCCGCCCAGGGTGGAGGGCTCGCAGTAGCCGGTGATGAGCACGGCGCTGTTGGCGTCTGGCAGGTTGGTCTTGAGGTGGTGCTGGATGCGGCCCGCCTCCATCATGCCTGAGGAGGAGATAATCACGCAGGGCTCATCTATCTTGTTCAGCTCCTTGGAGTCATCTACCTCCGTTATATAAGTCAGCTCTGGAAACCCGAACGGGTCTGGGTCTTCTTTGAGGTACTCCTGCATGGTCTCCCTGAAGTACTGCGGGTTCTCGCGCAGAATATCAGTGGCGTACACAGAAAGCGGGCTGTCCACAAACACCTTCACCTCAGGCAACCGTCCTTCCTCGGCTAAGTAGTTCAGAGAGTAGATCAGTTCCTGGGTGCGGCCAATGCTAAACGCAGGGATTAACAGTTTGCCCTGCCGCTCCACGCACACCTCTTGAACAATCTTCTGCAGACGCTCCTCGGTGTTCTCCAGGCTGTCATGCACGCGGTTGCCGTAGGTAGACTCGCAGATAATAATTTCGGCCTGCGGGAACGCCTGCGGCGGATTTAAGATGCGATTGGCAAAGCGGCCTATGTCCCCACTGAAGCAAAGGGTGCGTTCCCGCCCGTCGTCCTGCAGCTTGAGGTTGATGGCAGCGCTGCCCAGCACGTGGCCGGTGTCGGTGAAGAGCAGTTCAATGTCTTCGTCTATGGTAAAGGCTTGGTCATAGGGCACGGTCACAAACTGTTGCAGGGCCTGCTCCGCATCTGCCTCGGTATAGAGAGGTTCAGAACTGCCATTGCCGTTGTTGCTCTGTATGCGGGCGCTGTCCAGGAGCAATAGTTTGCAGAGCTCCAAGGTAGGCGGAGTGCAGTATATGGGGCCTGTGTATCCCTCTGCTACCAGCCTAGGAATCAGGCCAGAGTGGTCAATGTGCGCGTGCGAGAGAATAAGGCAGGTGAGGTTCTCGGGCTCGAAATCAAAGGAGCGGTTGCGTTCCTCGGCTTTGTCGCCCATGCCTTGGGTAAGGCCGCAGTCCAGCAGAATGCGTTTGCCGTTTTCCAGGGTAATCAGGTGTTTGCTTCCAGTCACGGTCTGGGCCGCACCGTAAAAAGATATGGTCATAAAAAGAAAGTCTGAGTCTGAATAAGACGGATATTTACGGCCCCCAGTTTATTCAGATACAGGCAAAAGCCGTTTTGGGCCTGTTTTTCTAAAAACAGGCCCAAAACGAACAACCAGAAACGCCTGAATGGTTGAAGATTAGGTGGTTATGGTTTTCATCATTATCAGGAAGAGTAGGGGCAATCCCTTGTGGTTGCCCTTATATTTTGCTCACGTTTGGTGATCGTCCCCCCTTTGAAGGGGGTAGGGGGATGATTACTCGTGCTGTAAATAGCATTCCCGAAAATCGCCTTTCCCATCTCCGCAGATTGGTAGTTGGTTTTTTAATCGGCCTAGTCATCCCCCTTACCCCCTTCAAAAGGGGACGAAATGCGTGTTTCTTTTTGACTCAGGACTCGAGACTCTTGACTCAGAACTCATCACAGCTGTTTTAAGCCCGTTTTTCCAAAAACAGGCCCAAAACAGGTTTAAAGCAACGCACGCAGGCGGTCGGCGGCACTTTCTGGGGTGATGTCGCGTTGCGGGTCGCCCAGGAGCTCATAACCCACCATGAACTTCTTGACCGTGGCCGAGCGGAGCAGGGGCGGGTAGAAGTGCATGTGCAGGTGCCAGCCGGGGTAATCCTTGCCGTCTGTTGGGCTTTGGTGAATGCCTGCGGAGTAGGGGAATGAGGTGTCAAACAAGCGGTCATAGACCGAAGAGAGCTTTTTCATGATATCGGCGTAGCCGTCTTTCTCTGCATCTGTGATCTGGCCTAGGTGCTGGAAATGGCGGCGCGGGATGACAATGGTCTCAAAGGGCCAAATGGCCCAAAACGGGACCAGCGCCACCCAGTGCTCGTTCTCTACCACTATGCGGGCTTTGGTATCCAGTTCTTCTTTTAGGTAGTCTCCCAATAGGCTTCGGCCGTTTTGCTGGAAATAGCCTTCCTGCTGCTCGGTTTCTTTGGCGGGCTCACCAGGTACTGAGCTTTGGGCCCAGATCTGGCCGTGCGGGTGCGGGTTGCTGCTGCCCATCACGCTGCCTTTGTTCTCAAAGATCTGCACGTAGCTGATGTAGTCCAGTGCGCCCAGTTCCAGGTATTCCTGCTGCCAGAGGTCCACCACTTTCCTGATCTCAGTTACCTCCATGTCAGAAAGCGTGAGGTCATGGCGGGGCGAGAAGCAGATCACTTTACAGAGGCCACGTTCGCTTTGGGCCTGTAAAAGAGAGCCGGGTCTGGTAAAACTGCCAGATGGGCTGTCTGCCTGCAGGGCCGCGAAGTCATTCACGAACACAAAGGTGGAGGGGTAATCTGGGTTGGTCTCGCCGTTGGCGCGCATGTTGGTGGGGCAGAGATAACAGCCGGGATCATATTGCGGACGGGTATCTTTCTCAGCGGCCTCTTGCTGGCCTTGCCAGGGGCGTTTGGAACGGTGCGGCGATACCAGCACCCACTCGCCCAGCAAGGGGTTGAACCGGCGGTGAGAATGTTCCGTGATGTCAAATGCGCTCATAAGCGGAAATTGGTTTTAGCCTCTCCCGTTTGGCGGGGAGAGGCTTTGTAGAAATAAGATTAAGCGCTGGTTTTGGAGAAGTCTACCGGCACCAGGCTGCTGCCGTTCACAATCTCGGCCACGTAGGTTTTCAGGTCAATCCCGAACTTCTCTTTGTAGGCTTTGGTCATGTCTTGTGTGAAGGCATCCAGGTGGGTTAGTTTCACGATGTTGATGGTGCAGCCACCAAAGCCGCCGCCCATCATGCGGGCGCCTAGCACGGCGTCATTTTCCTTGGCCAAGGCGGCCAGGAAATCCAGCTCGGGGCAACTTACCTCATAGTCATGCTGCAGGCCGTGGTGCGAGGCATACATCTTCTGCCCGAAGGCTTCCACATCGCCGCGTTCCAGGTCTTTGCAGCCTTCTTCTACGCGCCCGTTCTCCTCTACCACGTACGTGCAGCGCTTATATACCACCGGGTCAAACTCCTGTTGGTGTTTAGAAAGCATTTCAAGGGTGGCGTCACGCAAGCTGTGCACCTGCGGGTAGTGCTTCTGCAGAATGGCCACGCCGGTTTCGCATTCCTGACGGCGAGTGTTGTATTCAGAGGAGGCTAGGGAGTGTTTCACCTGGGTGTCACAGAGTACGATGCGGTAATCGTCAATCTCCAGGGGGTAATACTTGTACTCCAGAGAGCGGCAGTCCAGCTTTACCACGTGGTTGTGCTTGCCGAACATGCTGGCGAACTGGTCCATGATGCCGCACATCACCAGCGCGTACTCATGCTCGGCCTTCTGGGCCATCTTGACCAGATCAAACTTTTCAATGCCGTAGGCGAAGAGGTAGTTTAGCCCGTAGGCGAGCCCGCACTCAACCGCCGCCGACGAGGAAAGGCCCGCCCCAATGGGAATGTTGCCGCCAAACACTACGTCAAAGCCCGGCACGTCATGGCCTGCCTTCTGCAGTTGCGCTACCACGCCCAGCAGGTAATTGGCCCAGCCAATCTCAGAACGCTGCACGTGGTTGAGGTCAAACTCGGCGGTTTCTTCCAGGTCATAGGCGTGGGCCCGCATGCTTTTGGTGCCGTTGGGCGCCAGTGCGAAGTAAATCTCTTTGTTGATGGCGGCCGGCAGCACGAAGCCCAGGTTGTAGTCTGTGTGTTCGCCAATGAGGTTTACCCGGCCGGGCGAGCGTACCACTATAGGTTCCTGACGGTATATTTCCTTGAATTTTGTGACAATGTCTTGGACCATAATTTCTCTTTTAAGCGCTAAAGGCACAGCACTTGGGTAAATGCGGTGCCTTTAGCGTAAACGTTATATAATTTCTTTTAGCGGTGGCACCTACCAGAAAATGATGTAAAGGGCCGCTAGAATACCGCAGATGATGATAGAGCCAATGGCAAACCCGGTGCTGGTCTTGAACATGGAAGAATCAATCTCCAGGCCTTTAGGGTTGTTTTTGCTCTTAGGATCCAGCAGGGTAATGATCACCATTAAGAGAATACACACCACAAACACAATACCCATACGGTCCAGGAACGGAATTTCTGGGAAAGCGAATTTTAGGAACGTGGAAAGCGGAATGGTTAACACCGCCGCGGTTAAAGCCGCCGGAGACGTGGTGCGCTTCCAGAAGAAGCCCAGAATAAAGATGGCAAACACCCCCGGAGAGATAAAGCCAGTGTATTCCTGAATGTACTGGAAGGCCTGGTCCAGGTTACGCAACACCGGAGCCACCACAATGGCAATAATGAAAGCCGCTACCACGGTCAATTTCCCGAAGGCCACCAAGCGCGTCTCAGAAGCATTCTTGTTGAAGAACTTGCGGTAGATATCAAGGGTGAAGATAGTGGAGATACTGTTGGCTTTACCGGCCAGAGATGCTACAATGGCAGCGGTAAGGGCGGCAAAGGAAAGACCTTTCAAACCGGTTGGCAACAGGTTCAGCAATACAGGATAGGCGTGGTCAGGTTTCACGTGGCCCAGCTCGTTGGCCATCTCGGCTTGGAACATGCCATTCTTGTGCAATACATAGGCCGCAATACCTGGTAATACCACAATAATAGGCATCATCAGTTTCAGGAACGCCGCGAACAAGATACCGCTACGGGCAGTTCTCAAATCGGCACCCAGGGCACGTTGCGTAATGTACTGGTTACAGCCCCAGTAGTTCAGGTTCACAATCCACATACCGCCAATCAGTACAGAAAGGCCGGGTAAGTCCATGTAGGCATCGCGGGTACCGCCTTCGCCGTTAGGGATCATGATCTCGCCTTCAGAAAGAATCATGGAGAAGTGGTCACCGGCTTGTTGGCGAAGATGCACCAGGCCGTCCCAGGCACCGGAGCCGCCCAGTTGGTCAGACACCAGGTCCAGGGCCAGATAGGTAGTGGCCAAACCGCCCAATACCAGCACAAATACCTGAATTACGTCTGTATAGCCAATTACCTTCATCCCGCCCAGAGTAATGAAAATAGCGAAGATGGCGCAACCGTACATGCAGTAGTAGAAGTCAATGCCGGTAATGGTCTCAATGGCCAGCGCCCCCAGGTAAAGAATGGAGGAAAGGTTCACAAACACGTACACCAGCAGCCAGAATACCGCCATGATGGTACTCACCGAGTCATTGTAGCGGTGCGACAGGAACTGAGGCATGGTGTAGATCTTGTTCTTCAGGTAAATAGGAATGAAGAACACAGCTACCACAATAAGGGTGGCGGCGGCCATCCACTCATAAGTAGAGATAGCCAGACCCATGGCAAACCCGGAGCCGGACATACCAATGAACTGCTCAGCAGAAATGTTGGAGGCGATGAGGGAGGCGCCAATGGCCCACCAGGTAAGGGAACCCTCGGCCAGGAAGTACTCCTTGGAGTCCATGTGGTCAGCTTTCTTCTGCCGGTAGATCCAGTACCCGTACCCCGACACTATAAAGAAATAGGCCAGGAAGATGATGTAATCAAGATAAGTTAGTCCCATAAAAATGTAAAGGTGTGACGCGTTGGTTTGTTAGTTTAAGTTCTTTAGAAAGTTGAGGTAAGTGTGCGAGGGTATTGAAAGTAAAATATAAAAACTTAGGGTTTACTCTTCTTTTTTGGTTTCCGCTTGATTGAAGATTCCCGCTGGACCAATAGCGGCTCCAGAACAATTTTTTGGGGCGGTAGGTCAGGCTTCTTTCCTTTCTGGCTCAGGTCCATGAAGATTTTGGCTGCTTCCTGGCCCATTAAAGCCGTTTGCTGGTCAATGGTGGTGAGGCTGGGCGTGATGTAGGCGCTAAAGGCCTCATTCGCGAAACCCACCAGCCCTATCTGCCCGGGTTTGGGCCACTTGCTTTCCTTAATGGCCTGCAAGGCTCCCAAGGCAGTAAAGTCCTCGGCGGCGAAAATGGCGTCTGGCGGCGAGGGCAACTGCAGCAACTGCTCGGCGCAGGTTCTTCCAGAGTCAATGGTCACTTTGCCGTACATGATCAGATCCCCGTCTATTTTCATGCCGTGCGCGGCCAGGGCGTCTACGTAGCCTTTCAGGCGCTCATGGAAAATACTGATGTGCTGCGGGCCAGAGATATGGGCAATGCGGGTAAAACCCTGCTCAATTAAATGCTCGGTGGCCATGAAGGCGCCTTTGTAGTCATTGATCATGACGGAAGGCACGTCTAAGGCCTCAATGGAGCGGTCAAATAAGATCAACGGAACGCCGCGCCGCTTTACCTCCAGAAAGTGGTCATACTGGATGGTCTCTTTGGAGATAGAGGCAATGATACCATCTACGTTAGACTGCAACAGCGTCTGCACGCCCTGTACCTCGTCTTCATATTGCTCATTGGTCTGGAACAGCAGCACGTTGTATCCCTGGCTTTTGGCTATCTTCTCAATGCCGTGAATCACTGACCCAAAAAAACTGACCTCGGCACTGGGAATCAGGACCCCAATCACATAGGTTTTGCCGGAGCGCAAGGAAGAGGCGGCCCGGTTGTGCTGGTAATTCAAGCGTTGGGCCGTAGCTTTCACCGTCTCCTTGGTGGCGGCACTAATAGAGGGGTGATCATTGAGCGCGCGCGAAACCGTGGCTGCCGTGGTGTGCAACTCTTTGGCTATATCATGGATAGTGGTTCGGGCCATGCAACGTAATCGATTACGTAAATATAGAAATTTACTATTCACTTTTACAAACAGCATTATTTTTCTTGAAGATTTAGGAGAATGATAACTAGATAAGGTGTTTTTGCCTTTAAAGTCAATTATGATAGTTTGTTTTACCGATAGGTTAAAGATTCTGTAAAATAAGATAGACGTATTTATAGGAAGGGTAAAGCTGGTGAAAACAGGAATTTCTAATGTCGTGCACGTAATCGATTACATGAAAACGGGCTTCTTTTCAGGCTCTATTATTCAAGAAATAAGAATGGGGTTGTCCGCGCTTCTGATTCCGTGCCTGAATTGTGTGGTGAATTAGGCGAGCTTTACCCGCATGTTAGGAAGGCCAAGGGCATAGGCGTAGCGGGGATAAGGCACTAGTGCGTTTTAAGGGCGTTTTTGGCAAAACAGGGCCAAACCACCCATTCAGAAACCCCCTTGCAGGCCCAAGCCCATGTAACCACGTTGTAAAAAGCTGTAACTATTGTTGATTCTGAAACAGGAGAGAGACCTGGCACGCGCCGGCGGTAGGAAGTTTTATGCGCTCTTTGTAATTATGCCATAACCCCGGTGCGCCTTTTCTGTTTTGAGGCCGTTTTTGCTAAAATGGCCCCAAAACAGAAAACAAGATAAGCGCCAGGGAGGCTGTGAAATACTAGACATTCAACACGCAACAGACCTTACTTACTAACCATTACCCATGAACCTGAAGAACCTTTACCTGTGGGCTGTGCTTTGCTGCCTGCTCACCCAAAGCTGTTTCAAGACCGGCCCCGAGAAAGAGGTAGGGAACCCCCGCGCCATCTGGACAAAAGAAAAAGCCAACGAGTGGTATAGCCAACAGGGTTATTTGATTGGGCCTAACTTTTCGCCCAGCACCGCCATTAACCAGCTAGAAATGTGGCAGGCCGAAACCTTTGATACCGCCACCATTAACCGCGAGCTGGGCTGGGCCCAGTCTATTGGCATGAACACCGCCCGCGTGTACCTGCATGACCTGCTGTGGGAGCAAGACTCCGTAGGCTTCCTGAACCGCATTGATACCTTCCTGAGCATCGCGCAGCGCCACAACATCAAGCCTATGCTGGTAATCTTTGACTCCGTGTGGGACCCTAACCCTAAACTAGGGAAGCAGCGCAAGCCCAAGCCGCACGTGCACAACTCTGGTTGGGTGCAGAGCCCGGGATCTGCCGGACTGCAGAATTCTACCCAATACCCGCGCCTGGAGCGCTACGTGAAAGGAGTAATCGGCAGGTTTGCCCATGACAAGCGCGTGCTGGCCTGGGACATCTGGAACGAACCTGATAACCTTAATCCGGGTCCTGTGTACAGCAAACAGGAATTGCCCAACAAATTGGACTACGTGCTGCCACTCCTTAAAAAGTCATTTGTCTGGGCCCGTACCATGCGCCCCTCACAACCTGTGACCGCCGGCATCTGGACAGGTGACTGGAGCAGCCATGAGGCCCTCAGCGCCCTGCAGAAACTAATGGTAAGCGAGTCTGACATCATCACCTTTCATAGTTATGACGGCCCCGAAGAACTGGAGAAACGCATAAATTGGCTCAAGCGCTATGGCCGTCCTATGATCTGTACTGAGTACATGGCCCGCACCAACGGCAGCACGTTCCAGGGCGCTCTCCCCATTGCTAAAAAGCACAACGTAGGCATGATCAATTGGGGCTTGGTAGATGGTAAAACCCAGACCATCTACCCCTGGGACAGCTGGGATAAGCAGTACACCGCAGAACCCACCGTCTGGTTCCATGACATCTTCCGGAAAGACGGTTCTCCTTACAGCCAGGAAGAAGTAGATCTAATCAAAAGCATAACCGGCGTAAAAGCGAAGAAGTAACCCAGTAGGTAACTATTGAAAAAGCGTTTCGGGGCTGTTTTTAGAAAAACGGCTCTGAAACGCTTTTTTGGTTGTAAATGGAAGTCTGGTGACATTGTTTGCTACCTGTGTCTCCTGAAAAGAAGGCTAGGTTGGCAGAGCTGCGTATGGTTTTGTTACGCAGTTATATCCGCTAGCAAAATAGGTGGCTGGCAAGAAAGTTACTTCTTGCTACGCCTGGTAAGAGCCTGAAAAATAGGGGAGGATGAGTTTTTGACTGCATATGGGCTAAGAAAAAAATGGAACCCTACGTTGTAAGGTTCCAGGTGTTAGCAATGGGAGTTGGAATTATTTGAACTGATAGAAGAATCCGAATTGGCCTGCCCGGGTGCGGGCCGCCGGGTCATTAGCGTAGAAATCCTTCTTATAAATATTAGATAATCCCGCATTATATCTAGCGTCAAAACCAAGTCCCCATTTTGTTAAATAGCCAAACCCAATGGCCCAGGCTATATTCCCTTTTTGGATGTCATTTTTTTCAAATTCATCATTGTACGGGTCTTCATAGTCTCTATTTATCATATAGCCAAATTGGGGGCCCGTTTGTATTCTAAAACCTGGTCCAATCATATACTGGACCAGAATAGGTAGATTAATATGGTTTAAATCAGTCTTGCCTTCATATCTTGGTATGGTGGCAGAACCCTGAAAGTCATAGAGAGCTCCTTCTTTAGAATACATCAATTCTGGTTGAAGGGCCCAATGATCAGTTATATGAATGTGGGCAAGGCCCCCTGCATGAAATCCAGGGCGAGGCGTAGCCTTAGGATCTGGTACTCTATCTTCATCATTAACACTTGTTACGTTAAAACCAGCCTTCAGGCCAAAGTTTATTCTGTCCATAAACTTGCTTTGCGCAGAGGCTACCTGGCTAGTAAAGACATTAAATAAAAGTAACCCTAAAACTAGTAAACCTATTCTTTTCATTATTTTGTCCATTTGTGGTTTGTTACCCATTCTTACGAAAGGCATAAACAAGATTTTTAATCAATGTTTTCTGTGATGTTGAAACCGCTGTGTAAAGGAGAAAACCTATATGCATCACGAAAGAAAACTTCCCTGGAATTGCTGTGTTTGCAAAGGTAAAGGTTCTTCAGTGAGGCGATACGCGCACCCTTTCGGTTATTTATTATTGCTTTACTGTTGCTAGCAAGAAAAAGTTTAAGGAAAAGGGGCCGTGGCCAGATTTATATTAACGAAGACCTATATTTCTTTCGTCTGAACGTTTTACCTTGAAGTGGGATGGACCAAGCAGCCAGTACATTGGCTAACTTAGAAGGATAAATAGATTTTGTCCGATGTTCTTCTGTAACTACACTAAGGCGCCCTGCAGACAGGAAATACCAATGACTATGTGCATGCAATCGGTGGGTAGTGTTTTGTCTACGCCCATGCCAAAGGTGATGTCTGAATATTCCCCTAGCACCTGTTCCAGGTAGTCAGAGATACCATCAAGTTCTTCTGCCGCCAATTGTGCCTCTTGACGGGTAGTAATGCCTAAAATTATTTTGATTGGTGGTGCCAACGCACGCTTTTGTTCTGGACTAGGGCGAAGCGCTTTCTGGATGGCCACCGCTGCCCGGTCAGGCCCATTGGCCTCTGCCACGCCTACCAACGCCGCGCCAGTGGGCTCCAACACCAATTCAAAGTCCTGTGCATCAATATTGAGGTTATGGGGTCCGTGGGTAGCAATGGTTCTTCGGATGCCGTGCAGGAACAGAGGGTCAAAAGTGGGCTCTGGTGTGGTGGTTACCTCCAAGGCGTCTTTGCCTGTTAGGTGGTGTAGCATTTCCTGGGTGAGAATATACATGCTATTTAGAATTAAAGGAGATATTAAAAGATAAAGGCGCTATCAGACCTCACAGGTTTTAAAAACTGTGAGGTCTGATATTTACAAAGAGAAATAGTAGTCTCTTATTTTGATTGCCATCAATTTCCGGCGTTCCATTAGAAATTCTGAGTAATGCTCAAGACTCATGTCACTAATTGGAAGTGGAACTGCGTTCCTTTCTAAGTTATGCCTTAATTCTTCTTTTGATGAAATGCCCGTTAACAGATGGTTTCCCTGCTCCATTTGGCTAAACACCATGTCAAAGTACTCGTTAGGTGATTTGCTGCCTACCTTAATATTGATTTCAGATTGCATATAAGCATAATTGGCAATCTGGTTGTACTTGGCCTGCTCTAGCCCATGTTTCTTTAAATAGTCTTTTGGAAACAGATGGTGGATGTCCCCTTTGTGTGAGATAAGGTCGGCCACAGTTATGTCTTTTGACAGGAAACCTTTGTCATTCGCTTTGACTTGGGCGGCTAAAAAAAGAAGGAACAGTGGGCTGCTAGCAACAGAGGTTTCTAGCCGTTGAGGCAAAGAGAAATTCCAAAAAGCCTCAGATAATTCACCCTCTTCTTTTTCCTTCAGATATTCAGCAAATGAACGCTCAGAAATCTGTTTGATGTCGTAATCAAAATAACTTTCAGCAGAGCCAGAATAGCGACCAGTTAAAATGGAATACACCAACCAGCGGCGCACATAAGTTTCTATGGAAACAGAATTAACACCCAACTCTTTCAACTTCAGATACACGATGTACGCGAAATTGAGAACGTTCTGAGACCTGATTAACTTGGGAGAAATAAAGCCTGCAGATTTTACAATCATAATGAACCGCTTGTAGTTGGTTTCATTGATGAAGTTGTACACGCCTTCTTTTAGGGTAGCAAAGGACTGCTCTGCAATGGAAGCTTCAAAACTCCTGGTTTCAAAGTTTCTGCCTGAGAGAAGACTTACTAAATCTGATAGTTTGCCCCGGTTGAATTTTGAGGTGAAAGCTACTCTGATAAGATCTGTGTATTCCGGGTCATATAAGTCTTCAGTCTCAGACCTAAGCCATTGCATTTTCTGGAAGAAGTCTGTTTTGGCAAACTCTGGGTCATTGTCTACAATGTGGCGGAAGAACTCTGGAGCAATGGCCAGGTGGCAGAAATAGTCAATGGCTTTGCGCAACTCATTGCCGTTGTATTCTGAGTTGGAGGCAATCTTGCTCATGGCAAAGTCTGCCTGGCTCAGGACTACGCCTTTAGAGTTGATTCTAATGAAAATCTCTGTGACAGTTTCTATGTCTAGGTCAGGGGCCAGCTCAATCATGCCTATCTGCTTCTTAGGTATGTTAATAAGCGTAGAGAAGGCGTTGCGGACTTGTTTCTTGTCTACCTCGGGGTTCAGTTCAAAATACCTGTCAGCTATTTCAAAGAGGTCACCATTAATGGCTTCGGCTATGTCTGGCAGCCAGGTCTTGTCTTTGAGAATGGCTGAGTTTTGTACCTCAAATTTTTCTTCAATAGGGTGGAAGGCTACTTTGATTTTTACCCGCTTGTAGTTTTTGTTCACTACGTACTGCCCCAGAATGGCGGCAGTTAAAGCGGTAATGCGTTGCTGCCCGTCAATAAGTACTTTTTTGCCCTCACTCAGCGTGCCATCTTTCAGTTTCACATTGGGGTTCTTCCAGGCAATGACGTAGCCCACCGGGTACCCCTGGTATAGGCTGTCCATGAGGTCCCGCACTTTGGAACTGTCCCAAACAAAAGGACGCTGAATCTCTGGTATAGCAATCTCGCCTGATTTCACCCAGGCGAGCACTGTTTCTATAAGGTACTGGTTAACAGAATATTTTTGCATTTAATTGTTTAATAATTGATTTTTATTTTTTTTATATTAATCTAAATAATCCACTTCTAATGCTTTTACATTTATACTCAAAACAGAATAGAAAGCTTTGTGGACATATATTCTGCAATCCGAATCAAAATCACTAACCAATATTGGGTTGGAATTTTCATATGAAAACTGAATTGAAGAATTTGGCTTTTTTATTCCAATTATTCCTACTTTATATAAAATATAAAGAACTTCCTTTATGAATTCTCGAAATTTTAATTTGCCCTTTTGCCATAGAATTAATGAATTTTTAAAATCTCCCTTAAAACCTTTAGCATCTTCATCGCAATATAATTCATAAAATGAATCTTCCTTTATGTTTCTTAAACGAAAGCCATTGTGTATTCCAGTAAGAAAATTAGTAAGCCTTTTAATATCACCATAGTTTTCATTCCATTCATCTTCAATAGCTTGAAATCTTTCTATTGAATATTCTGGCTCGGCAAGTTTAATAATGCTATTTGTAAAATGAGACTTTGAATTTGCATTTTGAATAATTTTATTGACAAAAGAAATAACATCTCTTGGTCGGAGAAAAGTCCGGTCTAAAATATAATCAAAACCGCTTTCATTATTGCTGTTCTTTCTTTCAAATGTTGTTTTAATATCTATAATATTATTCGATATTAATTTTAGTCTTCTATCTAATAATTCTTTTAAGCTTCCTCTATCCCATGTAAGGTACAAATAGAGTGAGCTAAACTTCTCCCTTTGTCCGCCTCTATGTTCTCTTGCTGTAAAGACTAGCTGATGTAAGTTGTCTCTTAATGCAACTATGATTTTTGCACTTTTAAATACTTGGAATTCTTTTATGACCTCAACCATTGCTGCAATCAAATCATAAACGATTTGAGGAGAAACCCATTCCTTATCTAAATCATCAATGATTAAATAAAATTTTTTCTGTGAATCATCAAACAAATCTGTTTTTAATATATTGATAATTTCATACAATTCTTCGGCTTGTATTTCATTAATTACTTTTTCTGCTTTATGTTTAATTTCAGTTGATGTTTTTGTAGTCTTACTTTCTTCTATTATTGCCTTTAATGTAATTAAATCCGTAGCCCCAACTTCTGATTGTAGTTTTTGAGTTAAATCGTCCTCTAAGGATTTAATTCTATGCTCTCTATACTGCCAAAATTCATCAGACCAATTTTCTAAATATGCAATAGCTTTAGCTTTGGCAGGGTTTACTTTGCCAAACTTGTTTTGGACCTTATCATAAATAGATTGTAGCCAATTTTTTCTTTTAGAAATATCTTCGTCAAAATACAGTTTAAGTAATTCAACTATAAAAACATGCTTCCAAAGTACCTTGTAAAAAAAATTAAGATTTACATCAAGTTGAAGCAAATAGGTAATTATAGTCGAATTACTTAAGTATTTAATTGACATTGACTCAGGCTCTATTCTTCTAACTTTTGGAAGGGTTTCTTCAAGTTGCTTAATTAGGGCTGATTTACCTGCTCCAGTTCTACCTACAATGATGCACTTGGCACTATTTAAACTTTCCAAAGTTTCTAGTTCGCCATTTTCTACGAAAACTTTATCGAGGTTATAATCAGATTCAGCATCGGGTGCACCAATGGTTAAATGTTTGTTGAATTTAAATTTATTCTGAGATTTCGTTTGGTTGTTTTTTCTGGTCATAGTATTTAATTCAAGAATTTAATGCAGGGTTAAGATATTTTTACAGCGCCATTTCTGACTGCTTGCTTTTGTCTTGTTGCTTTTGAGTGCTTTAGCGGTGCTGGCTTTAGCTACTAGTTTCTTCTCTAAAAGCAAGCTGGCCGGTTCATCTGTGGGGTCTTGGGGCACTAGGTCTCACCGGAAGGCTTTGGCCAGCAGGGCTTGCGGCAGTTGGTCTATCTTCGCTTTCAGCTTCAGGTAGTGCGCTTCCAGGGCATTGGCGGCGACAAACAGGCCTTCTACTTTTTGGACGATTTCTTTTTGTTCTTCTAAGGGTAGATCAGGAAAAGGTATCTCATATAGAATGTTTAAATTGATATTTTTTTGAGCCGTTGCTGGTGCAAAGTGCTCAATATCTTTCTAGACAGTTTTAGGATGGGACATTGCAAATTCCGATGAATATCAATTTTTAAAAGGAATAAAGCCTACTACACTATCAGGAAAACAATTGCTCACCAACCACTAGCCAGACTCCTGCATGTAAATTGTTTGTGATAACACAAACAATGACGAAATAGATACAATTACGGGGTCTGGCTAGAGTTGATAGGTATTGGCCTATGAGGGTGGTTACGCGATGGTAAAACCTGTTATTTTAGGGTGGTTTCTAATTTAGGATATTTAGCAAGGAGTACTTCTCTCCATTTGTTAGTAGTAAAATAACTTGAGGGGTGTTTAATAAATATTATTTCTGTTTTATGACTTTCGATAGATACTTCAGCTTTCTTCAAATAGGAGCGATTTATATAGTCTTCCCAAACTATTGATTTAAATTCAATAGTTCTTTTGTTACATGCCTTGTTAAAAGTGTTGGCTGCTGTATTTCCAAAAAATATACAATAATCAGGTTTGGTTTTATTTATAACATCAAAAAATATGTTCCAGCTATTTTCAAAATCAACTTTAAGAGGTCGCTCAATTACTCCTTGTGTAACTTTCTCTCCTTTATTCATTGGTCGTTGAATAAAGTTATAAAAAGAAGTTTTATTCCAAAGTTCTGTTCTATCTGAAAAATTAAATAAATCAGATATTCTATTAAAAAAAGGAGAGCCATATTGATAATTGCATATTGCCATTTCATCAACAATCATCCTGGTGAATTCTTTCTTTTTAAAATTTTCATTGTTGCTTTTCGGGTCTTTGTAATGACTTTCACCAACAAAGAGTATCTTGCTGTGAGTAGAGTCATAGTCTTTTCCTACAAAAGGTAGCCACGTTAAGCCTTCAATCTTAAGTAGCTCATTATCATAATTTATATTCATATTTTTTATAGATGTTAACATTATAGTTTTAAGAATACCTTTAAAAGCCAAAGTTAGAAAACTTTAATTCTCCACCTACGCCTCCACCCCAGCCGTTAAATGGTGGTAATCAGTGATCACCGTCTTCAGGAAATCCCGGTCGCTCATTTCCCCTGCCTGAACCTCCATAACTTCTTTGGTGCGTTCGGCAATGCGGCTTAGCAGCACCTCATTCTTATACTGGATGGCCTTGAAAAGCAGTTTGCGCAGCAGGGCCATGTCTTTGTCTGAGAGGACGGCTACCTCTGGGAACACAATCTGGTAATTGTCTTCCAGTTTCACCTGGAAGGAATTGCGGCGGCGCACGGGGGTGGTCTTAATCACGCTGGTGCCGGCGGCAATATCGCCCAAGCGCTGGCCTTTGTTGTTAACGGCGATGGTGATAATGGCAATAAAGCCGCTGAAGAGCGTGATGTCCAGCAGCCGGAACACCCACCGCAGCAGGTAATCGCTCACCGAAGGGGCGTGGCCCGAGAGTTTGACCACCTTCAGGTCTATGGCGCGTTTGCCCAGGCTCTGGCCGTTCAGGAAGATCTCGCAGAGCAGGTGGTAGAACATGATGGGGAGAAGGGCCAGGATAAACCAAACCCCAGAAAGCCCCAGGTACACGTTGGCCAGGCCGAAGACAATCATCCAGCCCAGGTAAATAGCGCCATCCACCAGGTAGGCCAGAATGCGGTCGCCAATGCTGGCAATGGCGTATTCCACCTCTACGTTCTGGGTGGTTCTTATTTTAATGGTATCCATGAGAAAGGGTAAGCTGAGCGCTTGGATAAATTGTAGGCAACTGCTTTAATAAATAGCCTAAGTTAGATATATTTGGAAGGAAACAAAACCAGGTACATGCGCGAGGCCGCTTTTATTAAACAGAATACTGCTAAATGGAAACGGTACGCTACAGAGCCCACGTCCAACCCAGATGAGCTGGCTAACCGGTTCATAGAGCTCACCGACGACCTTTCCTTCGCGCGTACCTTCTACCCTGAGTCTGACAACACCGAGTACCTCAACAGCCTCACGGGCAGGGTGCACCAAAGTATTTACCGCAACAAGAAAGAGAAGACCAGCCGGTTTGTACTTTTCTGGAAACAGGAACTGCCCCTGCTCATGAAACAACACCACCGGCAGCTCTTCTATGCATTCCTCATCTTTGCGGTGGCCTGCAGCCTGGGCGCATTGTCGGCAGCCTATGATGACACGTTTGTGCGCCTGATCATGGGCGACCACTACGTGAACGAGACCCTGGCCAACATCAAGAAAGGTGACCCTATGGCGGTGTACAAAAGCTCTGATGAAACCAGCATGTTCCTGCAGATCACCATTAATAACATAAAGGTGGCGTTCATGGCCTTTGTGCTGGGGTCACTGTTCTCAGTGGGCACGTTCTGGGTTCTGCTGCAGAACGGCATCATGCTGGGGGCATTCCAGTACTTTTTCTACAAGCACGGGCTGCTGCTTTCGTCGGCGCTCACCATCTGGATTCACGGCACCCTGGAGATCTCGGCTATTGTTATTGCAGGGTGCGCCGGCTTTGTGATGGGCAACAGTCTGCTCTTTCCCAAGACCTTTTCTAGGCTGGAATCTTTTAGGCGCGGGGCCAAGCAGGGGCTTAAACTAGTGGTGGGTCTGGTGCCTATCTTCATTACCGCCGGTTTCCTGGAAGGCTTTGTGACCCGCCACACCGGCATGCCGCTGTACGCCAGCCTGTTTATCATTCTGGGCTCCGGGGCCTTTATCTTGTTCTATTTTATTTACTATCCATATCGGCTGCAGGCCAAAGCCATCTATGAGCAACCACTTGATTGAGTTTAGGGAAGAGCGCGACCTGGGGCAGAAGATAAACGCCACCTTCGGGTTTCTACGGCAGAACCTGAAGCCACTGCTGCGCCTGCTATTGGTGTTTGTGGTGCCATTCGCCTTGCTGGCCGGTATCTTCTCGGGTATCTACCAGAGCCGCCAGTTAGATGAGATGACCGGCGCAGTGCGCCATGACTCTTTTGGCGCCTGGTCTTTTGCCAGCAGCATAAACTCGCTGCATTACTGGGTGAGCGTTTTCTTCTCTTTGGTAGGCGTGGTGCTGCTCATGCTGGCCGTCTATTCTTACATGATCCGGTACCAGGACCAGGAAGGGCAGGTAGAGACGGCAGAAGTGTGGGAAGATATCAAAAGCCATTTTATCTCCTTGCTCTATTCGTCGGTGGGGGTCATTCTTCTGTGTATACTGGCTACTTTTTTGCTGGTCTTGCCGGGTATCTACGTGTATGTGGCCCTGAGTATCTTCGCCATGGTGATGCTGCGCGAAGAGACAGGTTTCCTGGAGACCCTGGAGCGCTGCTTTTACCTGATAAAAGGCAACTGGTGGGCCTCCTTCGGGTTTGTGCTGGTAGTGCTTATTATCCAGGGAGTCATAGGGTTTGTGGCGTCTTTGCCGGCCATTGTGGTGTACGTGTTCCGGATTCTGCACCTGCCGGGTGGCGAAAGCGATCTGCTGTTGATCATTGCCAGCTCCTTTACCACCATTCTCAGCCTGCTGCTCTACGTGATTTACATCACCGCCAGCGCGTTTCTGTACTATGACCTGGTAGAGAAAAAAGAGGGGGTAGGTCTTCTGGAGAAGGTGAACCAGATTGGGGCCCGCCCAGAGGCAGTGGCTGGCGCCGAATATCATTAATATAGAACGTACGTGCGGTTTTCCTTTCCCCTGTTTTTTCTGTTGGTGTTGTTGAGCAGTCTGCTGCTGGGTCAAGCGGGAGCCGCCGCTGTGCCTGCCCGTCCGGTAGCCGCTGCGCCCGCGCCTTTGCAACTGCGGTACCCAGACCCTGCCAAGCTGCAGGAGCTGCGCGAAAGCCGGGATTTCCAATACCAGCAGGACCTTCGGCCCGATCTTTCTTTCTGGCAACGGTGGCTGCAGCGCATAGGCCAGTTCATTAACCGAGTGCTGGAGGCCCGCTCTTTCCAATCCTTCTGGAAATACGTGATCTACGCCTTTGCCATTAGTATTACTCTGTACGTGGTGCTCAAGCTGTTTCAGGTAGATTTTGTGGGGCTGTTCTCGCGCAAGGCCCCGGCGGCGGTCATCGCCTATGACACCTACCGCGAGAACATCCATGAAATAGACTTCAAAGCCCTGATAGAGGAAGCCGAGGCGCAGGGCGATTACCGGCGGGCCATACGGTTGCACTACCTGAGCACCCTCAAGCTTCTCACCGACCAGCAACTGATCCAATGGCACCCGGGCAAGACTAACCGCAGCTATGTCTCAGAGCTGAAGAGCCCGGCCCTGCGGCGGCCCTTTGAGCACATCACGCAGTTGTTTGAGTATGTGTGGTACGGCGGGTCGGGGCTCAGTGAGCAGCGGTTTTTGGTGGTGCGCCAAGCCTTTGAGGAGTTCAACCGCTCTTTACCCGTGGCCGCATGAAAAGCTATAAAACCTACGCCCTGGCCTTAGCGGTCTTGTTTGCTGCCTTTGTGGCGGTGGAGTATTATCGGCCCAAACCCATTAGCTGGCAAGAGTCCTTCTCCAGCAAAGATAAGATCCCCTACGGCACCTACGTGCTCTATGAGGTACTGCCAGATCTGTTCAAAAACCAGTCGGTAAGCTTGGTGCGCCTGCCGGTGGTGAACCAGGTAGAGGAAAAAGAGGCCCGAAAAAAAGACAGCGCCCTTACCAAGGTTAACTACCTGTTTGTCGCGGCTGACCTGAAGCTAGATGAACACGATATGTCTGCGCTGCTGCGTTTCGTGGATAGGGGAGGGCAGGTGTTCATGAGCGCGTACCGTTTCCCGGAGAGGCTGGAAAAGAAGTTGGGGCTAAAGACCGGATTCTCCAAAAAAGCGAAGCAAGATTCCCTGGGCCTGGTGTTCACCCACCCGCAGCTGGCCCAACGCAAACCCATTTACTATGCCTGGGAGAAAGTAGACAATACCATTCTCTTGGATTCATCAACGTTTGCCACCACCGTGTTGGGCCGTAACACTGCCGGCGATGCTAATTTTGTGCAGGTGCCCTACGGCAAGGGCAGTTTCTTTCTGAGCTCGGTACCGCTGGCCTTTACCAATTACTACCTTATCTCACCCCAGAAAAGCAGCTATGCCGCCCAGGCCTTAAGCCATTTGCCGGTGGCGCCCGTCTGGTGGGACGAGTACCAGAAGCAGGGCCCCGTGGGTGACAAATCGGTGTTCAGGGTGCTGCTCCAGCATGAGGCTCTCACCTGGGCCTACTACCTTGCCTTGGGCAGTCTGTTGCTGTTTGTCTTATTTGAGAGCAAGCGCACCCAGCGCATTATCCCCCTTCTGGAGAAGCCCAGAAACACCACCCTGGAGTTTGTAAAAGTCATTGGCAACCTTTACTTCAATCACCGCGATCACCACGTGATTGCCGAAAAGAAGGTGAACTACTTTCTGGAGTACCTGCGCCTGCACTACTTTGAATCTACCAGCGCCCTGGACCAGGACCTGGAAACCCGCATCGCCCATAAATCTGGGGTAGACGAAAAAGACATAGCCGAGCTGTTCCGGGTTATCCGGCACGTGAAGGCAGTAGACAGTATTCAGGAGCAGACCCTGTGGCAATTGAATAAGAAATTAGAAAGCTTTTACCGGCAAGCCCGCCGCTAACCTAATATCATGGAACCACTAGAAGAAACCGCGATGGCCTTGGCCCCCCAGGCAGATTTTTCGGCCTTGCAACAGGCTGTGCAGCAGATCAAAGAAGAACTAGGCAAGCGCATCATCGGTCAGGAAGCGTTCATAGACCTTTTGCTGGTGGCTATCCTAGCCGATGGGCACGTGCTCATTGAAGGCGTGCCCGGCATCGCCAAAACATTGACCGCCAAACTGCTGGCCCGCACCATAGACGTGGGCTTTAACCGTATTCAGTTCACCCCAGATTTGATGCCCTCAGACGTGCTGGGCACCTCGGTGTTTCATCCGGGCACGGCCTCGTTCCAGTTTAAGCAGGGGCCGGTGTTCTCCAACATCATCCTCATTGACGAGATCAACCGCGCCCCCGCCAAAACCCAAGCCTCTCTGTTTGAGGTGATGGAAGAGCAGCAGATCACCCATGACGGCACACAGTACGCCATGGCCGATCCGTTCATTGTGCTGGCCACCCAAAACCCCATTGAACAGGAGGGCACCTACCGCCTACCCGAAGCCCAGCTGGACCGTTTCATGTTCAAGATTCTGGTGCAGTACCCAACCCTGGAGGAGGAAGTGGCCATTCTGGGCGTACACCACCACCGCCCCGCCCTGCAGCGCGACCTGGAGGAGATACAGCCGGTCCTGAACGCCGCGCAGGTGTCTGAGCTCCGGCAGCAGGTAAAGAGCGTGCACGTAGACCCCAAAGTGCTGGAGTACATTGCCAGCTTGGTGGTGCAGACCCGAGCCAACAAATCTCTGTACCTGGGCGCCTCGCCGCGCGCGTCTTTGGCCCTGCTCAACAGCGCCAAGGCCCTGGCCGCCATCAGAAACCGCTCCTTCGTGACCCCCGAAGATGTACAGGAACTAGCGCCCTCCGTGCTACGCCACCGCATTCTGCTCACCCCGGAGCGCGAGATGGAAGGCGCCACCCCCGATGACGTGGTAAAACAGATCATTCAGAAAATAGAGGTGCCCCGGTAGTGTCGTTTCTCAGAGGCCTGTATTTCACCCGCTACTTTTTCTATGCCGCGCTGGCGGCGGTAGGCTTGTTTGTGCTGGCCTTCTTTTTCCCGGCGCTGCTGTTTCTGGTGAAGGTGCTGTTTGGGGTGCTGGTGCTGTTTGTGGTAGTAGATTTGGTGGCGCTTTTCCGGCAGCCGCAGGGCGTGGTCTCCTCCCGAAGCATGCAAAGCAAGCTCTCCAACGGCAGCGAGAACCCGGTGTACCTATACGTGGAGAACCACTACGGCTTTACGGTGCATCTAGAGGTGATTGAGGAATTACCGTTTCAGTTCCAGAAGCGCGATGCCAGCTTTCATGTGACCGTGCCCAGCAATGAAACCCACGTGATAGAATACCACCTGCGGCCTACGCAACGGGGCGTGTATTCCTTTGGGGCCACCAACGTACTGGTAGATGGCCCGCTGCGCCTGGCCCGGCGGCGCTACAAGTTTGGGCAAGGGCAGGAGGTGCCGGTCTACCCGTCTTTCATTCAAATGCGGCAGTATGAGCTGCTGGCCGCCAGTCAGCAATTGTCAGCCTTCGGGATCAAAAAGCTGCGCAAGGTGGGCCACAGTGCCGAGTTTGAGCAGATCAGGTCTTACGTGTCTGGTGATGACCAACGTACCATCAACTGGAAAGCCTCGGCCCGCCGCGATGAACTCATGGTCAACCATTTCCAGGACGAAAAATCGCAGCAGGTGTACTGCCTCATAGACAAAGGCCGGGTCATGGAAATGCCCTTCGCCGGTTTAAGCTTGCTGGACTACGCCATCAATGCCTCGCTGGTATTATCCAACGTGGCGCTCCGGAAAGAAGACAAGGCGGGCCTCATCACCTTCTCTAGCCACATTGGCTCCATGCTGCCCGCAGAACGCCGAAGCACCCAGCTGCAGAAGATCCTGGAACTGCTCTACAACCAGCAAACCAAGTTCCAGGAAACCGACTTCGAGCGCCTCTACCTCACCGTTCGGTCCAAGATCAAGCAACGCAGCCTCCTCCTGCTCTTCACCAACTTTGAGACCCTGAACAGCGCTCAGCGCCAGCTGCCGTATTTGCGCAAGCTGGCCCGCCATCACCTGGTGCTGGTGGTCTTCTTTGAGAACACTGAGACCCAGGAGCTGCTCCAGAAACCCGCCGTCAATCTGGAGGAGATTTACCTGAAAGCCGCCGCTGAGAAGTTCGCCTACGAGAAGCGCCAAATTGTGAAGGAATTCACCATGCACGGCATCCACTCCATCCTCACGCCCCCGGAAAAGCTCACCGTCAACGCTGTGAACAAGTACCTGGAGTTTAAAGCCCGGGGCTTGCTCTAATTAGCCTAAAAAGTAAATTTCCGTTTTAAGCCTATTTTCTCAAAAACAGGCTTAAAACGGAAATCATGCTGCGCTTTCTTTTTTGCGCGGCAACCATCAAATCAAATCAAAGGCGCGGGCGTACTGGGCTAGTTCAAAGGAGGTGTGGGCGTTGAGTTTTACCTTGATGTTGCGCCGGTGGGTGTTGACGGTTTTCTCTGAGATGAACATTTCCTCGGCAATCTCAATGGAGCTTTTGCCTAGGGCTACCAGCTTCAATACTTCGCGCTCCCGGGGCCCCAGGTGCGAGAATTGTTTGTAATGCTGGCGCAGGAAGGTGTTTTCCTCTAAAATACGGTTCACCTTGGTGGTGATATGGTGCATGGGGTCTATGCACATGGCAATGGTGATGGTGAGCAGAGGCCGGTTGGCGGTGTCACGCATAAAGATTTTAACGGTGCTGAGGTGGAGCTTCCAATCTTCTTGTTCCCGAAACCGAACCTGCTGAAAGAAGGAGATGATCTCGTGCTCATTGTTTCGTTCCAGCAGGCCATGGAAAAGCTTGGGGACATACTCAACAGAATCAATGGGGTTGAAGAAACGGGTATGAAATTCGGGGCCCATCAATTGGAGTTCCTTCAGGGAAACGCCTATCTGTTTTAGCCCCAGGGAAGACATGTATTCCACCTTCAGGTTGTCCTGGATGTTATGGATTACCACCACCCCCGGCAATTGGTCTGCAATGCCCTCTATATCTGATATTTTATTTTTTATTTTCTGCCTCAACTCCATGTGCCGTGTGTTAGAAACATACCAGACCGGATGAATCAGTTAGTATTCAATTTTCTATATATAAAGACTATTCCTTCCTGCGGGGGTAGGAAGGAATATTTCAGGTACTATTTAATGTTAGATTATTACTATACGTGCCAAATGAAAAAAAGCTTCCTTCTCCGCAAAGAAAGCCAGAGGCCAAACTGCGACGAAGGAAGCTTTTGTTAACAGGCCTTTTCAGGAAAGCCTGTTCAAATTAATTTTAGATCACGTAGTTGCCTTTTCCGTTGCCGTTCTTTTTCTGGCGGTTATTATCACGGAGGGCAACGGCGGTAACGGCACCGGCCACTGCCAGCACGGCCCCAGTCAACAGAGGGTTCATACTGGCCCTGGTGTAGAGGCTGGTTTTCATGACGTGGCCTTCGTAGTTACCATGCACACGGCCATCGGGACCGGGTCGGTGCAGAGAGCCTTCGGTGTGGCGGGCTGGTTCATTGCGCATCTGCTGCTCGGTCATGGTTTTCTCATTCACCCAGTCCATCACGCTGGGGGCGTATTTATTCAACGAGCTCATGATCTTGGCGCTGCCTCCAATCAAAATATCGCGTTCTGGGTGCGTGGCGGCGTGCAGAATGGCGTTGGCCACTTCTTCGGGGGCGTAGACCGGGGCTGGTAAGGTGAGTTCCCGCTCTGTGTAGTTGCGGGCGTGTTGCGGATAAGGGGTGTTAATGCCGGTTGGTTTGATGAGCGTGACTGAGATAGGGGCCTTCTCTTCTTCCAGTTCTATGCGCAGGGCATCGGTGAAGCCTTTCACGGCGTGCTTGCTGGCCGCATACATGCCTTGCAACGGGATAGAAACATCTGAGAGCACACTGCCAATGTTGATGATAGCTCCCCCGCGGGATTTCAGGTGTTGTGCCGCTGCCAGAGAGCCGTACACGAGCCCCCAGAAATTGGTGTCAAAAAGGCGGCGGTTGTCTTCATCGGTGACCTCCTGCAGGCGGCCATAGATGGAAACCCCGGCGTCATTCACCCAGGTGTCAAATCCGCCAAAGTAGGTGATGGCGGCATCAGCTATGCGCTGCACATCTGCCTCATATCCCACATCGGCGGTTACGTGAATGGCCTCGCCGCCTTTCTGGGTGATCTGCTCCACAATCTCTTCCAGGGCTTCCTGGTTACGGGAGGCCAGCACCAGTTTGGCTCCTTTTTTAGCCGCTGCCCGGGCCGTGGCCAGCCCAATGCCGCTAGAGGCGCCCGTGATCACGATAACTTGATTTTTGAGAGGTTTTAGTTTAATGGCCATAAGAAATACTTTAAGTGAATAATATTGGATGGATAAGCCGTGTGTTTAGAGTTTTTACGCATCTGTTCCCAATGCAGCCATGCAAAAAATAAACAGCTAAGTGTCTGCCAACACCAAAAACCTGAAAATTGAGATTGCCGCGGCGACGGAAAAAGGACAATTCAAAGGCCGGTTTTCCGGGCACCGGCAGGGGAATGAAGGCCTTGACAAGCCAGGTGTTTTGAGCACGTTTTTCTAAAAACAGGGCCAAACCAGCGCGGGCAGGGGTTATAAACGAGATTCTATTTTAAGCCTGTTTTCTCAAAAACGGGCTTAAAACGCCCGTTGGGAATAGTCGCTCTCCTGGCCAAGTGCCCTTTACAGAGTTGTATAAAACTTAACCTGAATTTTATAACAAAGGGCACTTTTAAGAACGCTACTTTTGGGGAAGTGATTTCTGGGTGCCGCAACCCTGCGCTACCAGAAACGTTCTGACAGTGAACCAGATCTATATGCAGACGCTGCGAAAAAGTATGCACCTTAGCTTGATAGTGGCCTTCTTATGGGCTTCTTTCGGCTTCCGTGTGGAAGTTTCGCACTGCGCTAAAGGCATGGACCTGTCTGTGGGCCTGGCAACCGCAACGGGCTGTTGCTGCGGAAAGGCCGCCAAGGTCCCCGCCAAGCCCTGCAAGGCTATGACCTGCGCCCTGCCTCAGGCGGTGTTCACCCACCAGGCCAGCCCGGCTGCGGCTACCCAACCGGTGGCCAAAAAGGCAGTGAAAGAGCAAATGGTCGTGGCTGCGTTCTTGGGCAGCATCCGGCCGGCCCTCCTGGATAAACTGCCCCTCATTTCTTTGCCCCCGCCGGCCTCCGGTAGAACCCTGGGCATTCTGCATCAAACTTTCCTTATCTAGCTTTCCGCTTCTTACCAGAGGCGGCCGCTTTGGCGTGGCTATGGCGCAATGTGTGTAACCCAATTGCCACTGCCCTAGGCGCTATCTTTTCTGCCCGCATTTCTGGTAACACCCCAATTCCCACCCTTGCCGTGGCGCAGGCTGCCGTATGCCTGCTGTTTTTTTTCCGTAGCCTGTAAAAGGTTTTCGGCCCCGCCGCAGGGAAACCCTGGGTCAACTTGCCTTTTCATTTTCTGAACAAACCAGCGTCCAGGTACGCCTGCCCGCTGGGTAAGGAAGTCTTTTATGATTGAAAAAATAATATCGTTTTCCATTAGGAGCCGGTGGGTGGTATTGGCGGTAGCCGCCGTGCTGTTTGGCTGGGGGCTGTACTCGCTGGAAACCAACTCAGTAGATGCCATTCCAGACCTTTCTGAGAACCAGGTCATTGTCTACACCGAATGGATGGGCCGCAGCCCACAGCTGGTGGAGGCGCAGGTCACCTACCCGCTGGTGTCTAACCTGCAGGGAATCCCGGAGGTGAAAAGCATTAGGGCCAACTCTATGTTCGGGATGAGCTTTGTGTTTGTGATCTTCAATGATGACACCGACATCTACTGGGCCCGCACCCGCGTGATGGAACGCCTGAACTACGCGCAGCGCCTATTACCCGAGCAGGTGGTGCCCACCCTGGGCCCGGACGGCACGGGGGTAGGCCATATTTTCTGGTACACCCTGGACGCCCCCGGTTATGACCTAGCCGAGCTGCGCACCCTGCAGGACTGGTACATCAGGTTTGCGCTGCAGAACGTGCCGGGCGTAAGCGAGGTGGCCTCTTTTGGCGGGTTCCAGAAACAGTACCAGATTGCCATTGACCCGCACAAGCTTACTTTCTACAAGATTCCGCTTTCTACGGTGCTGCAGGCGGTAAAGGCCAATAACAATGACGTGGGCGGTCGCACCTTTGAGGTGAACGGGTCCAGTTACCTTATTAGGGGCCTGGGTTACATCCAGAGCATTGAAGACATTAAGAAGATTCCGCTGGGTACTTTCAACTCGGTGCCGGTGACCATGCAAGACGTGGCCGCGGTACAGACGGGCGGTGAGCTACGGCTGGGCATTACCGAGGAAAACGGCGAAGGCGAGGTAGTGGGCGGCATTGTAGTCATGCGCTACGGCGAGAACGCCCGCGCCCTCATTGACCAGGTGAAAACCAAAATGACCGAGGTGGAGAAAGGGCTGCCCAAGGGCGTGAAGTTTAAGGTAGTCTATGACCGCAGCGACCTGATTGAGGCGGCGGTGGCTACCCTGCGCGAGGCCCTCATTGAGGAGATTCTGGTGGTGTCTTTGGTGATTCTCATCTTCCTGTTCCATTTCCGCAGCGCGCTGGTCGCTATCATTACCATTCCGCTGTCTGTCCTGATAGGCTTTATTTTAATGAATCTGTTTAACGTGGAGAGCAACATCATGTCTCTGGGCGGGGTGGCGCTGGCCATTGGTGACTTAGTGGATGCGGGCATTGTGATGGTGGAAAACGCCTACCGTAATTTATCTGAAGGGGAGGGGGTAAGCTAATGGAGACCATGCCCAACAACCAACCCAGACACACCCGTGACTTGCCGGAAGGCGAGCGGGTAAGAATCATTGAAAGCTCCGCCCGCCGGGTAGGCCGCGCCGTTTTCTTCTCCATTCTGGTCACGCTGGTGTCTTTTGCGCCGCTGCTGTTTTTAAGCGGGCAGGAAGAGAAGCTGTTCACGCCGCTGGTCTTAACCAAGACGTTTGTCATGATCGGCTCCGCCATTACCGCGGTTTTTGTGGTACCGCAGCTCATGCGCCTACTCATGAAAGGGCGCCTGCGCCCCGAAAGCCAGAACCCGCTGTCCCGGTTCTTTATCCGGTTATATGGCCCGCTCATAAAGTGGGCGCTGCGCTGGAAAAAAACGGTGCTGGCTATCTCTATCCTGATCGTGTTGGGGAGTATTCCGGTCATTATCCATACCGGTAGTGAGTTCATGCCACCCCTGGATGAAGGCTCATTGCTCTTTATGCCGGTCACCTTGCCTGACGTCTCCAACGCCGAGGCCAAACGGATTCTGCAGGTGCAGGATAGGCTTATCAAATCTGTGCCGGAGGTAAAGAACGTGCTGGGCAAAGCTGGCCGGGCCAACACCGCTACAGACAATGCCCCCATGAGCATGATTGAAACCATTATTCTGCTCAAGCCACGGTCTGAATGGCGCGAGGGCATGACCCAGGAAAAACTCATTGCCGAACTGGACGAAAAGGTGCGCATACCCGGCGTGACCAACGGCTGGACCATGCCCATCATCAACCGCATTAACATGCTGGCCACGGGCATCAGGACAGATGTGGGCGTAAAGGTGTACGGCCAGAACCTGGATACGCTCTACCGGCTTTCCCTGGACATTGAAAAAGCCCTGAAAGGCGTAGACGGCCTCACCGACCTGTATACGGAGCGCCTGACTGGCGGCAAGTACCTGGACATTGAAGTGAAGCGCGACCAGCTGGGCCGCTACGGCTTAAGCCTGGATGAGGTGAACCAGGTGATTGAAACCGCTCTGGGGGGCATGAGCCTCACCAATACCATTGAGGGCCGTGAGCGCTATTCCATTAACGTGCGCCTGGCCCAGGATTACCGCAATGATATCTCTGAGATTGAGCGCACGCTTATCCAAACCCGCCAGGCCGGGCCGGTTCCTCTCTCGGCGGTAGCCGATATCAAGATGACCGACGGGCCAGCCATGATTAGCTCTGAAAATGCTATGCTGCGCGGCACGGTGCTGTTCAACGTGCGGGGCCGTGATATGGGCAACGTGGTGGAAGACGCGCGGCAACGGGTGGCCGCCCACATCAAAACACTCCCCAAGGGCTATTACCTGGAGTGGAGCGGCCAATATGAGAACAAGATACGCGCCGAGCAGCGGCTGCAGTTGATTATTCCGGGGGTGTTGCTGATCATCTGCCTTATTCTGTATGTCACCTTCCACTCCTGGAAAGAGATGCTCATTGTGCTCTCCAGCATGCCGCTGGCGCTCATTGGCGGGGTGTATTCGCTGTACTTCTTTGAGGTGAACTTCTCGGTGGCCGTGGCCGTGGGCTTTATTGCCCTGTTTGGGGTGGCCGTAGAGACCGGAGTGCTTATGTTGGTATACCTGAATGAGGCCATGCAGCGGCTAAGTGAGCGCCGGAAAACGTTTCCCATTACCCTGCAAGACCTGCGGGAGGCGGTGTATGAAGGCTCTGTGCTGCGAGTACGGCCCAAGCTCATGACCGTGATGGCCGATATGATTGGGTTAATGCCCGTGCTCATGGCCACCGGGGTAGGAATGGACGTGATCAGGCCCATCACCATTCCGTTTGTGTTCGGGCTTATTTCCTCCACCCTGTATGTGCTCATTGTCCTGCCCGTCATTTACCTGTGGGTAAAAGAACGCGAATTGAAGAAAACCGGAAGCATAGAGTTCCTGGACATTAAAGAATAGCAAGACCATGGAAATACAAACATTCAAAATAATAGAGAGGCACGCTTTTGAGCTGAAAGCAGTCTTCTGGTTGCTGCTTTTTCTGGCAAGCACCAGAGGGATGGCCCAAAAAACAGAAAAACCAGTGCTTACCCTGCAGGAGGCCCTGTTGCAGATGGAGCAGAATTACCCTCAGCTAAAGCAATATGATTACCGCCGCCAGGCCGCCGAAGCCCGGGTGGCCGGCGCCCGCAGCTGGATGCCACCCCAGGTGACGGTAGGGTTGAGCAGGCTGCCTTACAATCCTAAAATGATAGACATGCCCATCATGGAAAACCAGTCTGGGTTGATGATAGGGGTGGAGCAGATGATTCCCAGCCGGGCCAAACAGCAGGCCAAGGAACGGTACCTGCAGGCACAGGTGCCCGCCATTGCCCTGCAGCAGCAATGGACGCAGAATGAACTGCGGGCCCAGGTGAGGCAACTGTATTTTACCCGCTACGTGAGTGAGAAGATGCTGCAGGTGATTGGCAAAGGGGAACGCGTCTTAAATCTGCTCATCAAGAATTCTGAAGCCCAGTATGCCTACAACCAGGCGCAGCTCAACAATATTTACAGTGCCCGCGCCCGCCTGCAGGAATTGCAAAACCAGCGTCTGGCCCAACGGCAGATGATTGTGGAAAGCACCCTGGGGCTGAATACCCTCATGGGACGACCCCTAGATCAGGAGTTTGCGGTAGATACCCTCAAAGAGCCCAGTCTGGGCCTGGCGCCGGTGCTTCTGTCAGATTCCGGGGCCTTGCGCAGTGACGTGGCCATCATGGAATCATCTATCAGGGCCATGCAAGCCAACCAGGAATCTATGAGGGCAGAACTAAAGCCTGAGTTTGGGGTGCGGTTTGAGCATATGCCTATGTTTAACATGGAGTCTATGTATTCGGCTATGGTCATGGTAACGCTTCCGTTTATGCCCTGGGCCTCTAAAATGAATAAAGCAGAGGTGAAGGGCATGGAGTTGGATATTCTGGCCATGCAGCGGGAAAAGGAAACCATGCAGGTCATGCAGCGCCGCATGGCAGCAGAGAAACAAGCCCTATGGAACCTGGAGCGGGAACGATTGCAGAATTACCGTCAGAAAGTACTGCCCGCTTACCGCAAGGCCCTGGACGTGAATCTGCTGGCCTACCGGCAAAACACTGCCAATCTGTTTGTAGTGCTTGAGGCCTGGGAAATGTGGCAGATGAAGGAAATGGAGTATTACACACTGCTTGACAAAGCCTTAAGACTGGAGGTGGAATATGCGCGCGAGCTGGAGAAATAAGGGAACGCAGCTACTGGTAGTACTGGCTTTGCTGCTGGCCGGTGTGGCCTGCACCCAAAAGCAGGCAGACCCGCATGAGGGGCACACCACTGGCACCCAGGTGGCAGCCGATGCCTACACCTGCCCCATGCACCCCGAGGTGATCAGTGACAAACCCGGAAAGTGCCCTATCTGCAAAATGAACCTGGAGCCCAAAGACAAGGTGCTGGAACAGTTAACCGCCGACCCAAACGGCGTGGTGGTATCCTCACAGGCAACGGTGAAAGCCAGCTACCATACCCAAGATCAACCTATACAGGTGCAGGGTACTATTGCCTTTGATGAGCGCCGCAACAAGGTGGTGTCTGCTTATTTCGCGGGCCGTATTGAAGAACTGTTCGTGAAATACAACTATACCCTGGTAAAGAAGGGGCAGCCCATCCTTACCCTCTACAGCCCCGACCTGCTCACGGCCCAGGAGGAATTCCTGTTTGTGCTCAACGCCGGGGACAGAGTCCTGGCCGAGCAGGCCCGCAAGCGGCTCAGGCTGCTGGGGTTAACTGCCGCGCAACTCAACACGCTGGAGCGAACCCGCAAGCCCCAGCCCAAGATTACCGTGTTCAGTCCGTTTGAGGGCTATCTGCAGTTTGCCGGTTCTTCTGCCAGTGCTGAAACCCCGGCGGTTGGTTCCGCCCCTGCGCCAGAGGCCGGCGGAATGGGTGGGATGGACGGAGGAGCCGTTCCCGAAGCCACCGCCCCAACCACAGCAGGGGCAGCAGAGAATGCCTTGCGGGAAGGGCAATATCTCTCCAAAGGGCAGGCCCTGTTTACCGTCAATGATCTGAAAACCGTGTGGGCTATTTTAACCATACCGGCCAGTGCCACCGCAGGGATAAAAGTGGGCAATGTGGTGTCGCTTACCTCGCCGCTTCTTCCTGGGCAGGCCCTTTCTGGCAAAGTTGATTTTCTGGAGCCCGTGGTGCGGGAAGGGCAGAGCCAAGTTACCGTAAGGGTGTACCTCAATAACCCGGCGCAGAAACTCAAACCCAATGCCTTGGTGCAAGCCACCGTTATGCCGGGCAAGGGCAATGATCAATTGGTGGTACCCGCCTCGGCGGTCTGGAGCCTGGGGCGCCGGCACATTGTATGGGTCAGGAAAGACCCGGTGGGGGCGCACTCCTTTACATTTCAGGCCCGCGAGGTGCAGGTAGGGCAGGAAAGTGGGGGCTTCGTGCAGATCCTTTCCGGTTTACCTGAGAATGCCCGCATTGCCAAAGAAGCCGGCTACATGACAGACAGTGAATCTTTTATTAACCCGCAGTAAGGATGAAGCAGCTAAGATTTTTAAGAATGATTCTGGTGGGCATGTTCCTGTTTGCCGGATGCACCTCAGAAGAGAAGGGGGAAGACCACGCCGCTGCGGATGTGTTCTATACCTGCCCCATGCACCCGCAGGTGCGGTCTGAGACGCCGGGGGCCTGCCCTATTTGTAACATGACCCTGGTAAAGGTAAGTGGTGCCCAAAGTGCTGCAGAAGCAGGACTCATGCTCACCGACCAGCAACGAAAACTGGCCAACATTGAGGTCTATCAAATCAATGGCGGAAAGGTAGGCGGGGTCTCCACGTTTACCGCTAAGGTAGTGACAGATGAGAATACGGTGGAGTCTGTGACGGCGCGGGTAGCGGGTAGGCTGGACCGCCTGCTGGTGAGAACCGCCGGGGAACGGGTGCAAAAAGGGCAACCGCTCTATGAACTGTACAGTGAGCAGTTGCTAGCCGCGCAGCAGGAATACCTGCTGGCGCTTAAGCAGGAAGGCATCCACCTGGGAGACATGCGGCGGCAGTTGGCGGCGGCCTCCAGGCAAAAGCTCCAGTTGTGGGGCATGACCAGCGCCCAAATCAACCAACTGGCTAAAAGAGGTAAAGCCAGCCCGCGCATCACGTATTACAGCCCCGTGGCGGGCACCGTCACCAACGTGCCGGTACAGGAAGGCAGCTATGTAGCTGAAGGAACACCGGTGCTGCAGGTAGCGGATTTAACCTCTGTATGGGTACAGGCTGAACTGTACCCCGGCGAGGGGGCCGCGCTAGGCCAAAAGACCCAGGTACGCATTGTGCCAGAGGCTTTCCCGCAGGATACTCTTACCGGCAAACTGGTGCAGAACAACCCAGTAATGGAAAAGAACCAGCAGCTTACCCTGGTTTCCTTTAAAGTGTCCAATGTCAGCGGCAAGCTAAAACCCGGCATGTTGGCCTACCTCCTTCTTCAAAACCAGACAGATGCGGTGCTTATGGTGCCAACCTCGGCAATTGTACCCGGCGAAAAACCCATGGTCTGGATAGAAAACAAAAAGGGCGGGTTTGAAGCCCGCATGGTGGAACTGGGCACTGAGAACAAGCAATGGGTAGAGGTGCTGGACGGCCTGTATACCAATGAAAAGGTAGTGGTGCGAGGTACTTACTTGTTGAACAGTGAATATATTTTGAAGAAAGGCACTGACCCTATGGCCGGCCACAACCACTAACTTTTTTATAACTACTTTTCCTGAGTTTTACCTTCCTATCACTGACATGATGATTTCTAAAACCATTTTGCCTGCCCTTCTTTTGGTTTCCTGTTGCACATTTTTGGCCTGTGAGCAGAAACCTGCGCGGGGGCAGGTTTCTGCTACAGACTCTGCCTCTGGGGCAGAAAATAGCAAAGAGCTGTCTTCTTCCTTTATGGTAGACTCAGGTGCGGTGACTATTCCAGAGCAACCCGCCCCTGATACGCTCAAAGGAAGCCTAAAGGCCGTAGCCACTGGCAAAATAGGTGCCACCCACCTACAGGTAAACTACTACTCGCCGGCCGTACGTGGCCGCCAGATCTGGGGTGGATTGGTGGCCTATGATCAGGTCTGGGTAACAGGTGCCCATTCTGCCACCAATTTCCAGAGTGATGGGCCCATTTCCATTGGCGGGGTGCAGATTCCGGCTGGCAAATACGCCTTGTTCACCATTCCTGGCAAAGAGGAATGGACGGTGATTGTCAATAAGAATTGGGAGCAACACTTAGCAGACAAGTATTCTGCCCAGGAAGATGTGGTTAGGATATCTGTAAAGCCTACTAAAACGGTCCAGAACCAAGAGCGCCTGCGGTATGAGATCAGACCTGAAAGTGATACCAAAGGCAGTATTGACCTCACCTGGGAGCAGGTAAGAATCTCCGTCCCGGTAAGTCTGTAGAAACTAGGCTGGGAAGCGTCCTTCCCGGGGCTTCTTTATCGTTTCCATAATAGGAGGCTTAAAAAAAACGGGTCTATCCAAAGAAGACATTATATGCAGTTTCTTTTGGATAGAACCGTTTTCAATAAATAAGGCTTTGTCTTATTTTGGTTGTTTGGCAAGCCAGTTGTCCAGCATTTTCTTTTCTTTTTGCTGTTCATCCTTAATTTTCTGAGCCATGGTTTTCATAGCAGGGACTTTGGCCTGTTTCAGGTAGGCATCTACTAAGTCCATGCCGTTTTGGTGGTGCATGCTCATGAGGGTAGCGAAATGGAAGTCAGTAGTGCCAGTCTTACTATGGTCCATCTTGCCCATCATGTCTTTCATGGGCTGCATAAATTTCATGGTCATGGAAGTATCCCGGGATGCGGGTTTATGATCATCGGCAAAGTCTTCCAATTTTTCCCGCTCATCCTTCTGTAAGGTGATGCTTCTTTTGGCCATGTTGACCAGCATGGTGTCGGTACCGTTATCTACTTCCTCTTCAGCCATCTCAATGCCTCCTTTATGGTGTTCAGCCATTATGAGCGCGAAGTCATTATCTGGGTCTCCGGTTAATTTAACCTTCCGCATGTCCTCCATGTGGTCATGCATCTTATCCATGATTTCATTAGAGCCTGCTTTTGCGCTGTCCATGTCCATATCATGGCCCATGGTATCTTCAGTTGTAGTGGTGCTTGTAGTTTCTGTGGTCTTTTCTTTACTACAGCCTCCTAAAAACAAGGTGGCCCCCAGAAGTACCATGGGAAGCCTTACATCAAAAAGGTAATTTTTCATAGGTAGTCAGGTGAAGGTTTATAATTTGTTAAAATCTAGGCAGTTATAAATTTATACGGTCTTTGAAAGTGGTGGTTTTTGCCCCATTATATGTAGGTTTCCAGCTTATCCAGTGCCAGAAAATAATGTGCCTTGCCCAAATTGGAATAAGGTCTGCCCCAGCGCACCAAAAACCCTGCGGGCCGTAAAATGAAATAAAAACCCATTGGACGTTTTAAGCATGTTTTTCGCAAAACAGGGGTAAAACGCCAAGCCTGCAGAGGGTACTAGAAAAGACAATCATCTACTACTGCTGATCCCAACATCTGGCCCCTGTTACCGTCTTCAGGAAAGAAACAAACAATATACCCTTGTCCAAGCCTGGTCGTTTGCCCAAGGTTTTTATCCACTATTTAGAAACAGTTGTTATGGCAAATCTTACCATTGATGAATTACTAGGCAAAGAGGCCGAAGATCTGCTGGAATACACCGCTACAGCGGTTTCCAAGGAACAACTCCACCTGCCTGGCCCCGACTTTGTAGACCGGATCTTTCTGCCCTCTAATCGTCCGGTACCGGTGCTCCGGAGCCTTTCCGCGCTCTATAACCATGGCCGACTGGCCGGTACCGGTTACCTGTCCATTCTACCCATTGACCAGGGCATTGAGCACACGGCCGGGGCCTCGTTTGCGCCTAACCCCCTGTACTTTGACCCCGAGAACGTGGTGCGGTTGGCCATAGAGGGCGGTTGCAACGCCATCGCTACCACGTTCGGGAATTTAGGCATGGTGGCTCGTCGGTATGCGCACAGGATTCCGTTTATAGTAAAGATTAACCACAACGAGCTCCTAACGTACCCCACCAAATACAGCCAGATTATGTTTGGGTCTGTGGAAGAAGCCTGGAACCTGGGCGCGGTGGCGGTGGGAGCCACCATTTATTTCGGGTCTGAGGATTCTAACCGCCAGATTGTGGAAGTAGCCCAGGCCTTTGAGCGGGCCCACCAATTGGGCATGGCTACCATTCTGTGGTGCTACGCACGCAACAACGCCTTTAAGACCGCTGATAAAGACTACCACGTGGCCGCCGACATCACCGGACAGGCTAACCATCTGGGCGTGACCTTGCAGGCAGACATCATCAAGCAGAAACTCCCTGAGAACAACGGAGGCTTCAAAGCCATCAATTTCTCTAAGTGGAGCCCTGCTATGTATGATAAACTCACTTCAGATCACCCCATTGACCTGTGCCGCTATCAGGTTCTGAACTGCTATATGGGCCGCGCCAGCCTCATCAACTCCGGCGGTGAGTCACAGGGTGCTTCTGACCTGCAACAGTCCGTGAGAACGGCCGTCATTAATAAGCGGGCCGGCGGGACGGGTTTGATTTTAGGCCGCAGGGCATTTCAAAGGCCCTTTGAGGAAGGAGTAGACTTATTGAATCTGGTACAGGACGTGTATTTAGACCAAACCATTACCGTGGCGTGAAAGATTAGAAAGCGGGCCTTAGGTGGAGTAGCTATGAAACGTGGTAAAACAAAGAAGCCTGACCAGTTTCCTGATCAGGCTTCTAAGGGAAATCGTTAGGGTTTCAGGGCTGCCTAAGGCTGCGGTCGCCCTCTTTTACAGGATAAGCACAATGGTGCCGGCAATAATAAGCAAGGCACCCAGGGCAACCTTTAGGGTTAAAACTTCCTTCAGAAACACTACTGAAAGTAGAATGGCAATGGCTACGCTTAGTTTATCTACCGGTGCCACCTGTGATACCTTGCCCAGTTGCAGGGCCTTAAAATAAAAGATCCAGGAAAGCCCGGTAGCCAAACCTGATAGAACCAGAAAAAGTAAGTTTTGCCTGGTCAAGGTGGCCAGGCCGGTTTGTTCCTGCCTGAAGAATACCAGACCCCAGGCAACCACCAGAATAACCACTGTTCTGATAGCAGTCGCTAAATTTGAATTGACGCCTGTTATACCAACCTTGGCAAAGACGGCGGTCAGCGCCGCAAAAAAAGCAGAAAGTAAGGCGTAAGTCCACCACATAACATTAAAATAAAGACGTTCAAAACTTAACTATTCGGCAAGGCCCGTATGTCTGCCTGGCCTCCTTTTTCCCGGAAAAGTAGAAGCAAAAAGGTGGGGTACACGACCAGAAGTAACGGTAAGGCAATCAAAAAGCCGCCAATCACGGCAATGGCCAGGGGCTGGTGTAATTGGGCCCCGGTGCCAATGCCCAGGGCAATGGGCAGTAAGGCTATAATAGCTCCGAAGGCGGTCATCAGTTTAGGCCGCAGGCGCGTAGAAATAGCGTAAACGATGGCGTCATGTACGTTGCTGTTCTGCCTTGATTCCTGGAACTGAAGAAAGGTAAAAATGGCGTTTTCGGCAATGATCCCGATGATCATAATAAGTCCAGTGTAGCTACCCACATTCAACGCGGTACCAGTGAGGTAAAGCGCCAACAAACTTCCGGAAATCCCTAGAACGGCAAGGCAGATGATCAGAACGGCAATCCTGACTTCGCGGAAAAGGAACAGGATAGAGGCGAAGACCAATAGTGCGGCCGCAACCAGGATCATGAGAAGTTCAGAGAAGGATTTCTGCTGTTCCTGGTAAGCGCCGCCATAGCCTATATGAAAGCCTTTGGGCAAATGGACCTGCTCGTTGATTTTGTGTTGGATCTCAGCAATGGTGCTGCCCAGGTCCCTATTGTCAAGGCGAGCTGTGATAGGAATCATGGATTGCAGGTTTTCCCGCTCTATCTCGGCGCTGCCGGCTTCAATCTGGATGGCCGCCAATTCTGAGATGGGCTTTAGTTTGCCGTCAGGGAGGAAGATCAGGCTACTCTCTAAGTTGCTTAGAGAGGTTTTGGTCGCATTGGGGTACTTGAGCCGGACATTGGTTTGCTGTTCTTTCTCAAAGATACTCCCAAGTACGTTGCCCTCCAGTTGGGTTTGTAGCTGAAACTGAAAGTCGGTGGGGGTTAACTGGTATTGGCCCAGCCGTTGGTTATCCGGGCGGATGTTCACTGAGGGGCCCGCGATCACGATTCCGTCAAATACGTCGGCGGTGCCTTTCACGTGCTCCGTGATGGCGGCTACCTGCCGGGCAATTTTCTGGAGCTGTTGCTGGTCGTCCCCGTAGACCTTTATCTCAATAGGCTGCGTGGAACTCATCAGGTCTCCAAGCATATCGCCAATCACCTGGCCAAAATCAATCACGAGGGCGGGCTGCGTGGATTCTATACCTTGCCTGATCTCGTCTATCACCTCCTCAGTTGTCCGATGTCGGTCTTTTTTTAGCTGGATCAGGTAGTCGCCGCTGTTGGGTTCGGTAATGAAAAAGCCCATCTGTGTACCGGTTCTACGGGAATAGCTCTCAACTTCCGGTACTTTCACAATAATCTTCTCCGCTTCGCGCAGCATCCGGTCCGTCTCGTCTAAGGAGGTGCCGGGCGGCGAGGTGTAATCCAGCACAATGGAGCCTTCGTCCATCTCGGGCAGAAAACCCGTCTCCAGAAGCGGGGCCACCAAAACCACTACCCCTATCAGGAGTACGGTGAACCCGAAGCTCAAAACAGGACGGTGCATAAAGAACGCGATCCAATTACCCTGTTGGTGGGGCTGGTGCGCGGGAGCAGGTTTAACTTTGTTGCTTTTGCCGGATAAAAGCAGGTAAACCACCGGTAATCCCAGCCAGGTGACCAGAAAGGAGCAGACCAGGGTAATGATCATGGTATTTGTCAGGATCTTGAAGTAGGCACCTGCCACGCCTGAGAGCAAAATGAAGGGGAAAAAGATGACAATGGTAGTGATGGAGGAGCCCACCATGGCCGGCAGCAGGTAATGGACACTTTGGGAGAGAAGGTCACGGGTGGGGGTTTCAGGATGTTCCTCACGGGTTCTATGGATCTGCTCCACCACCACAATGGCATCATCTATGATCAAGCCTATGGCCGCCGCAATGGCACCCAGGGTCATGATATTGAAGGTATACCCCAGCACATACAGCACCAGGAGGGTAAGTGAAAGCGTGAGCGGAATGGTTACCAGGATGACCAGGCTGGACGTAAGCGAGCGCAGGAATATCACGGTGACCACAATAGCCAGCAGCAAACCAATCAGAAGGCTATCTGTTACGCTCCTGATGGAGTCATGCACGAAATCTGCCTGAATGTAATAGGGCGTAAGCTTCACGCCCTTGGGTAAAATGCGGGAATTCAGGGTTTTTACCTTGGCTTCCACGGCACTGGAAATGTCAATCAGATTGGCGTTTGGCTGCTTTAAGACTGCAAGAAGAACCGCTTTCTTGCCGTTCGCATTAATCCTGATGTATTCCACCTGTTCCTCTACTTTTACCTGCGCAATATCCTGGAGCCTTATTATGCGCTTGCCATCACTGCTGATGACCAGGTTCTGCAGTTGGTCCAGGGTTTCAATGGCCGCGTTGGTGGTAGAGAGGTAGAGCCGGTCATAGTCAGATATATACCCGTTACTGGTCAGGAAGTTGGTACTGGCTAGAGCGTCAGCTATAGCGGTTGGCGTTAGCCCTAGGGAACTCATTTTCTGTTGGTTGGGCTCCACCACAAATTCCTTCGTCTTGCCGCCTGTAACCCGCACCTCAGACACGCCTTCCACTTGTGAGAGGAACGGCCGCACGGTGTAGTTTGCGATCAGGTTCAGTTCAATGGCGCTGCGCCCCGGGCCATCTATCACATAACCCATTACCGGCAATATGCTTGGGTTCATCTTGGCTACCGTGATGTCGGTGCCCGGAGGCAAGGCCGCCTTCACTTCGGCAATAGCCGATTCTACCTGCTGCTTGCTGAGGTCTACGTTTGCGTTCCAGTCCACAAAGGCAGAGATTTCGCAGCTGCCCCGGCTGGTAACGCTCCGGATAAGCTGTAGGCTAGGTACTTGCTTTATGGTGTTTTCCAGGGGCTTGGTGACGGTGACCATCATTTTACTCACCGACTGCAGGCCGCTGTCAGCAATGATTTTTATTTTGGGGAATGTAACCTCTGGGAAAAGCGAGGTCTGCATACGGGAGTACGCGAAAACACCGCCGGCCAGCACTAAGGCCAGAATGACCGTAACCGGGTTCTTGTACCTAACGAAGAAATCTCTCATGGCCGTTTCTGGTTCAGAACAGTTACCCGGGCGGTATCAGGCAGGCCATAGTTGCCTGTGGTGACCAAGCGGTCTGTAGGCTTGAATAGAGGCGAGAGTATCTCTATTTTCCTTCCCGAAGCAATTCCTTTCTTTACTGGGGTTTTTACGGCCGTAGAGTCATTTACCAGCTTCATCACCCAAAAGCTCTCCATAGTCTCATCAGACAGAACAGCGGATTTGTCTACCACCTGGCTACTGGCTTTTTCCTGCCTATTGAGTTCCACGTTCACCAGTAAGTTCTCAGGCAGGTCTTGGTTGGTATGGGGCACCACCACGTAGCTCTGGGTTTGCGAGCCGGGTTCTACTATGCCCAAGCTAGAGGTGATTTTCCCGGGGATTCTGGTGGAGTCAGGCAAGACAATGGTGCAGCCAGTGCCGGGCTTTACGTACCTGTTGAACTCATACGGCACATTTAGGATAAAAACGAAGCTGCTTTCATCGGCTAGTACCGCTAACTGGTCACCGTCATTCACGTAATCATTCAACTGGAAATTGATCTCGCGCACGCGGCCCGTGGCTGGGGCCTTTACCGTAATTCCGCCTTGGAAAGATGCCAGTACAGGGTCTTTTCTAGCTAGGTCGCCCAGGACTTCAGACTCTTTGGTGCGCAGTAAAAACAACGGTTTACCGGCTGGGACTAAATCTCCTAGGCCAACGTATATTTTCTTCAGGTAACCCTGCGTAGGTGCTTTGATGACGTTCTTTTTCTGGTAAACTGAAGTGGCAGATAAGGTAAGCGTCTCAGAAATAGGAGCGTTTTCAACAGTGACTACTTGCACAGGAGTTCTCACTTCTATATCAGCGGCTTCTTCCCCGGGCGGGGATGGGGTGCAACCGGCCAGCAGAAGCGGGAGCAAAAACGCGGGAAAAAGAGAGCGACTTTTCATTTCAGGTAATTGAGTTCGTTCAGAAGCTGTAGCCGGTCGTTTTCTGCCTGCACCAGGTCGTTGCGGGTGGTGGTGTAATTGGTCACGTTGATGATGAAGTCCGTAAATCTCACCAGGCCATTGGCAATTTCTACCTTATACATAGTGAGAAGGCGTTGCTGGGCGGCAATTTGCGCGCGTATTTCAGTTAAGAGCTCATCTGTTGCACGCAGGCGCTCCAGCAACTGGCTCACCTGGGTCTGGTACTGGCTGAGGTAATAATCTCGGTACTTCTGGCGGGTAATCTCCTGGAGCTGCAGGCGGCTGTGTTGCAGGCGACGCTGGCGGCCATCATAGAGAACGGCCGTGAAATTGAGGCCAAAGCTGGCGCCCAAATTGCGCGGGATGTTTCGCGGGTTTATGGCGTTTATCCCACCATCTGCAAAAGCGCTAAGCCGCGGCCGGTAATTTAGATCAAGGAGCTGGCGGGCCGTCACCAGTTTTAAACTGTCAACCCTGAAACGCAACATCTGCGGCGAGCTATTCACCAGAAATGCGGTCCTAATGGGTAACTCGGGTTTCAGTAAGATGACCTCTGCCCGGTTGTAAACGCCGCACAAGAGATTCAAGGCATACAAATCATCACGGTATTGAAGGGCGGCTTTCTTCAGGGCAATGAGTTGGGTATGAATGCTCACGGTCAGGTTCAGATAGTCCGTTTGCAGGTACACCCCATTCTCCACCAGCTTCTTTAGGGCCGGTTGCTCATTCTGGAGGATCTTGAGCAGATTTTGGTTGAACTCCAGCTGGCTGTAATCTGAGTAGGCGGTTATATACTGGGCGGTAATGCTCTTTTTTAAGTCTATTTCAGAGAGCTGTACATTCAGCCGCAGCGCCTGGTTGAGTAACGTAATATTCTGGAACTGTGCCCGCCGAGGCCTGCCATTAAAAAGCGGCTGTTCCACCGTTACCACGCCCGAATAATTAGCCCCGTTGGTGATGGCACTGTCATAGCCAAATTTGCCGACCACCGGTGCCCGCATTATTTGGCCCGTAGAGGTAACCTGGGGCCCAAAGCCAGCCAACACTCTAAGGCTGTCCAGTAGATTGGCTTTGTACTGGTTACTACTGTCTAACAGCATAGGGCTGTTGGCCAGGCCGGCGTTCAGGTAATAATCAAGGCCACGTTTTTCCTGGGCATATAATTCTACCGAGGTGACCCATAGGATACCTAATACTGCAGATAGCTTTATTAACGCCCAACACACCTTCTTCGGAATTAAAGTCCTGGATAAGGTAAATACGCATTCTGGTTAGGGGTAGGGTAGAAAGCAACCCTAAAACTGAGGCCTGCTTTAAAATTCCACCTGAAGGGAGAAAGGAATAAGGGACTTCAGGTGGTTAGGGAAAACGATTGTTGCTCTTGGCCCAATAAAAGACTTTGCTTGGTAGCCATTACTATTCAAGGAAAGGATTCACGTGACATTCCCTTTACCAAAGAAGAATTTTGCTGTTATGTCTCCTTTGGGTTTGGGTGAGGAGGAAAGAGAAATGAGTGAGACCCAATTGGCTAAGGTAGTAGCTAAGGCGGCAAGAAATTGGATGCAAACAAAAAAGCCTGACCAGTTTCCTGATCAGGCTTTTGTTGCTCCCCCTCTTGGGCTTGAACCAAGGACCCCATGATTAACAGTCATGTGCTCTAACCAACTGAGCTAAGGAGGAGTTTACCATTTAGACCAGGTGGTCTTGAATGATGATGCAAAAGTAGGGGCTAAGCAGTCATTACGCAAGTATTGGCCTAGAAAAATTTCTAAAAACTTAGTAAGTGTCTGAGAATGACAATAAAAAAATCTGTTTTGGGCCCGTTTTTCTAAAAACAGGCCCAAAACAGATTTCTAGCGGGCAGCTGCTCCGTTACACCGCCTCAAACTGGCGAAGGAAACGGGCATCATTCTCGGTGAAGAGGCGCAGGTCTTTGATCTGGTACTTGAGCATGGTAATGCGCTCAATGCCCATGCCAAACGCGAAGCCCGAGAATTCCTTGGAGTCAATGCCGCAGTTCTCCAGCACCTGCGGGTCTACCATACCCGAGCCGCCAATCTCCACCCAGCCGCTTTGCTTGCAGATGTTACAGCCCTTGCCTTTGCAGATAAGGCAGGTGATGTCAATCTCGGCAGAGGGCTCCGTGAACGGGAAGAACGACGGCCGGAACCTGATCTGCGTGTCTGGCCCAAAGAGCTCCTGCACGAAGTGGTACAAGGTATCTTTAAGGTCTTTGAAGCTCACACCGCGGTCCACGAACAGACCTTCCACCTGGTGGAACACGCAGTGCGCCCGTGCCGAGATGGCCTCGTTGCGGAATACGCGACCCGGTGACAGCGTCCGGATGGGCGGTTTCTGGTGCTCCATGACCCGTACCTGCACGCTAGAAGTGTGCGTGCGCAGCAACATGTCTGGATTCTTGCTCAGGAAGAACGTGTCCTGCATGTCGCGGGCGGGGTGGTTCTCTGGGAAGTTGAGGGCCGAGAAGTTGTGCCAGTCATCCTCCATCTCAGGGCCTTCGCTTACGTTGAAGCCAATGCGCTCAAAAATGCGAATGATCTCTTCGCGCACGCGGGAAAGTGGGTGGCGGGTACCTAGGGTGTTGGGTACCGGGGGCAGGGTGAAATCCAGGCCAGCCAGGGCGTCTGGCGTGGCGTTCTGTTCCAGGGCCTCCTGGGCAGTGTCCATGCGTTGCTGGGCCAACTGCTTGAGCTGGTTCAGTTCCTGACCCATTTGCTTGCGCTGCTCAGGCGCCACGGTTTTCATCTCGTCAAACAGGGCGGCAATCTGGCCTTTGCGGCTCACGTAGGTGTTCTTGAAAGCCTCCAGGTGCTCCTTGTTCTCTATAGCGTAGGCTTCCACCTCTTGGGTCAGCCGTTTAATGTTCTCCAATAGCATAGTGCAAAGATAAAGAAGTAATGGGAATGCGTATCGTTTTGTCTGGAAGACCTTTGGCTCCAGGCTGCGGTCATGGTCTGTTTTAAGCACGTTTTTCAGAAAACAGGCTTAAAACAGAAATTTACCTGCTAGCTTAAGGCCGTAAAAGCTGGCAATAAGTAGCGGTATCTGGTAATTGCCTTTTAAAGGAAACGTTAATAACAAAGGGCGTTCCGGTGGGTTTCCCCAAGGGAGTAGTTGCTTACCCAGACACAGTGTTTGCCTGAGGCCAGCAAAGACAAGGCGCCTGAAGCTAGACTGTTCCATAGCCAGGAAACCTTAAAAGTATATCTTCTCTGCCACAGCCAGGAAAGAACACCGTAGAAGAAAAAGTGCCTATGAAAAAGCAAAATATGGTCTGTTGGCTTATATGGAGCGGGCTGTTCCTTTCGGTTGTGCTTTCTACGCCTGCGGTGGCGCAGGAGCAGGCGTTATCATTGGAGCAAGCTATCAGGTACGCGCTGGAAAACCGGCCCAACATTAAGGTGCTGCGCAATCAGGAGCAAATAGCCAAGGCTAGGGTGGGTGAAGTACGGGCCGCCGGTTTGCCCCAGGTGAATGCCGGGGTTGACCTCAGCAACAACTTCATCCAGCAGAAGTCTATTGTAGATTTCAGCGCCTTGAGCGGAGCCGGTCTCTTAAATTCCTTCGTCATTACCCAACAGCAGCTCAACGCTGGGCAGGACATTGTGCTCACCCCCACCTACACCCCCCCTAAAGATAGAACTGGCCCCCAGGCTATCACGTTTGTGCAACCCTGGACCGGTACGGCGGCCCTTTCCGGCACGCAATTACTGTTTGACGGCTCTTACCTGGTAGGCCTTAAGGCGGCGGCTACTTTTACCCAGCTTTCGCGCAAGAACACCCACCAGAGCGAGATTGAGGCCGCAGAGCTGGTGAGCAAGGCCTACTACAGTGTACTGGTGGCCCGTGAACAGCTGAAACTGCTGGACCAGAACCTGGCCCGGTTAGACACGCTCCTGCGCCAAACCATTGCCATGAACCAGAACGGTTTGGTGGAGAAACTAGACGTGGACCGCCTGCAGGTAAGCTACAATAACCTCAAAATTGACCAGGACAAAGCCCAGCGGCTGTTGGTGCTGAGCGGGCAACTACTCAAATTCCAGATGGGCATGCCCCAGCAGCAGGCCATTGCCCTCACCGATTCCCTACAGGAAGAAGCTCTGCAAAGCGCTCCGCCAAAACTGAATTACCAAGGGTTCCAGTATGCCAAACGCATTGAATACTCCATTCTAGAAACGCAGCGCGACCTGGCCCAATTGGATATGCGCAACCTCAAGGCGGGTTTCTTCCCGAGGCTGGTGCTAAACGCCCAATATGGCTATAACGGTGTAGGCTCCTCCCTCTCCAGGCTGCTAGACGTACGGGCTGGGGCGAATAATACCACCACCCGCAACTGGTTTGACTACGGCGCCGTGGGTATAGGCTTGCAGGTGCCCCTTTTTGATGGCCTGCGCAAGCGCTACCAGGTGCAGCAGTCCCGTATAGAACTGGAGAATGTGAAACTGGGGTTTGAACAACTGCAACAGTCCATTGACCTGGAACTGCAGCAAGCTGACGTCACGGTAACCAACACGCGCAGTGTGCTCAAGGCCCAACGGCAGAACCTGGAATTGGCCAAAGAAATTGCCCGGGTGTCTCATATCAAGTACCAGGAGGGCGTGGGCTCCAACCTGGAGGTCATCACCGCCGAAACAGAGCTCAGGGCAGCCCAAACTAATTACTACAGTGCCCTCTATGATGCTTTGATTGCGCAGATTGAGGCAGACCGGGCCTCCGGGGCCTTACTCCTCAAATAGACCGTCAGGTTGATTGCCACCTCTTTTTCCTTTCAAAACACTCTCTCTCACCCACTGCACTGGTAAATATCCGGTCCAGTAACAAATGAATTTCCATGCCTGCCTTGAGTGTCTTACTTCCTACATCGGCAAACGCCTTGCCCAGCCCCACAGTGCCCAGGCTGGCTAAGTAATGCCGACTATCCTACTGGCTGGAAGGGTGCTTCTGGGAAAGATAGCGGAGATAGAAATGCCGTGAAATTTCTTTTAAAGCTTGTCTGCTAGGTAAGTGTCTGATAAGCTTTATTTTAGAAAAGCTGGTTGAGCGTATTTACATGTTGTGGATGAATTTTATTAGAAGTTATTCCTTCTCTTGTAGGGGTATCGCTTGGTTTCCCTGTCATCACTATGGACGTGTCCATTTTGATAGCCGGCCCTAGGCAGATTCCTGTTAACGCTTTGGTTGGCTGCCTTAAGATTGGATTTTATTTTTTACATATATGATGACAGCCTATACCCCCTCCATCACCAAAGAGGTAGTTAAAATAATCAGCAAGACCAAAGAGATCAAGGCTTCCCGGCTTCGGGTGTCCGCTAATCTCAGCAAAGAGTTCGGGTTTGATACCGTAGATGTGGTGGATATCATTCTAGAACTGGAGAAGAGCTTCAAAATTGTGATTCCTGATGAGGTGCCCCTGAACACGGTGGGTGATTTTGTAGAGTATGTCTCTACGCATACCATGCGTCAGGCGAGTTAACCCTTTCTTAACGATTGCTCATTTTTACCTGGAAAGGCAGGGGGATATTCCTCCTGCCTTTCTTTTTGCCCCTTTCCCTGCCGAAAGCGTTTTGAGGGTGTTTTCAGGATATCAGGCTTAAAACGGAAAACCTCTCTGAATGAGTAATAATCCCCCTACCCCCTTCAAAGGGGGACGAAATGCGTGAGTTTCCACCCAGGGCTTGAGTCCCGAGACCCCAGATTTCGTTTTAAGCCTGATTTTCCAAAAACGGGCCTGAAACAGAATGTGCTAAATGACTTAAAACGGCTACAATATTTGCAACCTATATGCTTTCAATTGCTTATCCAGGCCTTTGGCATCACCACTGATCTTGTCTAGCAGGGCCCAGAAGCGGGGGCCGTGGTTCTTCTCTACCGTATGGGCCAGTTCGTGCAGGATCACGTAGTCGCAGAGGTGCGCGGGCAGGCGCATGAGGTGCAGGTTCAGGTTGATGTTGTTGGTGGCCGAGCAGCTTCCCCAGCGGGTTTTGGCGTTCTTGATGGTTACCTGTTGGTAAGAGAAATTAAACTGACGGGCAAAATAGGCTACCCGTTGGGGCAGGTGTTCCTTGGCCTCCAGCCGAAGGGTGTATTCAATGGCTTTCTGGATGTAGTCCTGTACATCTTCATGCGCATAGCCAATGGTCTGGGGGTACCACACGTGCAAAATGCCATCCTTTAGCCGGCTCTTGCAGTGGGGCAGGGAATGGGGCTGCAACTGTAGTTGGTGAAAACGGGTGTTGTAGGCTAGTTCTGGGGTGAAAAGCGTCTTTCTGTGCTGCTCCTGCTGTTGGGACACCAAGTGTTTTCTAATCCAACTAGACTTCTCCTGCACAAAGGCCTCGGCCTGGGCCATAGAAGCGCGCCGGGGTAACGTGACCCGTACGCCCTGCCCGGGCCTGATGCTTATTCTTACGTATTTGGCGGTAGCACTGGGAATAAACCGCACCGTGCCAATAGCCTCTATCTCCTTCTCCACAATTCCCAGCTGCAGGGCAGACTCCTTTTTTCCACTTTTCATACCGGTACAAAGGTACGGCAAAGAGGCTACTTCTCCAGAGGTTTAAGGGTGGTTGCCAGGCAAATAAAAAAGGCGCCTTGCATAAGGCGCCTTTCGTTATAAAAGCTGGAGAGCAGGAGGGTTATCTGATATTCCCGCCGTGGTCCATGTCATCTGAGTTTCTGCTGGGTACGCGGGTGCTGTCTGTGGTAGAGGCCCGCACATTGGGCTCGCCGTAACCGGTGGGCACGCCTTGGTTGGTAGGGCGGGCGTCTGGGGTGTTGGTAGGGTGGATTTCCTGCTCAGGGGTGCCTTCCACGGTGGTATAGCTGGTCACCGGAATGTCATTCTGGGTAGGAATCTCGCCGCCGGTAGAGCCCTGGCCCTGCGAGCCGGAAGAAGAATTGCCCATACGCATGTTGCCTTCGCCGTAGGTAGGGCTGTTTTGCGGGCCAGAGGAACCGTAGCCGCTGGTAGAGGGTGCCGTGGTGTGGCTGGAACCATACTGGCCGGCGGGCTCATTGCCATATTTAGGCGTATGCGCCGAGGTGTCTACATCCATAGAGGTAACCAGATCAGTGCTGGAATCTGCCGATTTGCTGGGTTGGGCCGCTTCCCAGGCCTGAAACTTGTCCATCTCGGCTTTGATGCTGGTCATGAACCAGGCCAGCAAACTCACGTCATCCAGCAAGCCAATCACCGGAATCCAGTCTGGGATAAGGTCAATAGGGGACAGGAAATAGATGATCACGGCTACACCCATCACTACGGTGCTGGTAGGAATGCCGTGGTATTCTTTGGCCAAAGCCGCCCTGATCATGCGCGAGAGGGTGGCCAGGCTCTCAAAGGCCTCGCTGGCAATGGTTCCGAAGTCTTTCTTCTCGCTGGCTTTCTGGTAGGCATCATTGAGCAGTTCCTTTACGCGCAGGGGCTGCTTAACGTATTCTTCGGCTTTGCTGAGAAACTTCTTGAAGATAGAAGACTCCTGTACGTTTTTGTTTGACTGGTTTTCCATAGGTGTAAGTAGAAAGTGCTAACGGTTATAAAGCTGGGATAACGTTTCTGCCCGGGACGAAATAACGAAAAAAAGCGGACGAAACAGGCGGAGGGGCAATAATCCTCTAAACAGAGCCTCTTGCCTGGCCTTGCTCTCTATACTTGTTTCCTATGAAAATAGTTAGAACCTATTGCCGTATTTTTATTCCATTACCAGCATCAGGCTCATTTTAGCAGAAAGCCCGAAAAAGGCCCCGGGTAAGGCTCTATTGGCGCCCTCTTGCTGCCTTTATATCATAAGCCAAACCCGCTTTTTTGGGGGCGGGCTTCTTGCGACAGTAAAAGGGGAGCTTGTTAAGGATTCCTGTTTCAGGGGTGTTTTGAGAAAAACAGGCTTAAAACAGGTTAATAAAAAAGCGCCTGCCCAGTAATTTAGGCAGGCGCTTTCCACGCATGGGGGCAAGAGGAGTTTAGATCACTCTGCCGGCCGCGTAAAAATTTCTCTTATAGTAAGGAGAGTTCAAGGAGTTTATCATGACCCCGCCGTTGCTGGCCGAGTGGATGAATTTGCCGTTTTTAAGGTAAATGCCCACGTGGTAGATGGGTTGGCCGGGCCCGCGGCGGAAGAAAACCAGGTCTCCGGTTTCAATAGCGGTTTTAGAGACTCTGTTCACGTCCTGGAACATGGAGCGGGAGCTACGGCTGAGGGTGATACCGTACACTTCTTTGTAAACGCGGGTCACAAAGCCAGAGCAGTCAGTGCCTCTTTGTGAGCTTCCGCCAGAGCGGTAAGGAGTGCCAATCCAGTCGGCTACTGTTTCCAGCAGCTCTTTGTCTTCATTGAACTCCAGTTTGAGGCCAAAGGATTGGGAATAGTAGTTGTAGAACAGAGAGTCTTTGAACGTAAGGGTCTTCTCTACCGGAACTACAGTGGTTGGCTCATTTACTTCTAAGTTGTTATGGGCTAATGCCCATTCCTGAAGCTGTTCGCCGGGGGTGACCATAAAGGCTTCTTCTGAATACGTAGTTGCCTGAGTGGCAGGCACTTCATAGAAAAAAGACAATAATGCAGAGCCTAAGGCTAATGCAGACAAAATATAACTTTTCATCATCTGTTTTAATGGTGAAACATCGGGAGGTACTGGCTGCAGCAGACCAACCGCGGCCCTTCCAGGGTAAGTGCCAAAGCACCCAAAAACAGGAAGTGAGCCCTTAAAACAGAAAGCATTTAGAAACACCTACTTACTTTCTGGTATTTCAAAGATAAAAACGAAACCTTTAAAACCAAGGGTCGTATAACGGAAAATTTTTCAGGAATAGGAAAAAAAAGAAGGGAAGGGGTGGCTAAAATGCAGCTTTAAAGACCGGCAGACCGTATAATGGGGCAAAGGAAAAAAAGATGGAGCCCCTTGAAAAAAATTTGAGAATAGTGGAGAAATCTCCCTTCGCCCGCATTGCCCGGTGGGTCTTGAAAAGTACCAACGTGGCCATGGTGCTGGGTAAAACTATACACTTAAGCGGAGTTTCCAAAGAAATTTTCTTGCAGAACCGGCCCTGGGTAGCCCATGAACTTTGCCATGTGCGTCAGTTTCAGGAGAATGGAAGAATAAAATTTTTGTGGCTCTATTTTGTGGAGTCTTTGCGGGTGGGGTATTACCATAATAAATATGAGGTAGAGGCCCGCCAGGCCGGCACCAAAGAGGCGTATCTGGCCAACCAGGATAAGAACCCTGCTGCCTCTTCGGTGGGGTAGCCACCTTCCCATGTAGGACCTTCGTCAAGCCTTTTCTAAAACTAGGGTAATTTGTATATTACCTATATTCTATCTCTTTAGCCCATAGAAAGAAGGATCGGTTTTCCGGCACCTAACCAGTTAGAGGTCTTTAAAAGGAGCCGCCGCGTTTTGGGCCTGTTTTCAGAAAAACAGGCCCAACACGCAGCGGCTCCTGGCATAACTG